>JAZASH010000004.1:0-53436 GCA_036343395.1 Eubacterium sp. | reverse complement strand
CGCGTCGATCCGGCTCATCCTCATCCGGCTCGCCGCTCAGCATCTCGCGCAGATTATAAAGAGAAAACGCCAGATCGATCGATGCATATTCTCTACAGACTAAAAACTCGTTACGATTCATCGGATTCTCCTCAAAAACTTATATATACAGCGCCCAGTCAGGCAGCCACTTTAATCCGTCTCGGATAAAGTTCCCGTCCACCGGCGTTCCGGAGATAACCGGATAAAACAGGATAAAAAGTCCCAGTGCCGCGCCCATATAGACGTAGATCCACCGCCGCCAGTGCTTGTCCTCCTTGCGGTCCAGGATCGTCATCACATAGACGATCATCATGATGATAAAAGGCACACTCGGGAAATAATGGTACATAAACGTACAGCGCGTCACGAGAAGCCACGGCGCCAGCTGTACCGCATATGCAAAACTGATAAACATCGCCTTGGTGTCCGAATACCGGATGATCCGATACAAAAGATAAATCAGTACCGGGATACCGACCCACCAGATCAGCGGATTACCAAAGGCCGAGATACCCTCCTTCAGCCCCTCTGCGGTCGTCCCGCAGTAGTAAAACATCGGACGGATGATAAACGGCCACTCGTACCATACCGACGAGTACGGATGCGTCGCCTCGAGATTCGCATGATAATTATACATATCCACCTGGTTTTTGATCATGCGATCCCACAGCCCCATCGACTCGTCACCGTTGTTAAACGGAATATAACTCAGCAGATAGATCAGGCCTGCCAGCACGATAAAGAGAAGCACGCACACGCCCAGCGTGATCAGCGTAAACTTCCGCCACACCGCGATGATATGCTGATGCTCGATGCCGTTGGAGCTGCCCTCCGGATCCGCCTTCGCGATCCGATACTCGCGATACCGACGCACCACGGTCGTAAAGAAAAATATCCCCATACCGGCCGCGGCATACACGGCAGTCCACTTGGACGCACAGCCCAGCCCCATCGATACCGCCGCCCCCAGCAGCGGGACAAACGTTTTCCATAGCTTGGTATCGTAAAAACTCATCTGCGAGTACCAGTACATAAAGAAGAACATCGCGATGATGAAAAAAGTACCGTAGACGTCGATTGTCGAGATACGCGTCTGCGTAAAGTGCATGAAGTCCACGGACATCAGTCCGGTCGCAATCGCAGCCGCCCATGTCTTCGCATTAAACAGCCGTCTTGCAAAGAGGAACATCAACGGCAGCATACCGATACCGAAAAGCGTACCCACAATACGCCAGCCAAAAGGTGTCATACCAAAAACACGCACACCCAGACTGATCAAAAACTTACCGAGCGGCGGGTGCGTATTCTCATAGCAATACGACCCCGCGACCATCTCCTCGGCCGTTCTCGCATGATAGATCTCATCGAAATACGTACCCGAGCGCCAGGTCACCGGATACTCAAAGGTATCCTGCTCATCAAAGAGCTCCGGGAGCTCCGAGGCGTTCACCGGCGTGAGTACGCGCTGCTCCGGCGCCGTCACGACGATCTCACGGATCTTACACTCACCGTCCATCGGTGTAAACTTGATATACCGATACTCCTTCGCCAGGTTATAGGTCTCCTGGTTCTCATCGGCCTTTTTGACCTTATTCCACTTGAAAACATCATCGGCCTTCAACTCACCCAGTGTCTCATACGACTTGCCGTCCTGTGAGACATCGACGATAAACCGACGCCCCTCGTGATGTCCGAGATACATATAGATCATATCGATCTTTTCATTGGATCCCAGATCGACATTGATGATGTCGTTGGTTCCGTTGAGAGACATCTCCGTCTGCGGCGCCTCCGTCGATCCCAGATTGCAGATCGCCACGGTACCGTACACGAGCATGATCGCCAGGAGGAGCCCCCAGTCCTTCTTTGTGAACTTCGGCATCACCTTGGTTCTCTTGATCTCGAACTTCTGTCTCTTTTCACGCGGACGAGGCTCATCCTCATCCTTCACACTGATGAAGCTCTCCAGCTTTCGCCGCCCCTTGGACTTGATCTGTTCGACAAAAGGCAGCACCCCGGACGGCGCCCAGATGGCGAACCACATGTACGCATACATCGCCATCGTCAACAGTGCCACCATGCCCATAAAGCCACCCTGGGGCTGCGATTCGAGGCCGTTTTCCACCCCGTATTTATACACATGTGCCACATTAAGAAACTGTACCAGTGAAAAGCCGGCGAAGCACGCAAACCGCTCTCTCGTCGGCTTCAGCGCAAAAGCGATGCAAAGCAGCACACCGATCGGGAACAGATACCGCTCGTGCATACGCACGGAGAAGAGGAACATCGTCCCGATGACGATCGCCGAGCTGATAAAGTACCGCGACGGATCGTCCTTTTTACGCAGCTTGAAAAATGCCATCGCGCTCAGTGCCACAGAGGCAAAGATCACCAGCGTACCGATCACCTTGATCGGCATTCCCATAAAGGTATCCCCCTGGTCCGCCCAGTTTTTACCGAGCATCGCCCAGAAGTTATACGCATTGATCGTACAGTACGGATAACTGCTCAGCGTTTCGGAATACTGCCCCATAACCGCACCCAAACCAAAGGGTGCTGCCATCGCGAAAAAGGAACCGATCGCCAGCAGACCGCCGATCAGATCCGTAAAAAACTTTTTCCAGTTGAAATCCTCGAAAAATACCTGCTCTATGATCGTCCAGATCAGGATCGGTGCAAACATCAGCATCTGCGGCTTGATAAAGGTACCGATGATAAAGGTAAAGTAAGCCGGTATGCGCTTCTTTTTCAAGCAGAGATAGCAGGTCAGGATCAGGCACAGCGTGAACACACTGTCCGTCTGCCCCCATACCGATGAGTTGATCAGCACCATCGGACTGATGACATAGAGCCCCGCCAGCAGACAGGAGGATCCTTCCGAGAGACGCTCCTTGGCGATCCGCCAGATCATGAATCCGGCACCGAGATCGGCCAGGACCGGTACGAGCTTCGTCATCACACGCGACGCCTCGGTCGCCGTATCGATGGAAAACAGACGAGAGATCGCCTCCACGACATACAGGATCAGCATATACCCCGGCGGATAGTCCGTGAAGGCATCCAGGTGATAAAACTTCCCGATACCGTTCTCATAGATCATATCCGACCACGAGTAAAAGCAGTTCATATCGGTCTCATGACCTTCATAATGTCCTGCCAGGATCAGCTTAAAGATCAAGGCAACACCCAGCAGTAAAAATATCCAGATGTACTTTTTAAAGCCCTTCTGCTCATCCTGCCGATAGCGACGATACCCCTCGACCTCATAGCGAAACCGCCACAGGTACGAAAAGACCATCACAATCACACCCAGGCCCCCTACCTTTAAACAATCAAAAATGATCTCAACATTTGGATCCATGGTTCATAAAACCCCTTCCTCGCTTATTGTCCTCTCTCCTACTGCACATGCGTATGTGAAAACAGATGATCGGAGCAGTACTCATAGTTTCCGTTACATCGAGAACAGAAACGGAACTCCAGCTGCGGCGCGTCCAGCTCGGTCCGTCCGCAGATCGCACATTTATGTCTGGCTCCTCCGGTCGGTGTCCCCTCCGTCGGTCTGGCCCGATGTCCGGCACCACCGACCTGTGCCCTTCGTTCGTAGGATTTTCGTCGTTTTCGCTGCTGGTACGCACCGCTCACGGACGATGTCCCTCTCGCGAAGATAAAGAAAATCGCAAAGTTCAAAAGTGCTACCAGGATCAGCATCAGCACATAGAAATTCTCGTTCTGGATGCACCGTACGATATCCCACGCCAGGAGTCCCAGATAGACATAGGCGAGCCATTTTGCCTTGACCGGGATCAGGAAGTACAGGAAAAACCGTACATCCGGAAACATCAGCGCAAAGGCGATAAACAGTGTTTCATTCAGGTAGTTCAGGCTTGACGCCATACCGATCGCGTATCCGATCATCTCCGATCCGCCGGACATCGCGCTCACACCGGTCGCACTGCCGTAGACAAAGTAAAAGATCATCGACGACACGACAACGAGGAAAACACCCATAAAGTAAAACAGCGTAAACCGGAACTTCCCCCACTCGCGCTCCAGCACCCTGCCGATCGAGTAGTATACATAAGCCCAGATCGCAAACCAAAGCAGATCGACAAACATTCGTGATGTGCCGTAGACCGGTCGGTCGATCGTCGGATACAGCAAAAACGTCACCAGCCGCCAAACCTGTCCGGAGAAAATCTTACTGAAGTCCAGAGACAGATAGTTCGCATAGATCGGAACCGGTAAGACACCCAGATAATCGATCAGCGCCAGAATCGTCCCACCGATGTTCACGGCGATCACATACTTCATAAGATTGGTGATCCCGAAGCGCGGAAACTTTCTTTCCAGTTTGTCAATAATATTCATGAAACACACGCCTTTCTCAGCAATTAATCTGCCCTTATTATTCGCGTTATTATTCCGCTAAAAAAGCTTTTTTTTGTACAGAATAAAGGCAACCAGGCCGGATATCAAAAACGATGCGGCCACCGTTATAATAAACCCTAACGGCTCATGGGCAAAAGGTATCACATCAAAGTTCATCCCGTAAAATCCGGAGATGATCGTCGGGATGGATAACACGATGGTCATCGTCGCCAAGACCTTCATCACGACGTTTTGGTTGTTGGAGATGACCGAGGCAAAGGTCCCCATCACTCCGTTCAAAATTCCACTGTAGATATTGGCCATCTCGATCGCCTGCTTATTCTCGATGATGACGTCCTCGAGGAGATCCTCGTCATCGGGGTATTTTTTTACCTTATCCGTACGCAGGAGCTTCTCCAGCACGACCTCGTTGGATCGAAGCGATGTCGTGAAGTACACGAGGGACTTCTCCAACTCCATCAGTTCCAAAAGCTCACTGTTTTTCTGTGAGCGTTGCAGTTTCTCCTCGATCTGATCGCTCTTACGATCGATGATACGCAGGTAGCGCAGATAGGAGGATGCGTTCCGATACAGGATCTGAAACAGAAACCGCGTTCTCTTAAAGGTGAAAAACTCCTTCACTCTCTGATTCGCAAAAGCTCGTAAAATCGGCGTATCCACCAGGCAGATCGTCACGATAAGTTTCTTGGTCAGATAGATACCGAGCGGCATCGTCTCATAGTGATCCTCATCATCGTGAAAAGGAATATCCACCAAGATCATTTTATAATTCGGTTCCAACTCCAGACGCGATCTCTCCTCGATATCCAGAGGGGCCTTCAGGTCGTCGACGTCGATCTCCGTGATCTCCTGCAGTCGCTCGAGCTCCTCGCCCGTGGGGTGGGTGACTGCGATCCAGCAGCCCTCATCCGGCTCGTTGACCTCGAGCATTTCGCGCTCTTCATTGGACTTGTAAATCGTGATCACATAACCACCTCCCTCTGCTCGCCGGCCGTTGCCAGCATCAGCTTGATACGGTTTAGCTGGTTTACCTCACTCGCGCCCGGATCGTAGTCGACAGCTACGATATTGGCACCCGGGAACGCTTTTCTGAGCTGCTTGATCACGCCCTTGCCCACCACGTGGTTCGGCAGACAACCAAAGGGCTGAGTACATACGATATTCGGTACACCGCTGTGCAGCAGCTCGATCATCTCTCCCGTCAGGAACCATCCCTCACCGGTCTGGTTACCCGGCGATACAAAAGGCTCCGCGTACTCGACCAGCTTGTAGATATCCGGCGGCGCGTCAAAGCGCTTACTCTCCTGGAGTGCCTTTACCATCGGACGACGGTACTTCTCCAGGGCCCAGTTCGCCAGCTCACCGAGCATCTTGCCGGAGGTACTCGCTCCGAGATGATCGGACTGGAACACGCTATCGATCGCTCCGTACATGAAAAAGTCAAGCAGATCCGGTACGACAGCCTCGGCCCCCTCCTTTTCCAGCAGGTCTACGACATAGTTATTCGCGGCCGGGAGATACTTTACGAGGATCTCTCCGACGACGCCGACACGCGGTCTGCGGACCGCATCATCCAGCTCAACATTATCAAAATCGTGGATGATACCGGCTAAGTTTTTCTTAAACTGTCTGTGGTTCGGCTTCTCCGCCTCGGCGATCACAATCGGTAACCACTTCTGATGCAGCGCCTCCACGGAGCCCGGTACCTTTTCGTACGGACGGGTCCGGTAAATCACGCGCATAAAGAGATCGCCGTAGATCAGCGCGTGGATCGCACGCTTCAGCAGACCGTAGCCGATGTTAAAGCCCGGATTGGTCTCCACGCCGGCACTCAGACTGATGACCGGCACCTGGCTCATCCCGGCCTTTCGCAGGGCACGTCGGATAAAGCCGATATAGTTTGTCGCACGGCATCCGCCACCGGTCTGTGAGATGATCACGGCCGTACGATCGAGATCGTACTCCCCGGATAACAGCGCCTTCATAAACTGCCCTACCACCAGCAGAGACGGGTAGCAGGCATCGTTATTGACGTATTTCAGGCCGTACTCGAGCTCTCCGACACCCGACGGAAGCTGTACGACATTATAACCGCAGGCACTCAGTGCCGGCACGACGATATCAAAGTGGATCGGCGACATCTGCGGTGCGAGGATGGTATACTCCTTTTTCATCTCCTTGGTAAATACCACGCGATGATAGGCCGCATCCTGGACCTGACGCTCGAAGCCCTTACGCTTGCGATCGCGGACCGCTGAGATCAGCGAGCGGATACGGATACGGGCCGCTCCGAGGTTGTTAACCTCATCGATCTTCAGGACCGTACAGATCTTGCCCGAGCCGGTCAGGATATCGTTTACCTGATCGGTCGTGACGGCGTCAAGACCGCAGCCAAAGGAGTTCAGCTGGATCATCTCCAGATCGTCGCGCGTACGGACGTAGCTGGCCGCCGCATAGAGTCTCGAGTGGTACATCCACTGATCCACGGCGATCGTCGGGCGATCAACCGGCTGCAGGTGCGAGATACTGTCCTCCGAAAGGACGGCGATCCCATACGAGGTGATCAGCTCCGGGATTCCGTGATGGATCTCGGGGTCGATATGATACGGGCGCCCGGACAGCACGATACCCATCGCGTTGTGTTCCTCGATCCAGGTGAGGACCTCCTCACCCTTTCTCTTGATATCCTCACGGGTCGCCATCAGCTCCTCATAAGCCTTGTGAGACGCCGCGCGGATCTCCGCCGGTGCGATACCATTTTCTGCACTGATATACTTCACGAGCTCGTTGGTGATGGCTTTCTCCGTCTCGAAGCTCAAAAATGGGTTCTGGTAAGTGATCTTCTCATCTGCCAGTTCCTCGACATTGTTCTTGATATTCTCACCGTAGGATGTGACGATCGGGCAGTTATAGTGGTTTCCTGCCCCCTCGAACTCATTTCTCTCATACGGTACACAGGGGTAAAAGATATAGTCTACCCCATGCTTCAGCAGCCACATAATATGTCCGTGTGCGAGCTTCGCCGGATAGCACTCCGACTCACTCGGGATCGACTCGATCCCCAGCGTATAGATATCACGTGACGATGCCGGTGAGAGCACGACGCGGTAGCCGAGCTCCGTAAAAAAGGTAAACCAGAACGGATAGTTTTCATACATATTCAAAACGCGAGGGATGCCGACTACACCGCGGACAGCCTCATCGGCCGGGAGCGGTTTGTAGTGTGCAAACAGGCGTTTATTTTTATACTCATACAGGTTCGGGATGTCCTTGTTGGTGCGTTCGCGTCCCAGACCTCTCTCGCAGCGGTTACCGGAGATAAACTGACGTCCGCCGGAAAATCGATTGATCGTCAGGAGGCAGTGGTTCGTACAGCCCTTGCAGCGGGACATCGTCGAGTCGAAACGCAGGCCGATGATGTCATCGAGCGGCAGCATCGTGGTCTCATCACCGTCCTCGTAGTGCTCACGCGCGATCAGAGCCGCACCAAAGGCGCCCATGATACCTGCAATATCCGGGCGGACTGCCTTACAGCCGGACACACGCTCAAAGCTTCTCAGAACCGCATCGTTGTAGAAGGTACCACCCTGTACGACGACGTTGGTTCCGAGATCCTTCGGGTCGGTCAGCTTGATGACCTTCAGCAGCGCGTTTTTGATAACCGAGATCGCGAGTCCGGCCGAGATATCCTCGACGGTTGCTCCCTCTTTTTGCGCCTGCTTCACCTTTGAGTTCATAAACACGGTACAGCGGGATCCGAGGTCGATCGGATTCTCTGCAAAAAGTGCCATCTTGGCAAAATCCTTGACATCGTGGCCGAGGGATCTGGCAAAGGTCTCGATAAAGGAGCCACATCCGGACGAGCAGGCCTCGTTCAGCTGCACGCTGTCGACGGAGTTGTTTTTGATCTTGATGCACTTCATATCCTGTCCGCCGATGTCCAGGATACAGTCGACATCCGGCTCGAAAAACTGAGCCGCATAGTAGTGCGATACAGTCTCGACCTCGCCCTCATCCAGCATCAGCGCAGACTTGATCAGTGCCTCGCCATAGCCGGTCGAGCAGGAGCGCACGATCTCCGCCCCCTCCGGCAGCTTCTCACGGATCTCACGGATCGCGCGGATCGTCGTTTTGAGCGGGCTTCCGTTGTTATTATCATAAAAGGAATACAGCAGCTGACCGTCTGAGCCGACCAGAGCCACCTTAGTCGTCGTAGACCCGGCATCGATACCGAGGAAAACATCGCCCTCATAGGTCGCAAGGTCTCCCTTGATGACATCATGCTCACTGTGCTTTTTCAAAAACTCATCGTACTCGGCCTGATCCTTAAAAAGAGGCTCCATACGCTCCACCTCGAACTGGAGGTGAATCTCACCGGAGAGCAGGTCGAGGAGCTTTTTCAGCGTGGTCGGCTTCTCTCCCGCCGCATTCATCGCCGCACCGCTGGCTGCGAAAAGATGGGAGTTATCCGGCGCGATGATGTACTCGTCCGTCAGCTCAAGCGTGCGGATAAAGGCTGCCTTCAGCTCCGTCAGGAAATGGAGAGGTCCACCGAGGAAAGCAACATGTCCACGGATCGGCTTACCGCAGGCCAGACCGGATATCGTCTGGTTGACCACTGCCTGAAAAATAGACGCAGCGAGGTCCTCCTTGGCCGCTCCCTCGTTAATCAGCGGCTGGATGTCCGTCTTGGCAAACACGCCACAACGAGCCGCGATCGGATAGATCGCCTGATAGGACTTGGCATACTCGTTCAAGCCGGCAGCATCGGTCTTTAGCAGGCTCGCCATCTGGTCGATAAAGGAGCCTGTACCGCCGGCACAGATACCGTTCATACGCTGCTCGATACCGTCAGAGAAATAGATGATCTTGGCATCCTCTCCACCCAGCTCGATCGCTACATCCGTTTTCGGCGCGTAGTCCTTTAGTGCGGTCGCTACCGAGAACACCTCCTGGACAAACGGGATGTCCAGATGATCGGCGATCGAAAGACCACCGGAACCGGTGATCATCGGATCGATATCCTTATCACCCATCTCGGTGTACGCCTTATCTACGATATCACGTAACGTCTCCTGTATATTAGCAAAATGTCTCTCATAGGCAGAGAAAATAATGCGATTGTCATCATCTAAGATCGCAATCTTAACCGTTGTCGACCCGATGTCAATACCTAATCGAAGCATAAAAATAGTCCTCCCTAAACCATAGTAACTCAATGTATAATTATAGCCTATCACAAAAGAAAAATCAAGACCTGCGGGCCAACAAACTAATAAAAAAAGCCCCGCGGACAATACGCCGCGGGGCTTAGTAAATCATATTTGATTAAATTAGATCAACTTCTTTTTACGTGCGAACACGATACCGATGATACCAAGCAGGGAGCATCCCATACCGATCAGGATAAGAAGCGGATTCATGGTATCTCCTGTCTCCGGAATCGTCGAAGCAAGCGGTACATCCTCCTCAACAACGGTAGTAGTCTTCTTCTTCGGCTTCGTCGGAGCACTGAAGTCTGCCAACGGTACATCTTCTTCCGGTACTTCTACTTCCTCTTCCGGCTCGCTCGGTCCCTTCGGAACATCCTCCTCAAGGAATACGATCGGCGTCTCTGTCGGTGCCGGTGTATTGGTTACAGTCGGCGGTGTCGGAGTCGGAGTAGTCGTTGTTGTCGGTGTCTCTGTCGGTGTCGGTGTCGGCGTCTCCGTTACTGGAATAGACGGAGTCGGTGTTGAAGTCTCAGTTACCGGAATAGACGGAGTCGGTGTTGAAGTCTCAGTTACCGGAATAGACGCTGTCGGTGTTGAAGTCTCAGTTACCGGCGTCGTAGTCTTCGGCGGCTCTGACTTCGGCGGTGTCCTCTTCGGCGGCTTTCCAGGGAAATACCACTCAGAATTTGACCAGAATGACTTACAAATGATCCAACCATGTCCACATACGCGCTCACATCCAAGACGTACATCACTGTTCGGAGCGATGATCGTCGAACGAATCGTATCAGATTTAACAAGAATCATATCCGATGAAGTAAAGTTCCAGATAATGGACTTAGCTACTGCCTCATCAACATCGTATCCATTACCACCCATATAAGTAGCTCCGTTCTCATCTACGATATAGAACGGCGGAATGAACTTCTCATTTTTCGTGTTTCCGCTAACATTTGAAGTTGTCGAGTTCGATGCGTTGAATACAACCGTCTGATTTCTTCTCTTATAGATGCGGATCGGAATAGCATCTTTTGTATACTGCGTCAGATAATCATCGATACCGCTGTCGAAGAACTGATCCATATCGACGTAAGCAACGTCACCCTGAACATCGAGAACATCAACGATAACGAACTTCTTCAGATCATTACCCATATTGATCTCTTTTGTAGAACCATCACCAAGAAGTCCAACATTGTGCTTCTTCATCAGCTCAAAGAGAGTGTTTGTGCTATCGTTTTTCTTCTTCCACTTCTTAAGGGCACTCTCATACTTCTCTTTTTCTTCAAGATACTTTGAGTAAGCCTCAAGTTCGTCCTTGTGATCTGCGAGGTCTTTTCTATACTCTTCCATCGCACGATCATAGTTTTCCCACTCTTTGAAGTACTCTTCAACCAGCTTGGTGAAGTCAGCATCAACAGAACCACCACTGACAGAAGCAGCTACCTTCTGAAGATATTCGCTGGAGCCGGTGTAGTTCTTGATATCTTCATCTGTCATCGTAGCCAACTCAGCAGAAATCTCATCGATTCTCTTCGGCTGCTTCGGCTCACTCTTAACGTCCGGCTTCTTAACCTCTTTCGGCTCCGTCGGCATATTGCTGTCCGGTGCATAGAAACCAAGAAGTGCTCCATCAGAGTTCTTACCTACTACCGATGAAGAATAAGCCTTTGTGTACTTAATGTACTCATCGATCTGATTGCAGATATCCTCGTACGTCTCTGCCTCAAATCTAACGGCCGCTCCATTATTCTCTCCAGATGCAACCTTCCCTCTCATTGCCTCCGTAGAGAATACAACCGTTGAATCCGGCTGATTCAGACTGAATCTTGCATTCTGTGCAATCTTACCTACCAGGATACGATTCTCGGCAGCTTTGTCATAGCCGGTCGAAGTACTCGGTCCGTGCAGATACTCCTTCGTTGCAAAGTTCGATGCAGAATGCGTGAAAACCTCCTGCATAGAATCCTGAGCGACGATACCGAACTCAGCAGCGTCTCCCACGAATCTGTCGAACTCAGAATCGTTGCCCGCTTTGCTTATCGCTGTAATGATAAACACGCCCAGGGCAAGAACAGCCAGTGTACAAGAAGCACTGATTATTCTGTTTCTGGTTCTTCTCCTCAATCTTTTCATAATCTTTCCCCTCCTTTTCACATTACCCGTGGCTGCCCTATCATAACGCTTTGTTTAATAGGCGCAATTCGCCTGTATAGAAAGATCCTATGATGAGTTTAACACACCCTGTCAAATTTGTAAATAGTTTTTTAACGAAATGTAACGAAACTTTTTCTCGTGATGTTTCGTAATAGTTTCAAAAACGGCCCCGCAGCTGATGGGCCACAGGGCCGATACTCTTCTATTATATATAGAAGCTTTAGATCAGATTCTTTTTACGGATCACTACGGCACCGAGAAGTGCAAGCAGTGACACGCCCATGCCGAGCAGTACCACCAGCGGGTTCATCGTATCGCCGGTTTCCGGTACTGTTGATGCCAACGGTACGTTCTCCTCGACGATCGTCTTGGTGTTCTTCTTCGGCTTCGTCGGTGCGCTGAAGTTGCTCAACGGCACATCTTCGTCCGGAACTTCTGCTGTCGGCTCCGGCTCAGCCGGTCCCTTCGGTACGTCCTCCTCGAGAACTACCAGCGGTGTTGCTGTCGGTGCCGGTGTTGATACATCTCCCGGCGGGTTAGTTCCTGCCGGCGGATTCGTCGTAGATGCCGGCGGATTCGTCGTAGATGCCGGCGGGTTTGTCGTTACCGGGTTTGTCGTTACCGGGTTTGTCGTTACCGGGTTTGTCGTTACCGGATTTGTCGTTACCGGGTTTGTCGTTACCGGGTTTGTCTTTACCGGATTTGTCTTTACCGGTGAAGTTGTCTTCGGTGTGATGGTCGGGATCGGAACGGTCGGTGCAATAAAGTGCCACTCACCACCGGTGTCTTTGAGATTATTACATACCAACCAGCCAGCTACATTAGCGGACAAGCCAACGCTTGCATTCGGCGCAACAAGCGTTCCTAGCCATTTGTTCTGTACCGTTACATCAAGCGCATACGGCATGTTAAAAATGATTTGCTCAGCAGCTTTTCTGGGAGCTTCTTTATGATCGTCATAGTTTTCGATGTCTACAGGAACATCCACCCCATCTTTCACATGAACCAACTTATACCGTTCCAAAATGTAGCTTCCCTGAACTGTATTGCTGATGCTTCTTTCTATATCAGCCGCTTTAGCCACTGTCGGAAGACCTGAAAATACCATTGTGGTAGCGCCATCTTCAGAACTAGCGTCATCCGTGGTCTCAGGATCTGAGTCTCCACCATCGTCACCATCAGGAGCCGCGACATCCGTAGTTTCCGGAGTCTCTGTAGGCTCCGATGTCTCAGTAGTTTCCGGAGTCTCTGTAGGCTCCGATGTCTCAGTAGTTTCCGGAGTCGACGTGGTTCCAGGATCACCAGCCTGCGGCGGTTCTTCTCCCGGAACAGCGACATCAGCAACACGAACAAAGTTTATAACAACGACCTGATCTTCTCTCTTCTTTATGTTGAGTGTTTTATCGCCATCCTTACTCAAGGTGTACTCATCCTTGTCATTTGATTTTATCAAAATGCCATTAAGATCTGCTGAGTCCACATACACAGTCGTGTCTTCCAGTTTTGATACATCTAATACTCTTTTTTCTTTATCAACTACATACCCCTCTGTCTTTTTTCTTGCAAACACATTGGACTGAGTAGCTGCATTCTCCATGATACCATCTACATAGTCGCAAAGAAGCGGATGATCCTTGTGCTCAACATCTCCACCGTCAAAACGATCAATCTCGGTGTTGTTGTTCTTCAACTGAACCTTAAATTTGTCCTGGGCATTCTTTATAGTGAGTTCTTCCTCTGTCCAAATGAGTGATTTCCCGTCATCATTAACATTTCCCCAGCACTTTCCGTCCTCAACATGAGCCGCAATTGACACACCGGTCTCATCTGTAGTATTCTTTCCTGTGTACTTTCCGGCAGTGAAGTTATTGCCATCGCCACCATAGTAATCCTTTGTAGCAAAGTTGGTGTCGATATGCCCGGTCCGGTGGATCTCATTAGCAACAATACCGAAATTCTTTGCCTCTCCAAGTATTGTCTTATGGACATCAACATCAAATCCCGCCTTGTTTATCGCCGTTACGATAAACACGCCGAACATAAGCACCGCCAGTGTACTGGTGACACCGATGAGCCTATTCCTCGTTCTTCTCCTAATTCTCCTCATTTCGTGGTTCCCTCCTTTTCGTGAATCCACATCTCCATACGTTTCTTCTGTTTCCCCTCTTTATTGTCCTCTCAGACACATAACCTCGGTAGCACGCACTACCATACCTTGAGTATAGCAAAAAAACATGTGCTTGTAAACCGATTTTTAACGAAACAAATCGAAAGTTTCGTAAGTAAAAATGCCTGTAAATCGGGTGTTTACAGGCATTTGTTTCGTGATATTTCGTAAAAATGTACCAAAATCTACAATTGTAGTTCTAATTTTAAAATATAAGGTTTCACATGATCTCCCAGTCAATCGGTTCGATTCCATTCTTTTTCAGGAATTCATTAGTCTGACTGAAGGGCTTACTGCCGAAGAATCCTCGATACGCCGAGAGCGGACTCGGATGGGGACTCTTCAGGATCAGGTGCTTGGGATTATTGAGTCTGGCCGCCTTCTCTCCCGCCGGACGCCCCCACAGGATAAAGACGATCGGACGATCCTGGGCATTCACCGCATCGATGATCGCATCGGTGAAGTGCTCCCAGCCCTTACCGCGGTGCGACATCGCCTGATGCGCGCGCACCGTAAGCACCGTGTTCAGCAGGAGCACGCCCTGCTCGGCCCATTTCGTCAGATAGCCATGCTTCGGGATCGGACACCCGATATCATCGTGCAACTCCTGATAGATGTTGACCAGCGACGGCGGAATCGTCACATCCGGCCTCACCGAGAAGCACAGTCCGTGCGCCTGCCCCGGCTCGTGATACGGATCCTGACCGAGGATCACCACCTTCACCTGATCCGGCGGTGTCAGATTCAGCGCCGTAAAGATGTCCTCATTCGGCGGGTATACCGTCGCCCGTTGGTATTCTTCTTTCAAAAAAAAGAAGAGTTTTCGATAATACTCCTTTGAAAACTCATCCTTTAAGACCTCCGTCCACGCAGCATTAAGCTCTGCCATGTCAGTCCTCCTTATCGTCTCACATCGATCCCGCGACCGGCCAGGTAGTCCTTTAGGTCTGAGATCGCCAGTTCTTTGAAATGGAACAGCGACGCTGCCAGCACCGCATCGGCCTTTCCGTCGGTCAGAGCCTCGTAAAAATGCTCCTTGGTCCCGGCGCCCCCCGATGCGATCACCGGGATTTTTACCGTCTCGGACACCGCTCTCGTAAGTTCGATATCATAGCCATCCTTGGTTCCGTCGCAGTCCATACTGGTGAGCAGGATCTCACCGGCGCCGAGCTGCTCCGCTCTCGCCGCCCACTCGATCGCATCGATCTCCATGTCGACGCGGCCACCATTTTTATAGACCGTCCAGCCCTCACCGTCCGCGCGTCTCTTAGCATCGATCGCCACTACCACGCACTGGGAGCCAAACTTCTCCGCCGCCTCGCTGACGAGCGTCGGATTCATGATCGCCGCCGAGTTCACAGCCACCTTATCGGCGCCCTCGCGCAGGATCATGCGGAAATCATCCACCGTACGGATACCGCCGCCGACCGTAAACGGGATAAACACGCGCTCTGCCACGCGTCGTACCATGTCTACCTTGATATCTCTGGCGTCACTGGATGCCGTGATATCCAAAAAAACGAGCTCGTCCGCGCCCTCCTTGTCATACGCCGCGCCGACCTCGACCGGATCGCCGGCGTCGATCAGATTGACAAAGTTGACACCTTTGACCACGCGACCGTTATTGACATCCAGGCATGGAATCACTCGTTTGGTAAACATAGGGTTTCTCTCTTTCGTTCTACTTATATAGAAATAAAGTTCTTTAGAATCTGTAATCCGGGGTCTCCGCTCTTCTCCGGGTGGAACTGTGTCGCAAAGATATTCTCATGTTCGACAGCCGCATGAAACGGGATCATGTAGTCTGCCGTGGCGGCCACATCCTCTTCATTCTCCGCCTGTAGAAAATAGCTGTGCACAAAGTAGACAAAGGTCCCGTCCGACACACCGGCAAAAAGCTTCGAGTCCGGTTTGATGTGAAGCGCGTTCCAGCCGATCTGTGGGATCTTGTATCCCTCTGTCTCCGGGAACCGCTTCAGCACGCCCGGGAGGAGCGACAGTCCCTCGACGTTGTTTTCACTCTCCTCGCTCCTCTCAAAGAAAAGCTGCAATCCGAGACAGATTCCCATGATCGGACACCCGCTCTTCGCGATCTCTCGCAGCGGCTCCACCAGGCCGTATCGGGACAGGCGACCCATCGCATCCTCAAAAGCCCCCACGCCCGGGACGATCACGTGATCTGCCTTCCGGATTTCGTTAACATCTCTCGTCAGGATCGCCTGACCTCCGAGATGCTCGATGGCTTTTTCGACGCTGCGGACATTGCCTGCATCATAATCTACGAGTGCGATCATTTTTCATCTTCCTTATTTTTCTCATTCCACTGCTCGATGATCTTTTTCAGTTCCTCGGTGTACTCGTGGCGATCCTCGATGCCGTTCATCTCACGCGCCTCGGTCTCGCTCACGCCGAACTCCGTATAGAGGTTTCCGGCGATCTTACCCTCGAGTGCGTTAAACTGGCCGAGGATCTCGTACTTATCCGCCTTGTCCTTATTCTGGTCGTAGCTGCGGATACCCTTTACCAGGGAGTCCAGAGACTCGAGGTACATGCCCATGTCGTAGTAGTTCTCATATGAGTTCAACTGCTTTTGCAGCTGCATACAGATGTAAACCTTATCCTTGGTCTCCGCATCCTCCTCACTGACCTTGACACCGCGGATGGACTTGTAAGCGTCCTCCACCTCGCCCTCGTCAAAGGACTTCTTGGTGTTCAGAAGTGCCGAGCGATAAGAGAAGGTATTGGATCCGAGCAGTACGGCTACGCAGATAAAGGCAAACAGGACGAAAACGATCGTGGATCCGATCGGGTTGACCTTGCCGACCACCTCTGTCGCAGCGAGCTCTGCTTTTTGCTTTTTCTTTTCTTCCTTCTTGGCTTCCTTCTCGGCGGCGGCTGCTGCCTTGTCGGCTGCCTTTTTCTCTTTTTCCTGAGCGGCTTCGGCTGCTTTTTGCTCTTTCTCTACCGCCTGGAGTTTTTTCTGTTCGGCTTTGAGCTTGGTCTTTTCTTCCTTGCTCATGCCTTCCATCTCGCGCTCTTTGGCCTCGATGTCCGCCGTCTGGTCGGTTATGATATTACCAAAAATACGCTTCCAGAAAGATACCTCGTTTTTCTTCTTCGGTTTCTTTCTCTTAACCTTTTTCATCTTGACCGGCTTGACGGCCTCGAGCTCAACGTCGGAGTCATCCTCCGGCTCTTCCATGCCGCCCTCTTCTTCGCCGTCGTCGAGAAGTGCGAAAGGCTCGCCGTCATCCTCAGACTCACCGTCGGCCTGCATCGCAGCTAAGGCTGCCTGCTCCTCCTCGTCGAGCTCCGGCTCGAGATCGACCTCGAAGTCATCGGCCGGCTCGTCCTCCTCCGGCTCCGGTTCGGATTCCGGTTCATCGGATATTTCATCCGCAAAAATCTCATCACTCTCATCCGCACTGAAGAGCTCTTCCGGATCGACGGCGTAGTCGATGGGGGCTTCCTCCTCGCCTTCTTCGCCCTCGTCCTCCTCTTCTTCCTCTTCGAGCGGGTTCTCGTCTTCCTCTGTGTAATCCTCCTCGAGCATCGCCAGGAGGGAGTTAATGTCGTCCTCGTCAACCTCACCGCCGGCCTCAGCTGCCGGCTCGTCACCGACATCCAGTGCCAGATCGCCCTCGACATCCAGGGCCAGGTCTACGTCGTCTTCTGCCTCTGCTGCCGGCTCATCTTCAATATCCAGCGAGATCTCTTCGTCCTCGCCGTCACCCGCGTCGTCTCCGCCCTCGGCTGCCGCAAACATAGCTGCGATCTCGTCAGGGTTCAACTGCTTGTTCGGGTCGAAATCCTCGTCCTCTGCCGAAGGTTCCTCTGCTGCTTCTTCTGCGGGCTCGTCTTCAACATCCAGCGAGATTTCTTCGTCCTCGCCGTCACCCGCGTCGTCTCCGCCCTCGGCTGCCGCAAACATAGCTGCGATCTCATCCGGGTCCAGCTGCTTATTCGGGTCGAAGTCTTCTTCCTCAGCCGCAGGTTCTTCTGCTGCTTCTTCTGCCGGCTCATCTTCAATATCCAGCGAGATTTCTTCGTCCTCGCCGTCACCCGCGTCGTCACCGCCCTCGGCCGCAGCAAACATGGCTGCGATCTCGTCAGGGTTCAGCTGCTTATTCGGGTCGAAGTCTTCTTCCTCAGCCGCAGGTTCTTCTGCTGCTTCTTCTGCCGCAGGTTCGTCCTCAACATCCAGCGAGATCTCCTCGTCCTCACCGTCGCTGTCGTCTGCGTCGTCGCCGCCATCGGCCGCTGCAAACATGGCTGCAATCTCATCCGGGTTCAGCTGCTTATTCGGGTCGAAGTCTTCTTCCTCAGCCGCAGGTTCCTCTGCTGCTTCTTCTGCGGGCTCGTCTTCAACATCCAGCGAGATTTCTTCGTCCTCGCCGTCACCCGCGTCGTCACCGCCCTCGGCCGCAGCAAACATCGCCGCGATCTCGTCAGCGCTCATCGCTTTATTCGGATCGAACTCCTCTTCTTCAGCCGGTTCCTCAGCCACCGGCTCTTCTGCTACCGGCTCAGGCTCCACTTCCAGCTCTACCTCGGGCTCCGGCTCAGGTTCAGGTTCCGGCTCCGGTTCGGGTTCCACTTCCAGCTCCACCTCAGGCTCCGGCATCGGCTCGGGTTCCGGATCGGACTCAGCTGCTGCTTCCTCAGCTGCCTGGAGCTCGGATCCCGGTGCGGTGGAGGCGTCGCCACCCACGATCTCGAGAAGCTCGCTTAATTCATCGTCAACAATAAACCCGTCCTCTTCCTCAACGACAGGCTCCTCAACAACCGGCTCCTCCATAACAGGCTCCGGCTCTACTTCCAACTCAACTGCCGGTTCCTCCACAACAGGTTCCGGCTCAACTTCTAACTCAACTGCCGGCTCCTCCATAACAGGCTCCGGCTCTACTTCCAACTCAACTGCCGGTTCCTCCATAACAGGCTCCGGCTCTACTTCCAACTCAACTGCCGGTTCCTCCACAACAGGTTCCGGCTCAACTTCTAACTCAACTGCCGGCTCCGGCTCGGGCATCGGTTCCGGTTCCGGCTCCGCCGCTTCGGGCTCCGCGGGAGCAGCCTCCGGTTCAGGAGTAGCTTCAGCCTCAGGCTCCGGCTCCTCCTCATTCACAGAAAACAGGGCAAAAATCTGATCCGGCGACAACTGCGTATCAGCATTAAGCTCACCTTCCACACCGGCGCGCGCCGCCAGCGTCTCCTCCACCGAGACCCTCGGCTCCACCGGAGGCTCCGGGGCCGGCAACGAGGACGTCGTTTCAGGCGCAGGAGCAGACTTCGCCTTCTCTGCCGCCTTGGCCTTCAGCATCTCGATCGCTGACATAGCCGGCGACGACTCAGCGCTCATCTGAGCCAACTGATCCAGATAGTTCGGCTGTCCCTGTCCCGCCTGAGCTGCGCAATCCTGACAGAGTTCTTCTCCGTCCGGGATCTGCTTGCCGCACTTCCTGCATATCGTCACGAAATCGCCCCCTTTCCCGATATTTTTGCCCTTTATACAGACATTTTGCACCCCGCAATCATAGACTACGAGGTGCAAGCATACTTACACTTTAGTATTGTTAGATATGACCCCTCACGATCATGAACCCGGCTTCAAAAGGAGATCCAACTCTCCGATCAGACTACCGATCTCCGGCTTCGACAACTGAGCATCTGCACCCAGTCTCTCACCCTTACGTCTCATCTCCTCATTAACCAGCGAGGAGAAAATAACGACCGGAAGACCAACCATACGCTCGTCGTTCTTGACACGCTTGGTCAGGTGGTGTCCATCCATCTGCGGCATCTCGATATCGGTGATAACCAGCGAGATGTCCTTTCCGACCTGAGCACCCTCGTTCATCATACGATCCAGCTTGTTCCAAGCCTCCAGACCGTTCGTCGTCGGGATCAGGTGTGTATAACCTGCCTTGATCAGGCACTTCTTCAGCATCTCGAGAAGAAGCGGTGAATCCTCGGCGAGGAGGATCGTATGATCGCTTCTCTGACGCTCACCCATCTCCTCAACCTCAGAGATCTTAAGACCGGTCTCCGGGTTAACCTCGGTAACGATCTTCTCGAAGTCGAGAACGATGATGATACGATCATTGATCTTGGTAATACCGGTTGCGATGCCCTTTCCGTTGCGGCTGATCGTCGAATCCGGCTTTACGATATTCTGCCATGACACACGGTGGATTCCCAGCACCTCCTGTACGTGGAAGGCTGTCTGAAGCTTATTGAAGTTGGTGATAATGTACATATCGGTACCATTATCCGGATGAAGCGGGATCGAAAGCGCCTTAGCCAGGTCGATAACCGTGATGATCGACTCACGCGGCATAAAAATACCCTCGATAAACTCATGCGCATTCGGCACCAGTGTCGGCACCTGATACGGACAAAGCTCACTGATCTTCGCCACGTTGATACCGTAGTGCTGATTACCTACGATGAACTCGAGGAGCTCGAGCTCGTTCGTTCCGCTTTCCAACAAGATTCCGGTTTCTTCTGCTGTTGCCATAGTGTTTACCTCCGTTTGTCACGTTCCGTGTATTTTCTGATTCATCCTCATCTCTAAAAATGAGCCGTCGGTCACAGATTCACGACCGTCGATTTATCACCCTCGGTGATGGTAAGTTTGTTGTTCTTTGATCCCTTATTACTCTTATCCAAGTTAAAGATCAACACTGCCTCTTCCGTTTTCCCCGGCTTGATCGTCGTCATCAGGTAGTTTAACCCGCCGTTTGGCAGCAGGCTGATCGACGGCAATACCGTCTCGCCACCCAAATCCAGTTCATAATGGAACGGCCTCTCTGTCAGATTGACCTTAATGGATTTCTTTGATGTATTCTTAACGCGGAAGGAAACCACGTATAAGATTTGCCCGTCCTCCGGCTGGATCTCCACCGCATCGCTGTCCTTGGGATACCGGTTTGTAAACTCTGAGGAACGATAGCTGAAGTCAAGTCCCTTTATCCCGTATAGGTCGTTCAGACTGACTGTCGGCTCCTCGGTCGGCTCCGGCTCATCACTCTCCGTCGGCTCTGTCGAGGCCTCCGGCTGATCACTCGCTCCCGGCGTGGGCGCAGGCGATGAGGATGGCGACGCATCCGGTTCAGCGGTAGCTGCGCTTCCGGAAGCGACCTGACTCTTTGAGTCCTCCACACCGTCCCCGTCTGCATCCTGATCGACCAGACGAAGCGCATATTTACTGGAATATCGCAGCAGCACACCGCCGGCATACTCGGCTACCATATTCCCCTGCTGTTCGGATATATTAGGAAGATCGGCACATCCTGCCAGCATGACACTTAGGAAGACGGCGGCAACTATCCGTATTCTGCCCCGTTTCACCGTGCTCCTCCTTTTCTAAAAAGTGCGATTTTACGCGCTTTTCCGGGGTATCGACACCCCGGCACATACTCATACGTTGATATTATAACACATTATTTGTCATACTTCAATCATTTTTTTAAGACACATCCAGCTCAAACCAAAATTCCACCCCGTTATCATAGTTGATCACACCATATTTCTGATTATGAGCCTCCATGACGGCCTTGACGATCGACAGACCGATGCCGTTTCCGCCGTACTCTCTCGTCCGGGCCTTGTCCACCTTATAGAACTTATCCCAGATCTTATCGATGTCCTCCTCGGGGATCGGCTGCCCGGTATTAAATACACTAATCCTGACTTTATCGCCATTTTTCAAGGCTTTAATCTCGATTATACACGATCCGTCCTCACCCTGCGGCTCGACATGGTTCACGGCATTGCTGATGTAGTTGCCGAGCACCTCCTCGATCATATACTCATCCGCCCAGACCATCAGTGGCTCCTCCGCCGGCTGATAGCGCAGCGTCACGTCCTTTTGGCGGAAAAGAATATCACTCGCCTCGGTCCTGGCCGCGAGCATCTCGTTGATGTCGAAATGCTCCAGGTGCACCTGGCCGTTGCCGAACTCGATCTGGTTCAGGCTCAGGAGCTTTTTCACCATGCAGTTCATCTTATCGGCCTCATCGACGATTACCTCGCAGTAATACTCCCGGCTCTCCGGATCGTCGTTGATGTTTTCCTTTAACCCCTCGGCGTAGCCCTGGATCAGCGCGATAGGCGTTTTTAATTCATGAGAAATATTCGCGAGGAATTCCTGCCGCATCTGCTCCTGCTCGGCCTTTTTCTCGATATCGTGCGTGAGCTCGTTATTCGCCGTCTTCAGTTCGGAGATCGTGCTCTCCAGCTTGTCGGAAAGCTCGTTCATGCTGCCCGCCAGCACACCGATCTCATCGTCGCGATCCACCTCATATCGGGAGGAGAAATCCAGTCCCCGCATCTCCTCGGCCCACCTGGCCAGACGGAGGATCGGACGGGTATAACGGTTCGCCAAAACAAAAATTAAAACAATACAGATCACCGTAACCACGATACCTACGATGATTAAAAATCGATTTGACACCGAAGCGTTGTCCCGGATGCCTGTGTAGTTGGCACGCAGATACAGCCAATATCCATCCGGCATCTGTCCGGTCAGCTCGATATAGTTAGACCCGATCCGCTGGTCAAACACCTTATAGACCGCGTACTGGTCATTTTTCTTGATCTGCTCACAGTTATCGTCCAGCGGCTCACCAAAATACATCGCGCGAACATACATCGCCAGCTGCGACACGGTGACATTTTTCAGCCGGCTCGTACTCGTCGGATAGACAAAGTCGATCCCGGCGATGCTGCCGTTGTCGCTGGCGGAAATCCGCACGATATACATCGAGACACCGCGGTTACCCCCGAGCGAGTCCAGTTGATCGTAGATCTGCTCGGTCTCGGCGGCTGTCAGACTGTCCCACTCGACATCCCGACAGATATCGCGCGCCTCCTTATAGACACTGCTCATCTGATTGACCTTGGTCGTCTGATAGAAGCTCGGCAGCAGAAAAATGTTCGCAGCGAAAATACTGCCGATCGCCACGATCATCATCAGCGAAACGATCAGGATCAATCGCAACCGGATCGAATGCTTCATGCCTCTACCTCAAACTTATAGCCCATGCCCCAGATCGTATGGATGTAGTTGCCGCAGTCGCCGAGCTTGGCTCGCAGCTTCTTAACATGGGTGTCGATCGTACGCGCGTCGCCGAAATAATCATAATCCCATACGTGATTGAGGATTTTTTCCCGTGAGAGCGCGATGCCCGTATTCTCCATAAAATACGACAGCAGCTCAAACTCCTTGAAACTCAGCTCGATCGGCTTGTCGTCGATCTTCACGACATGCGCCGCGTGATCCATCTCGATCCTGCCGAGCTTCACCGTCTCAGAGTCGTCCGCGCCCGCACGTCGCAGGAGCGCCTGCACACGCGCGACCAGGATCTTCGGCGAAAACGGCTTGGAGATATACTCGTCCACCCCGAGTTCAAACCCACGCAACTCGTCCATCTCTGCCCCGCGCGCCGTCAGCATGATGATCGGGACCTTGGAGATCTTGCGGATCTCCTTACAGGTCTCCCACCCATCCAGCTTCGGCATCATCACGTCCAGAATGACGAGGACGATGTCTTTATTCTCCATAAAAATATCGATGGCTTCCTCGCCATCGCCTGCCTCGACGACACGGAAGTCCTGCTTGACCAGGAAATCTCGTACGAGCTTCCGCATCCTTTGTTCATCATCTACCACTAAAATCGTATTGCCACTCATGGAGAATCACTTTTCCTTTCCGTCGTTCAGAGCATCTTCTCTTTGCTGGAGCTCGTCTGACCATTTTTGATACTTATTGACCAGTTCTTCCTCCATTGTAGCCTTATAATTTGTAAAATATGTGAACACGGAGTATTCCATTTTCATATTTACAACAAAAAAACCGATCAGAACGATCAGGCAGATAAAAATTCCTATTTTGAACTTCGTCGTGATGACGCGCTGTCCCTCGTACAGTCTCTTATATCTCTCCACCTCGATGGAACGGTCTGCGAGGGTGTCGTTCTCGACCTTGATGATCTCACGGACCGGGATCGGCGCGAGCGTCTCCTCCTTTGCTACACCGCTCTCCACGATGATTCGGCGCAGCTCGAACATAAACTCATAGCCGACGACGGTACTGAAGCTTTTTTCTTTTACGATTTTATTGTATAACTTTAAAGCCGTCTTCCCATCCGTAAGGTCCATGGCTTCATCGACCTTGCGGATGAATTCGGCTTCCTTTTTGGCCCGGTCATAGGCCTCTCTGCTTTCGAAATTCAGTCGGCTTAAAAGTCCGTCCACACCTTCCATAAGCAATCATCCCTGCTGATTGATATAATTGATCAGCCCCTCCGCTTTGATGATCTTTTGCATAAACTCCGGGAACGCCTGTCCCTGATAGGACTCTCCCTTGGTAACATTGGTGATCACACCGCTGTCAAAATCGATCTCCACCTGATCACCGGCATCGATCCCTACCGATGCCTCCTTGCACTCGATGATCGGCAGACCGATGTTGATCGCGTTTCGATAAAAAATACGCGCAAAGGTCTCTGCGATGACGCAGCTGACGCCCGCTGCCTTGATGGCGATCGGCGCGTGCTCACGGGAGGACCCGCAGCCAAAGTTTTTGGTTGCTACGATGATATCCCCCTTGTTGACATTTTTTACGAAATCCTTATCGATGTCCTCCATACAATGCGTCGCTAACTCCGCCGGATCCGACGAGTTGAGATAGCGTGCCGGGATGATCACGTCTGTATCGACATTATCCCCGTATTTAAAAACACTTCCTGATGCTTTCATGTGTTCTACATCCTTTCTTCTCAAAGTCCGAGCTCTGCCGGCTCACTGATCTTTCCGGTCACCGCCGAAGCCGCTGCCACGGCCGGGCTTGCCAGATAGACCTCGGAGTCAACATGACCCATACGTCCGACAAAGTTACGGTTGGTCGTCGATACCGCGCGCTCGCCCGCTGCCAGGATACCCATATAACCACCCAGGCACGGTCCGCAGGTCGGCGTGCTCACGATCGCCCCTGCCTTGATAAAGGTCTGCGTCAGGCCCTCCTCGATGCACTGCAGATACACCGCCTGTGTCGCCGGGATCACGATGCAACGGATGCCCTTTTTCACCTTGCGGCCCTCGAGGATCTTTGCCGCCGTGCGCATATCCTCGATACGTCCGTTGGTACAGGATCCGATCACGACCTGATCGATCACGACGTCGCCGGCCTCCTTAACGGTTTTGGTATTCTCCGGCAGATGCGGGAAGGATACCGTCGACTCCAGGGTCGACAGATCGATCGTTACGGTCTCGTCGTAGACCGCATCGGCGTCCGCCTCGTATATCGTGTATTCCTTTGTGGAATGCTCTTTCATGTAAGCGATGGTCTTATCGTCAACCGGGAAGATGCCATTTTTAGCGCCGGCCTCGATCGCCATATTCGCGATGGAGAAACGATCGTCCATCGACAACGCTCCCACACCCTCGCCGGTAAACTCAAGCGAGCGATACAGCGCGCCGTCCACACCGATGAGTCCGATCAGATGCAGGATCACATCCTTACCGCTGACCCACGGC
This sequence comes from Eubacterium sp., assembly GCA_036343395.1. GTDB lineage: Bacteria > Bacillota > Clostridia > Lachnospirales > Lachnospiraceae > Eubacterium_F. The sequence goes on along the minus strand of JAZASH010000004.1, from coordinate 27,948 downwards.
TTCAGGCTGCCGGTCAGCTCCACCTTGATCGCGGAGGGAACCTTGAACCAGGCCTGTCCGGTGATCATACCGCAGCCCATATCGGTACTGCCCACGCCTGTGGAAAAAGCGCCCAGCGCGCCGTAGGTGCAGGTGTGTGAATCCGCACCGATGCAGGTCTCGCCGGCTACGATCAATCCTTTTTCCGGCAGGAGTGCATGCTCGATACCCATCTCACCGACCTCAAAATAGTTCGTGATGTCATGCTCCTTGGCATACTCTCTCACGCACTTACAGTGCTCGGCCGACTTGATATCTTTATTCGGAGCAAAGTGGTCCGGGACCAGTGCTACCTTGTCCTTATCAAATACGGTTTTTTTGTTCAGCTTCTCCACCTCGTGGATGGCTACCGGTCCGGTGATATCGTTTGCCAGGACCAGATCGAGATCCGCCATGATCAGCTGACCTGCCTCCACATGATCCAGACCGGCATGTGCCGCCAGGATCTTTTGTGTCATCGTCATTCCCATAACTGTTTACCCTTCCTTTATTTCTATCTTTTTAATATCCGGTCGATCCAAATCCGCCCTCACTGCGGACCGAATCCTCCAGTTCTTTTGCCTCATCAAAATCGCCAAAGTAATACGGTGTGATCACCATCTGTGCGACACGATCGCCGTCCTTTACGACCAGCTCGCGGGAGGAGTGGTTGTGCAATGCCACGATGATCTCACCGCGGTAATCGCTGTCGATAACGCCTACTTTATTCGCCGGGGCCAGTCCTTTTTTGCAGGCAAGGCCACTCCGTGCATAGATCAGGCCGACACATCCCTCCGGGATCTCCATCGCCAGACCGGTCGGGATAAACTGTGTCTCACCCGGCTCGATAACAACGGCGGTGTCCAGGCAGGCTGCCAGATCGGCTCCTGCGGAGAACTCGGTTCCGTATTTCGGTGCACGTGCCCTTTCATTTAGTTTTTTAAACCAGATCTTTACAACTTCCATCGTCTCCTCCATTCCGAAATCGCGCCACACCTACGCCATTTCCCGTTTGTCGTGTTTTACTATCATAACACAAAAACGCGATCCCGTCAAACCTTCTCGCCTTCCCAATGGACGACCTCTCCCGTCTCGAGAGACTTTTTCACATCGATGATCCGCTGGTTGTCTGAGCCGCGGAAGTTGATCTTGAGATTCTTTCTGGCGAGGACGAATTCCCCGTCCACTAAAATGTCGATATAGGAGATGATTTCCTTTGTGATCTCACTCTCCTTGCACATCTTACCGAGGATCTCTTCGTCAAAAAGGTAACCGGAGTACAGCCAGATATTTTTCTCCGGATAGGTTTCGTGTACGCGGCGAAGCAGCGGGAGAATGCCCTCCTGGTTGGACGGCTCCATCGGCTCGCCGCCGAGCACCGTCAGACCCGCCACGTAGGACGGCTTCATGTACTCGATGATATCGTCGATCTCTTTTTCCGTGAAGGGCTGACCGTAGTCAAAGTCCCATGCCTCTTTGTTAAAGCAGCCCTCGCAGCCGTGTGTACATCCGCTGACAAAAATGGAGACGCGGACGCCGACTCCGTTGGCAACGTCGTATTGTTTGATATCTGCGTAATTCATAGTTTCCCTCCTTGGTGAGGCCGTGCGCCCCGGCCGGCGTGGTGCGACATACCGTTGTGGTGTGGCTTGCCGGCGTGGTGCAGGCATGTGCCCGGCCCCATTGGACAGATGGCTGAAGCGGGTAAAAACTTACCCGCTTCGCCGTTATCGTTATTCTCTTTCTCTCTCACCTTATTATTCTGCGTTGGCGGTGTTTCCGCACGCTTGAGCTTCACGTCATCAGATGTGCAGCACGCGCGATCCGATTTCTTTCGTCTTCCCTACATTCCAGAAATTCTCGCCCAGATACCCGCAGGTACGTCTGGTCACGTTCATCTTTTCATGATCCGTGTTCCCGCAGTTCGGGCACTCCCACTCATTGTCCTCGTTGACGATGATCTCACCGTCATACTCACATACGTGGCAGTAATCGGACTTGGTATTGAACTCGGCGTACATGATATTGTCATAGATGTACTTCACGAGCTCCTCCAGTGCCGGGATGTTGTTCAGGAGGTTCGGGATCTCTACATAAGAGATGCAGCCGCCTCGTGAAATCTCCTGGAACTGTGACTCAAACGCAAACTTATCAAAGGCATCGATCTTCTCACGTACATCCACGTGATAGGAGTTCGTGTAGTAGCCTTTATCCGTAACATCCTCGATATCGCCGAAACGCTTTTTATCGATCTCAGCGAAACGATAGCACAGGCTCTCAGCCGGTGTACCGTAGAGGGCAAATCCGATGTTGGTCTCTGCCTTCCAGGTGTCGGTCGCAGAACGAAGTCTGTTCATCAGTTTCTTAGCAAAGGCCTCGCCCTCCGGCTCGGTCTGGCTCTGTCCGGTCATCAGCTTGGTTACCTCGTAGAGACCGATGTAACCCAGTGAGATCGTCGAGTAACCACCGTGAAGCAGCGGATCGATCGACTCGCCCGGCTCCAGTCTCGCGATGGCACCATACTGCCAATGGATCGGGCTGACATCGGAGGTTACCTTCTCGAGTGCGCGGTGTCTGCACATCAGCGCCTCGAAACAGAGTGACAGTCTCTCCTCCAGGATGCGCCAGAACTCTTCCATATCGCCCTCAGCGAGGATACCGATCTGCGGAAGGTTCAGGGAAACGACACCCTGATTGAAACGTCCCTCGAACTTGACATTTCCGTTCTCATCATACCACGGTGACAGGAAGCTGCGGCAGCCCATCGGTGAGAATACGTTTCCGTCCTCGATCTCGCGCATCTTCTTTGCGGAGATGTAATCCGGATACATTCTCTTTGCTGAGCACTGTACGGCCAGCTTCGTGATGTAATCATACTTACCACCTGCCAGACGGTTATTCTCATCCAGCACGTAAACGAGCTTCGGGAATGCCGGGGTCACATAGACGCCCTTTTTATTTTTAATACCCTCGAGTCTCTGACGAAGGATCTCCTCGATGATCATCGCATTCTCCTCGATGTACTCATCGTCCTCACGCAGATACATAAAGAGTGTTACGAACGGTGACTGACCATTGGTCGTCATCAAGGTGTTGATCTGATACTGGATCGTCTGAACACCGGAGCTCAGCTCGTCGCGGATACGCTCGTTGACCATCTGCTCGATCATCTCTGCGTCAACCGTGTCACCAAACTTCTCCATATAACGTGCACGGAACTTCTCTGCACTCTTGCGCAGGTACTTACCAAGGTGAACCGTATCCACCGACTGTCCACCGTACTGTGAGCTTGCTACGGCAGCGATCACCTGTGTGGTCACCGTGCAGGCTACCTGGAAGCTCTTCGGGCTCTCGATCAGCTTACCGTTCATCACGGTACCGTTGTCGAGGATGTCCCCGATGTTGATCAGACAGCAGTTAAAAATCGGCTGGATGAAGTAATCCATATCGTGGAAATGGATCGCACCCTCTTCGTGTGCCTTGGTAATCTTCTCCGGCAGGAGTACACGCTTGGTCAGGTCTTTGGATACCTCACCGGCGATCAGGTCGCGCTGTGTACTTGCCACGTAAGCATTTTTGTTGGAATTCTCTTCCATAACATCCTTGTTACTGTTCTGGATCAGGCTCATGATCGAATCATCGGTCGTGTTTGCCTTGCGGACGAGCTCACGTGTATAACGATAGATGATGTACTTCTTTGCCAGCTCGAACTTCCCTGCTGCCATCAGCTTCTGCTCGATGACATCCTGGATGTCCTCCACCTGCATATGCTCGCGTTTCATCCCTTCGATACCGGCGATAATCCCGTCGATCGCATCATCACTTACCTTCTCAAACTGATCCACCTCTGCATTGGCCTTGCGGATGGCGATCAGGATTTTGTTGCGATCGTAATCAACCGTACGTCCGTCTCTTTTGATAACCTTCACTGTACTACAACTCCTTTCGACACGCATCGTGCGTTTTTACTGAAGGATGCCCCTCCATGAAGTACATCCTATAACAACTGACAACCTTTACATAATCTCGGGATTCTACTGATGTATAATCCTACCCACGCCTCATGATAACCATTTCGGTTTCACGTCCATCAGGGGGCCAACCCCGGTGAGGCCAACTGTCAATTATTATAGCACCGTCTAGGAGTGATGTCAATACGTCAACACAACATATTGTGTATTTTTTACGAAAGTTATCGAAATATACGCAATACCTATGGTCTACTCGTGTAGCCTATAGGCCGAAAAAGCCGTCGGAAGGGCAAATTTGGCATCTAAATCGTGTGGATTTGCCCATGTCGCACCCACTATATGGTGTGGTGTCACTCGCACCTCATAAGCAATCATGTCCCACTCGACGTGCGAGAAGATATGGCGCGCCGCCGGCAGGCGCTGGATCGCCTCGCAATCCCCATCCGCGATACCGCTCACCGCCGCTTCGACCTCCGCTTTTTTCAGATGCCCGTCAACGGATGGCAGCTCCCACAGCCCGGCAAGCAGACCCGTATCCGGCCGCTTACGGATCAACACGTTCCCTGCACTATCCCGTATCACAAAAATGGTCCGCTTCTCAATCCTTCGTTTCGTCTTCGCTTTCCTGACAGGAAGTTCGCTCGCTCTTCCGCTCGCCCGCCCTCGACAGAGTTCCTTAAGAGGACATGCGTCACACAACGGTTCCCCGTTTGGTATGCACACGACCTCCCCGAGTTCCATCAGCGCCTGAGTAAAATCTCCCGTTGCCACGACATCCCTCATGACCTCTCGTAGCAACTCCTCGACTTCGCGCCGCACCCTCTGGCTCATCACATCATCATCGCGATCGAGGAACCGCATGAGCACGCGCATGACATTGCCATCCACCGCAGGCTCCGGCAACCCATATGCGATCGACGCGATCGCACCGGCCGTGTAACTGCCGATCCCCGGCAGACTCACCAGCAACTCATAATCCGCCGGCAGCTCCCCGTCAAACTCCTCCGTCACCCGGATCGCCGCCTTTTTCAGATTCCTCGCGCGCGAGTAGTACCCGAGCCCCTCCCAGAGCTTCATCAACTCATCATCCTCCACCTCGGCCAGCTCCCTCACCGACGGGAGCCGCTCCAGGAACCGCTCATAATACCCCATCACCGCCTCGATCCGTGTCTGCTGCAGCATGATCTCCGATATCCAGACATGATAAGGAGACGGAGCCTCCCGCCAGGGAAGACTCCGCTTATTTTTGCTATACCAGTCAAGCAGCGGCCGCACAAGCGCGCTCACGCGCTCCACCGTCTGCCTGTCAGTCCCATCTGCCATCTGTCTCTCCTACATCTACAGGGCCTATGCCCCGCACACAGGGCCACGCCCATGCGCACACACAGGGCCTCCGCCCCGCACACGCTGGGCTCCCCCACACACTGGGCCTCCACACACTCAGGCGTCGGCCACACTCTCATAGATCTTCGTCACATCCTCCCGGGTCAGCTTCACGTAGTTCCCTTCGGTGTCTTTTTTCGCAAAAAGCTTATCCACCATGGCAGGGATGTCAGCCTTCTTCGCACCGATCTCCGAGAACCGCGACGGCATCCCGATCTGCTTCAGGAACGCCTCAAAGCGCTCGATCCCTCGCATCGCTGTCTCCATCGGGTTGATCGTATCGAGCGGCACGCCCCAGACCTCGGTCGCGAAAGGCACGAACTTCTCCGGATGCTTCTCCAGCACATAGCGCATCCACGCCGGCGCGATCACCGCCAGCCCGGCACCGTGCGTCACATCATACATCGCCGAGAGCTCATGCTCGATGTGGTGCGAACCCCAATCCTGCTCACGGCCGACACCGCAGATATTATTATGTGCGATCATCCCCGCCCACATGATATTCGCCCTGGACTCATAGTTATCCGGGTCTCGGAGTACACGCGGCGTCTCATATAAAATCGTTTTCATCACGGCCTCGCACAGACGATCCGTGATCGACACTTCCTTCGTATTGGAAAAATACCGCTCACACACATGGATAAAAATATCCGTCGCGCCCGCTGCCGTCTGATACGCCGGCAGGGTGCACGTAAACTCCGGATTCATCACGGAAAAACGCGGGCGCAGGAGCTCCGAGTGAGCCCCCTTCTTGATCTGATTTTTCTCATCCGTAATCACGGAGTTCGGCGAACCTTCGCTGCCCGCTGCCGCGATCGTCAGCACTGTCCCGACCGGGAGTGCCTCCTTGATCTGCGCCTGTCCCTGATAAAAATCGAGAAAATCGCCATCGTACTTCGCTCCGGCCGCGATCGCCTTTGCCGAGTCGATGACCGAACCACCGCCGACTGCGAGGATGAAATCCACGCCTTCTTTTTTCACCAGCTCGATCCCCTCATAAACGAGGCCGCTCCGCGGGTTCGGTACCACACCGCCAAGCTCGGTGAAAGGCACATCCGCTGCCGTCAGCGCTGCGATCACCTTGCCGTAGACGCCGTTATTTTTGATCGAGCCGCCGCCGTAATGCAGCAGCACCTTGCTCCCACCAAACTGACGGACCAGTTCACCGGTCTTTGCTTCCGCCCCGCGACCAAACTCAAAGTAAGTCGGCGCGTAAAATGAAAAGTTTTCCATCTGTTATTCCTCCTGGTATATTATCATATTCAACACTGATTCCTGTTGCACATCCCACAGCACCGGCGACGCATGACCTGCACGCCACCGGCCACGCACACAGTGTTCCACCCGCCGGCCACGCACGGCCTGCTCCCGTCACCTATTGCTCATTGACCAGGCTGATCGCCAGTAACTTCGTCAGATAATAAACGATGCCGCACTCATCCTCCTGCCACAGCCTCTGGTTATTTTTCTCCGCGCAGATCAGATGGCCGAAAGTCTCGCCGCCGATCGCCACGCGCACGATCATCACAGCACGCACGCCACGCTTTTTCAGCGTCTTATACAGCAGCGGGCTCGTCTTTTTCACCGTATCCAGCACGCTGTCCAGGAAAATATCCTCCAGCATCAGCGCCTCGATATCACTGACATCTTCCTCCAGCACCTCGCCCGTCGGCGCGCGCATGCAGCCGTCCCGCTGGACAAAGCTGACATCCATGATCTGCAGCTCATCCTGTAAAAACGGCAGCGCTGCGTTCAGTCGCTCCAGCGGACCGTCGACGCCCTCGCACAGCTCTGAGATCGTGTTCATACACGTATACACACCGCGACGCGCCATCGCCTTGACATCCAGATGCTTGTGTTCCTCCTCCACATAGACGGTGAAGCAGTTGCGCCCGCGGTTCTTACCCTGATAAAGTGTCTTATCAATATAGGAAAAAAGCTCGTCGTAGTCCGTCGCGTCATCCGGATACGTCGCGCACCCGGACGTCCCCGTAACGAAAAGATCATGTCCGTCGTAGCGGATATTTTTACGGAGGATCTTTTTCCCCTCATACATCTTTTTGAAAAATTTTGTCTTCTCATCAAACTCGATATCCCGCAGGTTGATGACCAGCAGCTCGTCGCCGCCGAAACGCCCCACCAGTCCGTAACCATCGGTGTAGAGTGCCAGCTCCCTCGACACATCCATCAGCACCACGTCGCCGGCATGATGGCCGAAGGTGTCGTTTATATCCTTGAAATTATCGAGATCGATGATGCAAAACGTAAACGGCGTCCGCGATGAGATCAGCGATTTGGCATAGTCAAAAATATACCCGCGCGAGATGACGCCCGTGAGGTGATCCAGGATCTCCTCGACATGGACCTCGTCCAAAAGCTTATCGAAGTACGGATACTTGCGGAGCTTTTTCACATTGTACATCATCTGTGCGGTGCTGCCCTCGCGCTCGCGACGCATCACATCCGTCACATCGATGAAGCTCCCCACCAGACCGACGATCTCGCCGCCGCGATAGATCGGTCGTTTTGTCGCGATGATGTCTCGCTCCTCACCACGCACCATGCATTTGCCGAGAACCTTGTAGGTACTCTCCCCCGCGAGCACGCGCAGCTCATCCTGCTTGTATGGCTCGGGGTCGTTGTGCCAGCCCATCTCCTCGTCATTTTTTCCGATCAGGACATCTGCTGACTCAAAGCCGTAGAAATCGAGGAAAGACTGGTTAACGCCGACAAACCGGCGATCCTTGTCCTTCCAGAAGATACAGTCTTGCGCCGTATCAATGATGTTATCAAACAGTGACTCGTTCATCTTCATGTCTCATACCCTCGTGCAAATCCTGTCAACAACTATACGCTCCTGCCGTGCGCATCCCGCGCCGGCACACCTGCCTGCAGCATCACCGGCCCGCAACATCGCCGGTCCATGCCAGTACACCTGCCTGCAGCATCAGTAGTGTCGCACCACTTCAAAGCGCTGCAGCTTGCATCCTTTTTCCTCCGTCGTTAGTCCCGCCTTTTGCTTGGCGATGGCGAGCTGCTCCTCCACCGTGTCGACACCGTCGAGATTCGGGAGCAGCAGCCCCCTGCGCATCCCCTTGGTGACGATCACACCGTATCTCTTGACATCGAGTTCCTTTGGTGATTTGATGTCCTCGGCATCGCCCAGCACATCCACACTGTACTCGATGTAAGGCAGCTCTTCCTCCTCGATCGGGTCGAACCGCGGATCTCTGGTCGAAGCCGAGATTGCGTTCTCGATGATCTCCTCTGCCACACAGCTCCTCGTCGCCGAGATCGTGCCGATGCAGCCGCGGAGCTTGCCGTCCTTATGGAGGGAGACAAAGGCGCCCGCCTGCTTCCGGGTCAGCTCCTCGATGGCCAGGTCTGTCGCCGCTCCGTCCGCTGTCGCATACGGTGTCTCCGTGCCGGCAGCCGCGCCATCCACAAAGCCATCCGTGCCGGCAGCCCCGCCGCCTCCCGGGCCTCGGATCACCTCGTCCTTCACCTCGTCCCAGGTGATCGTCCGACCTTCTTTTATATTCGTCTCCAGCGACCGTCTCGCCAGCCGCACATAGACATCCTCGGCATCCTTTTGCCTCTGTCGACGCGCGCGATCGCGTTCTTCCCATTTTTCCAAAAAGTTACGCGACGGGTCCTCGCCCTCCACATGGTAGGTGCAGATCCCGTAGCCCACGCCGGTCACGCCCTGGTGGATGAGCTTCTCGATCCTCACAGCCTTTTTATCGAGCGCGCCCGCCATCATCACGAAGGAGCGATGTCCACACTCCGCTGCGTGCTGACACAGTGCCTCATCAAAATCCATCAGCTCGTCGAAATCGCCGCGCCCCATGACGTCCATGATCCGCTCGTCGTATTCCGGCCCCTTTGGATGGAAGCCGTACGGCCCGTCCTCGGTCATCCGGTGTGACAGATCCCCGCTCGCTACATAGACCACCCTGCGGTTCAACTCCTCCGCGACCGTGCTGACGAGCTGTCCCATCCGGTAGTGCGTCGCCAACGAAAAGCCGGACAAGCCGATCCGCACCAGCTTGAAGTCGGTGTATTTTTTCATGATAAAATAGAGTGGCACCATCGTCCCGTGATCGAGCGACGGATCACGCTCGCCGAGCACCCCCGCATCGATCTCGTTGACCGCGGCGTGGTTGGCCCACTGCATCGCGAACCGCTCATCGTAATCCACCTCGAAACTCACCTGCGGCGCGCGGAAGTTCCCAAAGTCTCCGCTCGCATGCGCCCCCGGAGAGATGTGAAAATAGTCCGCATACATCACGCTGTGCGGCGAAGAAATCACGATGGTCTCAGGTTTCAGTTCCGCGATCTCATCGGCCACCTTCTCATAAGCACGTATCGTATCCTCTACGACCGCCTCGCCGCCGCGCCCGACATCCGGCACAATCAACGGCGGATGCGGCACCATAAATCCGGCTACAACACTCATAATCCAGCCCTCCTGCCCGGTCCGGGCAAACACATCCTCATAGATAAAATTATAAAAGAAAAGCCTCGCTTTTGCAAGGCTTTTCCTTAGAGGAATTCATGTTATAATTCTCTTATTTTTGTACAGCCGGACAGAAACTTTTTATTTGTTTCCGTAGGCGCGGGCGAACTCATCGATATAGCTGTCCATCATATCCGAATCTGACTTCTCTCCCGCGTGGATCAGATCCATCTCGTAGTTCAGGATCGAGTGCACGCCCATCGCAAAGGCGAAGGCCGCCGCGTCCGGGTCGTCGAACTTGACTACGCCCTTGGCCTGCAGCGCATAAAAAAGCATCTTAGTCGCGCCGATCATCGTCTGGGTCTCGCGGATCATAATCTCGGCCGCCGCCGGATTGATCGAACGCTCCGACATGATAACCGCATAAAAAAGCTTCATCTCCGGGTCGCTGATCATGCCGCGGTAGGCACCGATCACATCTTTTAGGATGGCAGCGAGGGTGCGACCGCTGATGAGCTTGTCGTAGTCCATATCGCCGGCGCCGGTATTTTTTTTCGAAGCCTCACGCAGGATCTCATACATCGCGTCGACGATCTCATCCCGCGATGAAAAATGGTTGTAAAGCGAGGCCTTCGTGATGCCGACACGGTCCGCGATCTGCTGCATCGAGACCGCGCCGAGACCTTTTTCGGCCGCGAGGGTCAGCGTTGCGTAGATGATCTCCTCTTTTCGGCTTTTGGTTTCTTTTGACTTGGCGTTTTCTTTTTTCATGCGTTCTCACCGAACCTTCCTTTGAACAGATGCCATCCGAGCACAGCCAGAAATGTTGTCGCCGCCAGCGTGCTGAAGCGCTCGAAGATTCCGAATACCGCTTTCGGCATAAGGCCTGTTCCGATCGGTCCGAGCATCATCGCGATCAGGCAAATCAGCGCCCATATCGAGAGGGATTTGATGCCTTCTTTTCTGCCGCCGATGATGATCAGGACCAGTGCGGCGATCGAAAGCATAACGACGAGAGCTGTGACGACCAGATGGCCGATGTTCTGCGGGTGGGAGTTCGGTGCATCTTTTACCCATGGGAAAAGCTTGTAGCCGATGCCGCTGATCCACTCCATCGCGGCAAAGCAGTAGATGCCGAAGCGAAGTGTCTTGGATTTGCAGACGCCGCAGGCAACGCAGACCGCTGTGACCGCGACGAGGCCGCACGGGCCGTGGAGGCAGTTCAGCATCTCTGCCAGTTCCAGTGACGGTGCTCCCTCCGCGGTCAGCTCACTGACCGCCATGCTCATCCAGTCATAGCCGGGGTAAGCGAGCGGTGAGAAAAATACCATCGCCGCGTATGAAATCAGCGCTGCGATCCCAAGCAATCCGACTATGCGAAGTCTCTTTTCGATAGTAGCTGTTTTATCCATGGTTAGTCTCCTTCCATATGTTCCATAGTTCTATGCGCTACGACCGGCGTATGCTGCGCTGCTACCGGCGTGTGCCGGCTGTGCTACCGGCGTGTGCAACCGCTACGACCGGCGTATGCTGCGCTGTTACCGGCGTGTGCCGGCTGTGCTACCCGTCGATCGCGCCTTAACTACCGTTCGGTAGTTTTGCCTTTATATGTATCATACTACCGATCGGTAGTTTTGTCAAGTAAAAAAATTATACTTCTACAGACATACCTTTTGATATAAAAAAAAGCCCTGCCAGGCAGGGCCTTTTCCTTTTATAACAGATGGATATTTTTCTCTTCACATGCCTTGATCTCTTCCTCCGGCCAGAGTGAGGACTGCACCTCACCGATGTGGGCCTTTTTCAGGAAGAAAAGGCAAAGTCTCGACTGGCCGATACCGCCGCCGATCGAATACGGCAGCGCCCCCTCGAGGATTGCCTTCTGGAACGGCAGGTTCGCACGCTCCGGGCATCCGGCTTTATCGAGCTGCTCCTTCAGCGCCACCTCGTCAACACGGATTCCCATCGAGGACAGCTCCAGCGCGATATCGAGAACCGGATAGTACACGATGATATCGCCGTTCAGCTCCCAGTCATCGTAATCCGGCGCACGACCGTCATGCGGCTTGCCATCGGAAAGCTCCCCGCCGATCTTTTTCAAAAAGATCGCGCCGTACTCCTTAACCGCCAGGTACTCCCGCTCCTTCGGCGTCTTATCCGGATAGCGGTCCACGAGCTCCTGCGTTGTGATAAACTTGATATTGGTCGGAAGCGTTCTTCCGTAAAAATGATACTCCAGAGAAATGTAATCCTCGGTCTCCAGGATCGCCTCGTACACCTTCTTCACGATATGCTCGAGCACTCTCTCATTGCGCTCTTCCTTATCGATCACGCGCTCCCAATCCCACTGATCCACGTAGATCGAATGAAGGTTATCCGTCTCCTCATCGCGTCGGATCGCACTCATATCACAGTAGAGGCCCTCGCCATGATGGAAGCCGTAATACTTCAACGCATGTCTCTTCCACTTCGCCAGCGAATGCACGACCTCGGCCTTCACGCCCGTCTCCTTGACATCGAAGTCAACCGGCCGCTCGACACCATTCAGGTTGTCATTCATACCCGACGCCGGATCGACAAAAAGCGGCGCACTCACGCGAGTCAAATCCAACCGATACGCCAGCGCCTTCTCAAAGTAATCCTTCACCTTTTTAATCGCGATCTCAGTTTCCCTTATATCGAGCCTCGACTCGTAGTTACCAGGCAAAATTAAACCCATTATTCTACCTCCAAAAATATCAACATCAGCAATGATGCGTCTTCGTACTAATTCTCTCAATCTCTATCACAGTTCGCAATTTCCAACGGTCCTCGGGAACGGCACCACATCGCGGATATTCTGCATACCGGTCAGATACATCACGCACCTCTCGAAGCCGAGACCGAACCCGGCATGTCTCGTCGTCCCGTACTTCCGCAGATCCAAATAGAACCCGTAATCCTCCTCGTTCAGACCGCACTCCTTCATACGCGTGCGCAGCGTCTCATAATCCGCCTCACGCTCACTACCGCCGATGATCTCGCCGATGCCCGGCACCAGACAATCCATCGCCGCCACGGTCTTGCCGTCGTCATTCAACTTCATATAAAACGCCTTGATCTCTTTCGGATAATCCGTCACGAAAACCGGACGCTTAAAAATCTCCTCAGTGAGATACCGCTCATGCTCGGTCTGCAGATCGCAACCCCAGGAAACCTTGTACTCAAACTTGTCGTTATTCTTCTCGAGCAGCTCGATCGCCTCGGTGTAGGTCACATGACCGAACTCGGAATTCAACACGTGCTGCAGACGCTCGATCAGACCCTTATCGATAAACTGATTGAAAAATGCCATCTCCTCCGGCGCTGCCTCGAGCACATACGCGATGATGTACTTCAGCATTGCCTCAGCGAGCATCATATCATCCTCAAGATCGGCAAAAGCGATCTCCGGTTCGATCATCCAAAACTCCGCCGCATGACGCGTCGTGTTCGAATTCTCCGCGCGGAAGGTCGGTCCAAAGGTATAGATGTTCTGGAAAGCCATCGCATAGGTCTCGCCATTCAGCTGGCCGGATACCGTCAGGTTCGTCTCCTTGCCGAAGAAATCCCGCGACATATCGACCTTGCCATCCTTCATCGGCGGATTCTGCGCGTCGAGTGTCGTTACACGGAACATCTCACCCGCACCCTCACAGTCACTGCCTGTGATGATGGGCGTGTGCACGTAAACAAACTCTCTCTCCTGGAAAAACCGATGGATCGCATACGCGATCAGAGAACGCACGCGGAACACCGCCTGAAACGTGTTCGTGCGCGGGCGCAGATGCGGGATTGTCCGCAAAAACTCCATCGAATGTCTTTTTTTCTGAAGCGGATAATCCGGTGTCGACTCACCCTCGATGAAAACCTCATCCGCCTGAATCTCGAAAGGCTGCTTCGCCTCCGGTGTTGCCACGAGCGTACCGGTCACGATCACCGCCGCCCCGACATTCAGCTTGCTGATCTCAGCGAAATTATCCAACTTGTCATGATAAACCACCTGAAGCGGCTCAAAAAACGTCCCGTCATTCACCACCAAAAAACCAAACGTCTTCGAATCCCGGACGCTCCGCAGCCATCCCCCGACAGTCACCGTCTTATCTATATATTCATCTCGGTCACGATAAAGCGTCCGAATGCTTGTAATCGATTCCATTGTTTATTTCCTCATTTCTCCTAAAATAGTATTCCACAGTGAAAATGCAGAGTAATTCTTTTTACTGTCACTTCGCTAAGTTTGCAAACAGGAAATCCGAGTTGTATATCACCGCTCGGGATGTCTATCATACGTCGTTGCGCAGACACCGTATTTTGGTGTCGTGCAACGTGACGTATGATAAAAAAGCGCAAGCGGGCCCGAGCGGATATACACTCGGATTTCCGATTATTGCAAACAATTATGCGTTAACGATTTTGCTGAAATCGGGCTTGAGTGACGCGCCACCAATAAGCCCCCCATCAATATTCGGCTTCGCGAGCAGCTCCGCTGCATTCTCCGCATTCATCGACCCACCATACTGGATACGGATCGCATCTGCAGTCGCTGCATCATAAATCTCACCGATGCACTCACGGATCGCTGCACAAACCTCCTCAGCCTGATCTGCCGTAGCAGTCTTGCCGGTACCGATCGCCCAGATCGGCTCATAAGCGATAACGGCCTTCTTTGCCTGATCGGCAGTGATATCCAAAAATGCGATCTTGATCTGCTGACGGATCCAGTCGATCGTAATCCCCTGCTCTCTCTGAGTCAGAGACTCACCACAGCAGATGATCGGTGTGATACCATGCTTGAAAGCCTGCTTGATCTTTTTGTTTACGGTCTCATCCGTCTCAGCGAAGTACTCTCTTCTCTCGGAATGTCCGATGATAACATACTTCACACCGGCATCGGTCAGCATGTTTGCTGCGATCTCGCCGGTATAAGCGCCACTCTCCTCGAAATAAAGGTTCTCGGCACCAACCTCAACGTTTGTTCCCTTAACCGCCTCAACAACCGGGATGATATCGATCGCCGGAACGCAGAATACTACATCCACATCATCATTCTTAACGATAGGAATAAGTGTTTTTGCAAGCTCAACCGCCTCCGACGGAGTCTTGTTCATTTTCCAGTTACCTGCAATAATTCTTCTTCTACTCATTCTGATTATCTCCATTTCTAAATCTCAATTGTTTCTTTGATCTCTGATCTTATTCGTTAAGACTATTAAACTCTGTCGATGTGCGATGATATACGTAGTGCGGACATTAGCTAAACGTCGTTGCGCAGCATGTGTTTTTTACATGCGTGCAACGTGACGTTTAGGTTTAAGCGCAAGCGGTCCGTACGAGTATATCACGCACGAGACAGAATAAATACTATTTGTCGTTAGCCGCTGCTACACCCGGCAGCTCCTTACCCTCGAGGAACTCGAGCGAAGCACCACCACCGGTCGAAATGTGACTCATCTTGTCACCCAGACCCATCTGGTTAACAGCCGCTGCACTATCACCACCACCGATGATCGTCGTAGCGTTGGACTCAGCGAGTGCCTGAGCAACAGCCAGCGTACCCTTTGCCAGTGTCGGGTTCTCAAAAACGCCCATCGGTCCGTTCCAAACGACCGTCTTGGCATTTTTAACCTCATTAGCGAACATCTCAGCCGTCTTGGTACCGATATCGCAAGCCTCTTTATCAGCCGGGATCGCATCTGCGCTCACGATCTCAACATCGATCGGTGCATCGATCGGATTCGGGAAATCAGTGATTACGGCACTGTCGACCGGAAGCAGGAGCTTCTTGCCGAGCTTCTCAGCCTTCGCGATCATGTCGCGGCAGTAATCGAGCTTCTCATCATCGCAGAGAGACTTACCGATCTCCTTGCCCTGAGCCTTCAGGAAGGTATACGCCATACCACCACCGATGATGAGGGTATCGCACTTGGTCAGCAGGTTGTCGATAACGTTCAGCTTATCAGCGACCTTCGCACCACCGAGGATCGCAACAAAAGGTCTCTCCGGATTCTCTACGGCATTACCGAGGAAATCGATCTCCTTCTGCATCAGATAGCCGACTACAGCAGTATCCTTGAGCGCTGCCACACCGACGTTGGAGCAGTGAGCACGGTGAGCCGTACCGAAAGCATCATTAACGAAAACATCACAGATCGAAGCCAGATCCTGAGAGAAAGCCTCTCCGTTCTTGGTCTCCTCTGCACGGAAACGGGTATTCTCGAGAAGAATCACATCACCCTCTGCCATCGCATCGACAGCAGCGCGGACATTGTCACCGACAACCTCCGGATTAGCGACGAACTTCACATCCTTACCCAGGAGTGCAGACAATCTCTCTGCAACCGGAGCCAGAGTCTTGGTCTTTTTGTCCTCCTCGGTCTTTACCTTGCCGAGGTGAGAGCAAAGGATCACCTTGCCACCGTCAGCGATCAGCTTTTTGATCGTCGGCAGAGCAGCCACCAGACGATTCTCGTCGGTGATCTTGCCATCGATGATCGGCACGTTAAAATCGCAACGGCACAGTACGCGCTGGCCCTTTACATTGATATCATCAACAGATTTCTTGTTAAGTCCCATTTTCTTTTCCTCCATTAGATTAATATATAGGCGCGAGTCCAACATACAGACTCGAGTCCTACGGACTCTCGTTGTACGTTGGGCTCACATGTCCGTGTACGTGCACATCTGCATGCAAGCATGCGATGTACACGTACATCGGACATACTCGCGCCTTATCGCGCAAGAAAGGCCCGGCCCTTCAGACCGGACCCTTCCAGGTCATACTATTTCGTAACGATTACGCACCGAGAAGTGAACCAAAGTGCTTGATTGTACGAACCATCTGGCTTGTGTATGAGTTCTCGTTGTCATACCAGGAAACTACCTGAACCTGAGTTGTTCCGTTATCGAGCGGAAGAACCATTGTCTGAGTAGAATCAAAGAGTGAACCATATCTCATACCGACGATATCGCTGGATACGATCTCGTCAGTGTTGTAGCCGAATGACTCGTTAGAAGCAGCCTTCATAGCATCGTTAACCTGCTCTTTTGTTACATTACCCTCAACTACTGCAGTAAGGATAGTGGTTGAACCGGTCGGGGTCGGAACACGCTGAGCAGCTCCGATGAGCTTACCGTTCAGCTCAGGGATTACAAGGCCGATAGCCTTTGCAGCACCTGTTGAGTTCGGAACGATGTTGCATGCAGCTGCACGTGAACGACGCTTGTCACCCTTTCTCTGCGGGCCGTCAAGTGTCATCTGGTCACCTGTGTAAGCGTGGATCGTGCACATGATACCTGTCTTGATAGCAGCACAGTCGTTAAGTGCCTTAGCCATCGGTGCAAGACAGTTTGTTGTACAGGAAGCAGCGGAAATGATCTTGTCGTCCTTTGTAAGGCTGTCATGGTTAACGTTGTAAACGATAGTCTTCAGATCGTTTCCAGCCGGTGCAGAGATGATAACGTGCTTAGCACCTGCATCGATATGAGCCTGTGCCTTGTCCTTTGATGTGTAGAAACCTGTACACTCGAGAACAACGTCTACTCCAAGATCTCCCCAAGGAAGGTTCTTTGCATCTGCCTCTGCATATATAGTGATCTTCTTGCCATCAACTGTGATGAAGTTCTCACCGGATGTAACCTTGTCGCAAAGCTCATATCTTCCCTGTGTTGAATCGTACTTAAGAAGATGAGCCAGCATCTCAGGAGAAGTAAGATCATTGATAGCTACGATCTCAAAACCCTCAGCGCCGAACATCTGACGGAATGCCAGACGACCGATACGTCCAAAACCATTGATTGCTACTTTTACTGCCATATTCTAATACCTCTTTTCTGCACCGCTTGTGTGATCAGGGTGTACGGAAGCGGCGCTGACGTACACCGGGGAGCGAAAAACGCCCATAGTTACGTATTGTTTTGGATCTTGTTAAAAAATCCACAATCGTCTGTTCCCCATTCTAACTGATAGTGAAAGAAAAATCAAGAGGAAATTACATTCTATCGTAAAGTTCTTCATACTTCTTCGCTGAGCTGCTCCAGGAGAAGTCCATCGCCATGCCGCGATCGATAATCTTGTTCCACTCACGCTTGTGATTGTAGTACACATCCTTGGCGTAGCGGATCGTCCCGAGCATCTCATGTGCGTTGTAGTTCATGAAGGAGAATCCGGTTCCCTTGTCCTCGTACTCGTTGTACGGCTCGACGGTATCCTTCAATCCTCCGGTCTCACGCACGATCGGCACCGTGCCGTAGCGCAGGCTCATCAGCTGGCTCAGGCCACACGGCTCAAACAGCGACGGCATCAGGAACGCATCACAGGATGCGTAGATCTTATGTGATCTCTCATTAGAATAGAAGATATTCGCTGAGACTCTGTCCGGATACTTCCATGCGAAGTGACGGAACAGGTGCTCGTACTTCTCTTCTCCGGTACCGAGGACAACCAGCTGTGTATCCTCTGCACAGATCTCCTCGATCACGTAGTCGATGAGGTCGAAGCCCTTTTGATCGGTCAGACGTGAAACCACACCGATCATAAACTTCTTTTCGTCCTCAGCCAGACCGAGCTCTCTCTGGAGAGCCTTTTTATTTTTCACCTTTTCCTTGCGGAAAGTCCGCGCATCGTAGTTAAAGTCGATCATCGGATCCTTAGCCGGATCCCACTCGTCGTAGTCGAGACCGTTTACGATACCGGTCAGGCAGCCGGCCTTGGCATTGATCAGGCCGTCGAGTCCCTCACCGTAGAATGGCATCTTGATCTCCTCGGCGTAGGTATCCGAAACCGTCGTGATCTGATCCGCATACACGAGACCGCCCTTGAGGTAGTTCGCGTCGCCGTACGCCTCCAGCTTATCCGGCGTGAAGTAGTACGCATCCAGACCCGCGGTATCCATCACCGTCTTTTTATCCCAGATACCCTGGAACTTCAGGTTGTGGATCGTCATGATCGTTTTGATCCCGCGATAGAACTCGTTTTGCTGGAAAGCATCCTGCAGGTATACCGGCACGAGTCCGGTCTGCCAGTCATGACAGTGGATGATGTCCGGACGGAAATTCAGGATCGGCAGGCAGGACAGAGCCGCCTTGTCGAAAAATGCAAACTTCTCGATGTCCTGATAGATCTCGCCGTACGGAAGCATCCCGCTGAAGTAAAACTCGTTGTCAAGGAAATAGAACGTAACACCGTTCAGCTCCATCTTAAAGATCCCGACATACTGCTTACGCCATGCCAGATCCATATAGAAGTGCTCGATGTACTCCATCTGCTCCTTGTACTGCTCCTGGATCGCCGTATACTTCGGCACGATCACACGAACATCGTACTTCTTTTTGTCGAAATACCGAGGCAGCGAACCGACTACGTCAGCCAGTCCTCCCGTCTTTATAAAAGGCACGCACTCAGATGCGACAAACAGTATATTTTTCAAATTCATGCCCTCCCTTTAGTTAAAAATCCAGTCACGGAAACTATTATACACCAAAACGAACAAAATCGCAAGCAGAAATCATCAACCCGCACCGAGTGTGAACTTCTGTCTCAGATACCCTGTACTACCCGCGCTGTTAACGACGCGTACACGGAAGTAGTAGTCTCCCGGCCAGCATCGGAAGCCGTTTGACTTAAAGCCGTCCCAGGTGTAGGTAAAGATGGCACTGTCATACTTTGTCACACCCTGATAGGTGTATACGATTTCCTCGGTATTGATGTACATGATATCGATGATCACCCGGGCGTTCTTACCGGTGTACTTAAACGATCCCTGTACCATGTCTCCGTCTTTTCCGGCGAGGAACTTCACAGCCAGGCCGCTTACCGTCGGTTTCTTTACAACAACCGGCTTCTTGGTGACCGTAAAAGTCTTTGTAACGGATCTCTTACCACCGCTGTTCTTGGTTTTGATGACAACCTTGTAGTTGCCCGGCTTGTAGCCTCCGATCCCGAAGGATGCCTTGATGTTTCCGGCAGAGTAATCCTGGTCGATGACCGTCTGCAGCACCTTGCTTCCGGACTTCACCTTCACGGTAACCTCCGCATACTCGGAAATCTTAAAGGATACCGAACCCAGTCCCGTCGAGCTGTTGGCACTTACCGAAGCGCTCTTGATCGAGGCTTTCGGAAGCTTCTTTACATGGAACGTGGCGGTCGATTTCTTTTTCTGTCCGTCGAGCGTCGTTGCCGTAACGACAACCTTGTACTTGCCGGCCTTGATCTTGCTTCCGGTCAGATTGAAGCTGACACAGCGTTTGCCCTTCTTGCAGATCGCCGAACCGTTCCGAAGCTCAACGCCCTTGGAATCCTTTACGGAAATGATCGCGTTGACGCCGATGTTCGCATTGACGATAACACCGATCACCGGTTTCTCCACATATACGGCATTGCCGCCCGAGTCACCGGACACACTGGTCGATAAAGTCAGCTTTCGATCCGGCTTAACCAGTGTAAAGTTGATCGATTTTTCATCGGACTTGATGGTTTTTTTACTGCTGCTGCCATCCTCGGCAAATACGGTATACGTATTCTCGGTACGTACCTTTGCCGTGTACGATCCGGCAGAGAGATAGCTACCGTCGCTGTCAGCAAGGTTCCAGTCAACGGCACCGGCGGCTGTCCCGTCGGACTTGATCTGGCACTCACCCTTGACGGTCTTGATCATCTCGCTTCCCTTGTAGATGTCTGCGTAGATTTTTCCGCCGAGTGTATCGGTTACATTGAAAACGGCACGCTCGCCGTAAGCAAGCTCAACCTTGGATTTGGAAGCCTTCGCACTCGTCAGCTTTTCATCCTTGCTCACACCGAACTTAAAGCTCTCAGTAAAGCTGATGATGGCTTCATTTGCGATCGACTGATAATCATCTTCGTTACTGAACTTCACCGTCACGACACCGGCATACGAGATGTCGGATTTGCCGGTCTCATAGATCGCCTCCATGATCTCCTTGGAGCTGAGCGTAACGGTATGCGCCTTGTACATACCCTTCAGTTTTTTCTTAAACAGGGTACGTGACTGCTTGGAGCCGGCCGGCACATAGTTCACGTTCATATTAACTTCATAATCATCCTTCAGATAGTCATTGTCCATGACCATATCATCCGGATTATAACCTCCGTCGAGATCATCATCCTCTCCGTACGTATCGTAGAAAGACTCCAGCTCTTTCAGGTAGCTCTTGTAGTTCAGCGGGAAGCAAACCTGGAAGCTGTATTTCTCATCCTTATCCATATCAAAGTTTCGCAGATCCGCATCACAGTAGAAAGGAATCTTTCCGTCATCGGTCATCTTTGTCGCATCACGCTGGATCACATATTTTTCGTTCAGTACATAGAACTTCTGTTTTCCGACCAGCTTACTCGTTGTCATATTGTAGAGTGCGGCCGTGTAGACACCCTTATGCTCAAAGTCACTGACTGACTTGTTCAGCGTCACACTCATTTCTTTTCCGATCTCGGTCGGCAGATTCTGATCGCTCATGAAGTCTGCTACTACGTATTTCTGATCCGCATCGTAGTCGCCCGTTGACAGACCCTTGCGGATGTACAGATGATACTTGCTGTCGCTGTCCTCGATCGTATAGAAAACCTTCATCGTCGCAGCCTGCTTTGCGGTGTAGGTCGTATACTGTGGTCTGACAGATGCCTTGGTATCGATCACCTGGCCGCTGTCATCGGTAGCTGCCTTTACCGTAAAGCTTACCTTCGGGATGGTCCGGTTGATCTCAGAAACAGAGAACGAATCCTGATAGATGTAAATGTAGTAAGCGCCCTTGCTCTCAAAGCGAGCCTTCAGCGTTACCTTGTTCGTACCGGCCTTCAGGTCTGAAACCTTGACGGTCTGATACGCCACAACACCCTTTCCTGACGCGCCGTCCTCGACAAAATCCGTAAGACTGTAGCTGCCGTTTCCGATGAGGAAGTAGATCGTGTTATCGATCTCGCTGCTGCTCTTTTTTGCCAGCTTAGCCACGTCAAAGGAAACATTGATCGTCTGCTCCGAGCCGAGGGAATACGAATCCTTCTCGGTCTTTACATTTGACATCTGCTCCTTTACGCACCAGTAATCCGTATAGGTTGCCGGCGACTCGCCGTCCTTGAGCTTCTGTACGGAGAACGTCACATCGATATCCGGCCAGTTCAAACTCTCATACTGTGAGATAAAAAGGCTTACCTCTTCTTCCTCGGTAGGGAACTCATACGGAATCTCTACCTTGTTCTCTCCTGTCTTGAGATCACTGACCTTGATCTCCTTCTGGGTAAGGGTCGTGTAATCGAAAGAATACTGACCCTTTGAAACCTGGAGTTCAAAAAGCAGGTTCTCGTTATAGTGCGGATCGCTCGCGTCCGCCGCCCTGCGCACATCAAAGGTTACGACAACCTTGGTATCCTCGCCCACGATGTACGTCTGCTTATCGACTTTAACATTGGTGATCATCTCACTGGACAACCACTCACCATCACGGACACTGCGTACGGCGACACCGGATCCGTTATCCTCTCCGCCGATCGCAGAGGTCGCATCCGCAACATTTCCGCTGACCGTCTGTCCCAGCATCGAGAATGCCAGCAACACGGCACATGTCGTTGATAAAAATCGTCTCTTGTTTCCTCTCATTTTCCTACTCCTCTCTTTGAAAGGTCAACAGCTACAACACCCGTCTATGATACCATATCCGGATGTGAAAGTCAATTTGTCAGGCGCCTGATTTTGGACGAAATCTCGCCCCGTCAGGCCTTCTTCAGCCCCTCTGCCATCTCCTTCATCTCCCGCGCGTTTTCACGCACGGCATCCGTGATCTGCGCACCTCCGAGCAGGCGGGCGAGCTCCTCGAGACTCTCCTCGTGATCCAGCTGGCGGATCTTGGTCTCGGACGCATCCGCGCCGACTTCCTTCTCGATCACAAAGTGTGTATCCGCCATCGCCGCGATCTGCGCGAGATGGGTGATACAGATCACCTGATGGTGACGGCCGATCGTATTCATCTTCTCCGAGACCATCTGGGCAGTGCGCCCGCTGATCCCGGCATCGATCTCATCAAAGATCAGAGTTTCGATCTCATCGCTGTCAGCAAAGACGGATTTGATCGCCAGCATGATACGGGAGAGCTCACCGCCGGACGCGATCCTGGCGAGCGGCCGTACCTCCTCACCCGGATTGGTAGCGATCAAAAACTCGATTTCGTCGACACCATGTTCCGAAAAATGTTCCGATCGATCGATTTTTATCTCAAACTCCACATGAGCAAAGTTCAGCTCCTGCAGAGCCTGTGTGATTTCTTTTTTGAGTTCCTCGGCGGCCTGCATGCGGACCTTGGTCAGGGTTCTGGACTTGTCTGCCATCTCGACGACTAGTCCGTCAAATTGCTCCTGTCGCTCCTTTCGGAACTTCTCGTAGTCAGCGTAGTGTCCGAGCTTCTCCTCCACATCGTCGTGGTGGGTCATGATATCCTCGTAGGTCTCACCGTACTTGGCCTGAAGACAGTGGATCACATCCAGTCGCTGCTCCAGCTCGCGCAGTCTCCCCTCATCAAAAGCGTAATCCTGCATAAAGCCGGATAGCTCGCGGTTAAAATCGCCCAGGAGACTCTCCAGTTCCAGCAGCTGTGACTCGTAGTCGGCGAGGTTGGGGTTCAGCTCCGCCGCCCGTTTCAGCTCCGGAAGTACACGGCTGATCGAGTCCGCGGCGTCACGGGTCCCCCCGTTGTATACGGATGATAAGACGTCCACGACTGTCCCGGCATTCGCTGCGATCCGGTACTCGGTCTCGATGGAGTCCATCTCCTCTTTGGTGAGGTTGGCCCCCTCGATCTCATTTTTCTCGAAGGTCAGATAATCGATCTTGCGGGCGAGCTCCTCGTCGGTCAGGTCGTCCTCCTCCATCTCGCGTTTGACGGAGGCGTACTCGTGGTAGATGTCCGCCACCTCCTGGAGGGGCTTGCGGATCGCCTCCCCGCCGAAACGGTCGACGATATCCCGCTGCCTCGACGGCTTCAGTAACGACTGGTTTTCGTTCTGCCCGTGGATATCAATGCATAACGAAGCGACCTGTCGGATCACTCCGGCAGATACGCTTTCTCCGTTGATCTTATTGACCGAGCGCCCTTCTGAGATTTTGCGTGAGATGACGATCTCACCGTCCTCCGGATCGACGTCCAGCGCACGGATGGCGTTTTTGACCTCCTCATCGTCTACCTGGAACACGGCCTCTACCATCGCGGAGTCACCGCGTCGGCCGATCATCTCCGGCGATACGCGACCGCCCAGAGCGATGTTCAGGGATCCGATCAGAATCGATTTTCCTGCGCCGGTCTCACCGGTCAAGATGTTTAGATGCTCACCGAAGTCGACATCGACCTCATCGATGATCGCAAAGTTTTTTACATGAAGATTGACTAACACATCTCCCTCTCTTTCTCTTCCCTATCTTAGCCCCGGCTTCCCATTTTTTGTCGGGACCGCGCGAGAAAGGAAGGGGACCTCTCCCCTTCCTCTCCATGTATGAGTTACGTTATTCGTTTGACGGTGACCTTACAGCCTAGCTTGACACCGTCAACATTGGCATAGATGATGGTTACACCCGGCATCTTCGCTTTGACGAGTCCGTTGGCATCGACCGAAGCGATATTCGGTGAAGCCGAGTACCACGTGACGCCGGTCGATATCATATTGACCGAAAGCTGCTCCGTATCGTACTGGCGGAGCGTGACGGCCTTTCTGTTCAGGTCTACGACCGTGACATCAACATGTCCCTCCACGCCGTTTGCCGCGCGGGCATAGATCGTCGCCTTACCGACCTTCTTCGCCTTGATCTTACCTCGTGAGGTAACAGACGCTACGGACGGATTATCGGACCAGAACTTGATCGAGTCGGTCGCGTTGGTCGGGTTCGGTACGATACCGGACTGGACGGAGTTACCCTTTGCCACCGTGATGTTGGCATCCGGGATGGTAAAGTTGGTCACGGCTACCGGCTCGGATACCGTTACCCAACAGTAACATTTTTTCTTGGTGGTGTCCTTGGAGGTCGCGGTGATCTTGACCATGCCGACACCGACACCGATGACCTTACCGCCGTCGACCGTCGCGATCGCCGTGTCACCGGACTTCCATTTCACACCCTTGACCGTCGCGTTGGACGGTGTCACGCTGACACGCAGGCGGATGCTCTTGCCGATCAGGATGTTCGCTGAGGTGCGGTTCATCTTGAGCTTGGTCACCTGACGGCGGACGATGAGCTTCATCTTGCCCTTCGCCTTGGAGCCGTCCTGCGCGGTCGCCGTGATCGTTGCCTTGCCGACCTTTTTCGCTTTGACGACACCCTTGCTGTTGACCGTCGCAACCTTTTTATTCGAGCTCTTCCACTTTAGCTTTTTATTGCCCTTGTAGGCATTTTTCACGGTACGGGTTACCTTGAACTTTTTACCGACGTTGACGTACTTGGTTTTCGGCGTCAGGATGACCGTCGTGTTGTACTGCGGGTTGCGGTACTTGACATTCAGGATGTAGGTGACCTTCGCCGCGGGGTTGTCCACGCTCTCACCGGTCAACATAACGAGGCCCTTGCTCTTGCCGACAACATCGACAGAGGAGCCTTTTTCTGTCAGCTCGACCTCTGCTGTGCCACCCGGCTCGTGCGGTTCCCAATACCACTTGATATTTTTATTCGCTGCCGTATCCGGGACAACCGTCGGTGAGATCGTCAGCGTCTCGCCGATGTATACGACTGCCGAGCGGAAATCGGACTCGAGCGCGGTAACCATATCGATGACCGTGACGTCGACGACGTTGGTCTTGCCGGAGCTGGTCGTTGCCATGACGTAGGTGGTTCCCGCTGCCAGACCGGTCACCAGGCCGTTTTCGTCGACCGAAGCGATCTTGTCATCTCGCATCTTGTAGGTGACGGTGTCGGTCGAGGTTTCCGGTTTTAGTATCGGCTTCAACTGATAGATGCCCTTGACCGGATCCCCGCGATATAGCGTGATTGCCGTCTCCGGGAACTCGATTCCCGAGGACGCCTGCTTGACCGTGACGGTGAAGGAGTAGTAGACGTTGTCCTCCGTCCGACACGTCACCGTTACATTTCCGGGCGCACGTCCGATGATATCGACGGTGCGCTTTTCGTCGTTATAGTCTGCCAGTACGATACCGGCTTTATCGGTTTTCCATATCAGCTTGGTCTCCGCGGTCGCCGGGACGAACTTCAGGTTGACCGTTTTGGTCTCCCCGGCCTCGATATCCAGGTGATCGTCTTTGAGGTTTTCAAAAATGATCTCCTCCGGCCCGCCGATGATCTTGACGACCACCTGCGGGAGCAGCGCATTCGGGTTGTGTTCCGGTCGAACTGTAACCAAAACCGTCCCCGGCGCCTTGAATTTCAGATAACCCGCGTCATCAATGGTTGCTACTGAGGTATTATCTACTGTCCACTTTAATTTCGTTGTCGTAGCATCACTCGGCTCGATCTTCAGTTCTTCTTTCATGTTGTGTCCATTTTGATAGAATGGAAACTTGTAATCTTCCTCAGAAAACTCGAGGCTTGTGATCGGAATGCGCACGGTGATATCGATCTGAACACGTTTTCCGTTAAGTGTATTCTCAACCATCAGAGTCCCTGATCCACCGGCTATCGCATTGATAACAGCAGTCTTCTTATCCGCTGCCGGAGTGACCGTGAACACCTCTTCTTTAGAACTGATCCAACGAAGCGGAGCCACGGAAACGGTTTCTTTAATCTTAGCTTCCAACGTCAGAACTTCTCCGACGTCCATATACTTATCGCCGGGCGGACTGAGCGTAAAATCCGTCACTGCGTTTTCGACCTTAACGACGCAACTGGCCGTTCGCGTGATACCCCCGGCTATTTGAACAGAGGCCGTAACCGTAACATCTGTCGTTGTCACTTTTACTCCGGTGATCATTCCTGTATCATCCACCGTAACATAAGAATTATCACTACTGTTCCACTTGATATCTCCGGAATATGTTCCATGGAGTGTCGCTACCAATTGATAGGTTTGCTTCACACTGATTACAACCGCTTCTTCGCCCAGTGTGATACCGTCAACAATCGTAATTGTCAGTATAAACGGCGGCTTATTGTCATTCGGAAAAGGATCGTCCTCATTCAACCCTAAAAGAGCTTTCACTTTAGGTTCCATATCTATCGGACTTTTATTGATTTCCAACTTAATCTTAACCTTACCTTCACGAACTCCCTTGACCGTCATTTTGTTCTTATCAAGAGTCGCATAGTTCTCCGGACCAACAGTATCCGTAAAAGAAGGGGTAAAGTATGACTTAAAATCACTCAGTGTCATGTTAAAGGACTTCGCCAGATCGAGGTAATCCCCGATTCCCAGAACGATATCCTTATGCTTTATCGCGCTCTTAATTGTGATCGTAGCAACCGTAGGTGTGTATTTCACTTCTGTAATCTCGGATGCATGTGATCTGTTATACGCGTAAAAATATACATAATACGTTCCCGCCACACCCGTCACCTGCATCTGGTTGGAGTGTGAGTTCGTCGGAGATAAAGAAATCAACTCAGAGTCCATGCCTGCAGAGTTTGCAATTATTACCTGATTTCCTCCGGTTGATTCCACTTTAATTTCCCAGTATATTTTATTTCGTATTGGGTCAATGTTGTTGGTAAATACAGTATCTGTATATATGTATCCTCCGTCGTCTACCGGTATGGTTGGACCGGTTGAATAACCTGACCCATTCGTCGCCGATACCATTGGGATAACATATACCCCCAGATATGCTGTAAATGTCTCGGTTGTTCCCGGTTGCGTATACTCGGCTTCGATCTGCGTGTATCCGGCACCGATAGCCGTCACTTTACCTGCAGATGAAACACTGGCAACCTCGCTATTTAAACTTCTCCAGGTCGTATCTGCAACGTCACCAAAGTTGAGTTTGAGCTGTTTCTGCGGAGAATTCGTATACATAATCAAGGACTTGTCCTCGTCTGACTCGTATACATTATCAAAATCGTTATCATTACTTGTATCGATTCCGAATACAACTCGGATTACGCAGCTGGCGTTTCCGACCGTTGTTTCTCCGGTTGCTTCCACTTTGTACACGTTGACATAGAT
>JAZASH010000003.1:0-55259 GCA_036343395.1 Eubacterium sp. | reverse complement strand
TGTCATTGACGCTGATTCGTCCGGCATCGCAGGCCTCATTGGCGATGGTCCGGCGCTTGATCAGCCGCGATACTTTCAAGTACTTATCCAACCGCATATCCTCATCCTCCTGTCAGATCGATGCCGTGCATCCACCGGGCATGCACTGCTGCTCGATTTTCGCATCTTACTTGAGCGGGCTGCCGGTCAGCTTTTCGTAGCCCTCCAGGTAGATGGCGATCGTCTTATCCAGCACATCCTGCGGAAGCGTCCAGTCATGGTTTCCGTCGTTAGCCTTCAGCCAGTCGCGGGCAAACTGCTTATCAAAGGACGGCTGACCGTGTCCCGGCTCATACCCATCCAGCGGCCAGAAACGGGACGAATCCGGCGTCAGCATCTCATCCGCCAAAACGATGTTTCCGTCCTCATCCAGACCGAACTCAAACTTGGTATCGGCGATGATGATCCCCTTGGTATAGGCGTAGTCCGCACATTTTTTATAAAGAGCGATCGTATAATCACGTAGCTTCTCGGCATACTCACGTCCCTTACCCGGGAAAGCCTTCTCCAGGTGATCAATGCTCTGCTCAAAGGAGATGTTCTCGTCGTGCTCACCGATCTCCGCCTTGGTCGACGGGGTGTAGATCGGCTCCGGCAGCTTATCGGACTCCTGCAGTCCCTCCGGGAGTGTGATCCCGCACACGGTACCGTTTTTCTGATAGCTTGCCCAACCGCTACCGGTGATATAACCGCGAACGATGCACTCGATCGGCAGCATGGTAAGCTTTTTACACAGCATTGAACGTCCCTCAAAACGCTCCGTACGGAAGCCCTCCGGCATATCTGCCGTGTCAACCGATACCATATGGTTCGGCATGATATCCGATGTAAAATCAAACCAGAACTTTGACATCTGAGTCAGCACACGACCCTTATCACGAACCTCATTATGAAGGATCACATCAAAGCAACTGATGCGGTCCGTACATACCATAATCAGGGTGTCTCCGTTATCGTAAATCTCGCGAACCTTGCCCTCGGCAATGGGTTTTGGTGTATCACTCATGGAATTTCCTCCTTTATATATGAAAAGATAGTCTTATTTTATTACAAAATTGTAAAAAACGCAAATAATTCTTTAATTTCCTTGACAAAATCCTTGACAAATGGCGAAAAAAGGCGTATAAATATGTATGTAAGGTCGTTTCGGGCGTAACAGAATTGAAAATTGTTACAATTGGGATGACAAAAAGAAACCAAATTATATTAAGTCGAGGAGGACTATACCAATGAACAAGACTGAATTAGTTGATGCAATCGCAAAGCAGGCAGACCTGACCAAGAAGGATGCAGAGGGTGCTCTTAAGGCATTCATCGATACTGTAACCAAGGAGCTCAAGAAGGGCGGTAAGGTTCAGCTCGTAGGCTTTGGTACTTTCGAAGTTGCTAAGCGCGCAGCACGTGACGGCGTTAACCCGCTGACCAAGGAGCCGATGCACATCGCTGCTTCTAAGGCACCGAAATTCAAGGCTGGTAAGGCTCTCAAAGAGGCTGTCAACAAGAAGTAATTCAGACAGCGCACTCGCGAATTAAATAAAAAGTCCACTTGCATGCAAGTGGACTTTTTTTTACCCAGCGGTTTTCATCACGCACGCTGCGCTTCCTCTTCTTCCAACTCGCGATACGCCACCTTTCCGACCAGCGTCTTCGGCAGCTCATCGCGAAACTCGATCTCGCGCGGCATCTCATACTTCGCCAGATGCTTGCGACAATACGCCAGGATCTCCTCGCGCGTCACATCATCCGCCGGCACGTCCGGCTTCAACATAATAAACGCCTTGACCGCCTGCATCCGGTACGTATCTGGTACCCCGATCACACAGCTCATATGCACCTTCTCATGCGCATCCAGGATATTCTCCAGCTGCGCCGGATAAACATTGTATCCGGACGACACGATCATGCGCTTTGCCCTTCCCTTAAAAAAGATAAATCCCTCACTGTCCATACATCCGAGATCCCCGGTATACACCCAGGTCAATCCGTCCTTATGCTCACGGAGCGTCGCCGCCGTCTCCTCGGGATTGTCCATATACTCCTTCATCACCGTCGGTCCGGCGAGCAGGATCTCTCCCTCCTCACCGTACGGCAGCTCCTCATCGGTCCCCGGCTTTACGATCTTGATATAGGTATCCGAGAACGGCAGTCCGATACTGCCCTCCTTAAACATATGCGGCGGCGTCAGGCAGCAGGCCGTCACCGTCTCCGTGGTTCCGTACCCCTCACGCACCATCACCGCACTCTGGTGATCGTTCAAAAAGTGATCCAACTTCTTTTTCAGCTCAATCGAGAGCGAATCCCCGCCGGAGAACACTCCCTTCAGGAAACTCAGGTTTGCACCGTCCATCGACTTGATGCGCAACAGCGCCTCATACAACGTCGGCACCCCGGCGATAAAGTTACACTTATACTTCGTGATCAGCTTGGCATAGCTCTCCGCCGTAAACCGCGGCACGAGGATGCAGCGGCCGCCCTGTGTCAGCATCGTATGGATGCACACCCCGAGTCCGAACCCGTGAAAGAGCGGCATTGCTGCCAGCATCTTATCTCCCGGGCGGAACATCGGATTGGCCGACACCACCTGCGCGCTCAGCGCGTTAAAATTCATATTCGTCAGCACGATTCCCTTTGTCGTCCCCGTCGTACCACCGGAATACAGGATCACGGCCGGGTCCTTCGCATGCGAACGCACCTTATAGTTATAGAAGCAATACCTGCCGAGCCGGATAAAATCCTTCCAGAGGATGACCGGCGCGTCGGACGGGATCTTGATCTTACGCCCCTCCGTCAGCATATAACCGGCCTTAAGCGGCTTGGTCAACTCATCCTTCACACTGGCGATAATGATATTGACCACCTGCGTATTGGCTCGGATATTCTCAAACTTACTGTAAAACTGATCCAACGTGATCGCGGTTACCGAGTGAGACATGTTCAGGTAATTCTCGATCTCCTTTTCCGCTGAAAGCGGGTGGATCATGTTCGCCACCGCCCCGATGAGGTTCACCCCATACAGCATAAAAATAGCCTGCGGGCAGTTTGGCATCGCGATCGTGACGCGGTCTCCCGCACGAACGCCGATGGTCCGAAGCGATCTCGCACACTTATGGATCTCTCCCACCAGTCGTTTATAGGTGGTCGAACGACCCATAAAGTCAAAGGCCACATAATCCGGATACTTTTCCGCCACCTGCTCGATCATCTCAAACATCGTCCCCTCAAAATAAGGGACTGACAGCGGTACCTCTCCCAGATGCGGCTCCCACGGTGTCTTTGCGGTGATCGGTTTCTCGTTCCATTTGCGTTTTATTTCACTCACTGTTCTGCTCCAATTCTATCCGTATTTTATTTTTTTATTATAATCATACTATTTGTGATTATTTCTTCTTGCTGCTCTTTTTCCTGCCGTGCAGCTTCTCATCCAGCCGATACTCCAGCTCCTCCGGATGCTCCAGGAGGTATTTCAGCAGCTTAACCGACTTCGAATAGTAGTACCCGTCCGCGATTCGCTCATCGATCGTCAGGCCCAGGTCCACACTCGTTTTCATCGTAACCTTACCGTTGTCATCGAAAAACGGGCGTTTTTTTATCGTACCGATCACAACAAAGATCGAGTTCGTCCCCCAGTTTGACAGGTGATGATAGCCGCCCTTCATCCCGATCGAGCCGAGATTGGTCAGAAACACCGTCGCATAGCCCGGATCTCCCTTGGTGATCGACGGGAGGACCAGACCGTGTCTCTCACAAAAGCAAAGCGCGCGAACGATCATTCTTCCGATGCATCGTGGTAGTTTCCGGAAGATATCGATAGTTTCTATCGCATCGCCACCGTCCTTTCTGGCCTCATAGATCTGCTTGCACATCGTATCATGGATCGTCTCAAGCGTGTCGGCACGCACAACATCGATAAATGCCAGCCCCTCATCACTCGAGTCCTTAAACTGCTTTTTCACGGTAAAGGCCGCCGAGATCTGCGTCCGGTGATACATCGAACCGCACTTGATATAGCGGTTCAGCTTCGGTCTCAAAACCAGCGTCTTCAT
This sequence comes from Eubacterium sp., assembly GCA_036343395.1. Classification (GTDB taxonomy): domain Bacteria; phylum Bacillota; class Clostridia; order Lachnospirales; family Lachnospiraceae; genus Eubacterium_F. The sequence goes on along the minus strand of JAZASH010000003.1, from coordinate 51,177 downwards.
CATCGCCGCCGTGATCAGCTGAAACATCGTATACTTGTAGGTCGGCTTCTCCGCATTTTTCTTCTCCAAAAATGCCGTCGCCGCTGTCAGATCGATCGTCTCCGAAATATACCCCTCATTATCGGTACGTTTCGGATAGATAAAGGGCATCAGAAAGTGGATCGCGTCCACATCCCTCAAAAGCTTGCCGTCGAAACGGTCTCCCCATCGTTTCATGCTTCTTCCTCCTTACGAGAGATTAATTCTTTTGTGATTTCCATCAGCTTTTGATCTGACAGAATATATTTTGCACGGAATACCAAAACCGCGATGATCAGCAGGAGCGTCGGCCCCAGTGTCATCACGAGGCGGAGCCCGATGACGGATTCATCACCGAGTGTCGCCAGGTTTCCGATATTGTCCATCTTATCAACGAGTGCCGTATAGCTCAGTGCGCTGTCGCCCTGAATATGAAAAACGGTCAGGCATACCGACGCCACCAGCGCCGCCAGCCCGGATGAGAGCTTGACGACAAAGGTCTGCATCGAGAAGATTACGCTCTCGTCACGTCGGTAGTTTTTCAGCTCTCCGTAATCCACCGTGTTAGCCAAAAAGATCGTGACCACGACATTCAGAATCCCGACACCTGCCATGATCAAAAAGCCCGGCAGGAAAAAGACAAAGACGTTGGTCACGCCGCCTAGAGACATCGCCAGCAAGATAAAGTAACCGATGATCTCTGCCACGGCACAGATATAAAAGATCTTCAACGTCGTAAACATCCTGCGCAACAGCGGGAACATCAGCATCATCGCGAGGATCTGTATCCCGCCGATAAAGGTGTTAAACAGCGTATAGTCGCCCTGCCAGTTCGCCCCGCCGAGGTCGTACTTAAAGAAATAGATCAGCAGGTTTGACGTGATGTACAGCGCCGTATTGACCAAAACGATCGTCACCACAATCGTCATCGCCTGATCGTTCTGGATCAGAGCTTTGAACATCTCACCGATACCAGGCGTCTTTACATCGACGGTCGATTTTTCTTTGATACACAGACACGTCACCAGGATAAACAGGATGAAAAGCACACCCACGATCACGGAGAACCACTTGAAACCGAGGCGCTCCACCTCGAGCGTCGAGCGCATATCCAGATTCACCGTGAGGTTACTGCTGAGCATCGCCCGATAATAGGTCTCATGATCAACATAGACCGCCAGAGCAGCTGCGCCGTCGTCGACGTTATCCATCGCGAACTCGACCGCATTGTTCCCGTCCGCCTTATCCAAGGTTACCATACCGCCGAGTGACAACGTGTAGTCGGTATTCTGATTGGTAAACGCTACGTAAGGATCCCCGGTGGCGTCATCGATGTTCCCCTCAAACGCGCGGGCCACACCGGTCACATTGACGGTGATATCCGAAAAGAGACTCATCTTACTCTCTGTCGGATTGCCGTTTTCATCGCGCTCGATCATAAAAGCCGCAAACTGCGTATTCGACGCATCAAACGTTCTGGTAATCGCATCGGTGCTGTTGGCATCAAACTTCCCGCCGATCGTCGCCACGGCGATCACCGTCACGATCGTGATCAGCGCCGATCCCACACCGGCACAGGATCTGGCCAGTGCCGACAGGCCCTCTCGCTCCTTACCGGATCTCGTAAAGGCCGGAACCATCGACCAATACGGAATATCCATCATCGTATAGGTAACACCCCAGAGGATGTAGGTGACCGCGGCATACGCGATCAGTCCACCGCCGTCCAGCGAGGGCGGTGCCGAAAACATCAGCACGAGCAGGACCGCATTCGTGATCGTACCGATCATCAACCACGGGCGAAACCGTCCCCAACGGGTCTTGGTCTTTGCCACGACCACGCCCATGATGGGATCGTTAAACGCATCAAAAACACGAGCAACCAGGAGAATGATCCCCATCGCAATCGTGTTCACGCCCATGATATCCTGGAAATAGTACAGAATGTACGATGCCGACAGCATATAGACCATGTCTTTGCCGACCGCACCGATTCCGTAAGCTGCCTTTTCACGCAGCGTCAAAGACTTTTTTTGATTCATGATATCCCTCCTGACCAAGATGCTATATTAATTCTCTCACAGATTTCGCTCTTCGTCAATCAAAAGTTGATTATTGTAAAAAAAGGTGGTATAATATTAAGACTGCTAACCAAAACACGTTGTTGGCTTTACTACAGGAGGTTACATACCTGATGAATACGGAAAAAATGAAAGGGATCCTGTCCAGCTATCTGCGCTGGCCGCTGGTGCTCGGACTGATCCTGATCGTCATGGATATACACGTCTACACGCTGGATCCGAACCTGTTTCTCTACACCACCGCCTATGTCAGTGCGTACCTGATCCTGGCGCTGCTGCTGTTTATGATCAAACGGCGCACGGTTCTCCGTGATCTCGTGACCTACGCGATGCGTTTTCATGTCGCAACCAAAAAGCTCGCGACCGAGTTCGAGATGCCGATGTGTATCATGGATTCAAACTACATCACCATCTGGGATAACGACAAGTTCCGCAGCACCTTTGCGGGCGAGCTGGGACGCCGTTTCAGCATCACGGAAGCCATCCCGGAGATCGACACGCGATCGATGCCGACCGAGGATGAGAAGCCTGCGGACATGCATTTCCACGTGGATCAGACCTACTATCACGCCATCATCCGACGCTTTAACGTCGACCACATGGTCGAGGGAGATAAAAAGGTCGAGAGGGAGCTGGCCAGACGTGCTCACCATATCGGGATCGAGGGACAGCTTTTCGTCCTGTACATCTACGACGAGACCGATCTGGTACGCGTTTTGCAGGAAAACTACGATCAGCGCCTCGACATCGGCCTCCTTTACATCGATAACTACGAAGAGAGTCTCGACGCGGTCGACGATGTACGCCGCGCCCTGCTGATCGCACTGGCCGATCGAAAGATCAACAAATACATGCTCCAGCATGATGCAATCATCCGCAAACTCGAAAAAGACAAATACATTTTCCTCCTGCAGCATAAATACCTGGCCGAGATGCAGGCCGACAAGTTCTCGCTGCTCGAGGATATCAAAACCATCAACGCCGGCGTCGCCGAGGAGACCTCCATCACAATCTCGATGGGTATCGGCTCCCAGGTAGACACCTACCGAAAACGTCAGGAGTACGCACGATCCGCGATCGACCTGGCGCTCGGACGCGGCGGTGATCAGGTCGTGATCAAGACCAAGGACAACACCCTCTATTATGGAGGAAAGAGTATCGAGCAGGAGAAAAATACCCGCGTCAAGGCCCGTGTCAAGGCTCATGCGCTCCGTGACTCCATCGAGGTAGCCGACCGTCTGATCATCATGGGACATAAAATGCCGGACGTCGATGCGATCGGAAGTGCGCTCGGTATCTACCGGATCGCCACCGACCTCGGGAAACCGGCCAAGATCGTAGTCAACACCGTAACATCGGCTCTCGAGCCTTTGCTTCACTTATTTAAAGGAAACAAGGACTACCCGGATGACCTCTTCCTCAACTCCTCCCAGGCGAGCGAGTATGTAGGCAACGGTCAGGGCGTCCTGCTGGTCGTCGTGGATGTCAACCGGCCCTCCTATACGGATGCGCCGGCTCTGATCGAAAAGGTGTCCTCGATCGTCGTGATCGATCATCACCGCCAGACCGGAGAGACCTTCCACAATCCGACGCTCTCCTATGTAGAGCCCTTTGCCTCCTCCGCCTGCGAGATGGTCGCTGAGATCGTCCAGTACTCAGGCGACGAGGTCCACTTAAAAACACTGGAGGCTGATGCCCTCTACTCCGGCATCATGGTCGATACCAACAACTTTATGAACAAGCCGGGTGTCCGGACCTTTGAGGCCGTGGCCTTTTTACGCCGAAGCGGCGCCGAGATGATCCGCATCCGAAAGATGTTCCGTACCGACCTCGAGGAATACAAAATCCAGGCCGAGGCCGTGCGCAATATGAGTCTGTTTATGGATGCGTACGCGATCGCACCGTGTCGCGCGGACAACTTCCCGGATCCGACCATCATCGGATCGAAGATCGCGAATACTTTCTTGGATATTCAGGGCGTGAAAGCGTCCTTCGTACTGACAGAATACGATGGCAAGATTTTTATCAGTGCCCGTTCCATCGACGAGCTGAACGTACAGGTCGTGATGGAGCGTCTCGGCGGCGGCGGCCACATCAATATGGCCGGCGCACAGCTGACCGGCTGTACGCTCGAGGAGGGTATCGATACGATCAAAAATGTTTTGACTGAAATGAGAAAGGAAGGTGACATTGATTGAAAGTCGTACTGTTTGAGGATGTCAAATCTCTCGGAAAAAAAGATGATATTGTCGAAGTCAGCGATGGCTACGCGAGGAATTTTATCCTGAAAAAGAACCTGGGAGCGGAGGCTACACCCAAAGCGCTCAACGATCTGAAATTAAAAAAGCAGAACGATGAGAAGCTCGCTGCCGAAAAGCTGGCACAGGCACAGGCACTGGCCGATGACCTGAAGAGCAAATCCGTCACCGTTTCCATCCGTGCCGGTCAGGACGGTCGTGCTTTCGGCGCCGTCTCTACCAAGGAGATCGCGACGGCAGCAGCTGAGCAGCTGGATCTCACCCTGGACAAGCACAAGCTCGTCCTCAAGGAGCCGATCAAGTCGCTGGGCACCTACCAGGTACCCATCAAGCTGCATCCGCAGGTAACCGCGGAATTAAAGGTGATCGTAAAGGATAAAGGCTGATATGGAAGAACAAATGATGGATTTGGAGGCGATCCGACGGACACCTCCCGCTGATATACGTGCCGAGCAGAGCGTCCTCGGATCGGTCCTGATCGATAACGAAACGCTGCCCGATGTGTGTGATAAGCTGACCGATGAGGATTTCCACGACCATACGTGTCGGGTGATCTTCCACGCGGTCAACGAGCTCTACCGCGAGGCTTCGCCGGTAGATATCGTCACCCTGTCGGCCAAGCTGGCGTCACTGGGCGTACCGGACGAGACGCGCTCGCCGGAGACCCTCGGACGGATCCTGAGCGTGGTTCCGACGTCCACCAACGTCGACCGCTATGTGCAGATCGTACGCGATAAATCCTTTATGCGCAAGACGATCCGCCTGGCCGAGACCATCGCTGAGCAGGGCTACAAAGGGGAATACACCTCCGCCGAGCTCATGCAGGAGGCCGAGTCCGAGATCTTTAAGCTCTCCGAGAGCTTCTCTTCAGGAAAAAATAACTCCACACGGTCCATCTTTGATATCATGATGGACACGCTGAAGGACATCGAAAAAGCAGCCGCCAACGGAGGCCGTATCACCGGTATCCCGACCGGCTTTATCGATCTGGATGCCAAGATCGCAGGGCTCCAGCCCTCGGATCTGATCCTGATCGCCGCCCGTCCCTCGATGGGTAAGACGGCATTCGCGCTCAACATCGCCGAGTATGCGGCGCTGAAAAAGGGCATCACGACAGCGATCTTCAGTCTGGAGATGTCCGATACCCTTTTGGCAAAGCGTCTGCTCTCCATGGATTCGCATGTGGACTCACAGAAGATTCGAACCGGTCAGTTTTCCTCGATCGATGAGTGGCGTGAGATCTCCGAGAGTGCCAACCGCTATGCCAAGAGTCATCTGTTCATCGATGACACACCGGGTATCACATTGACACAGCTCCGTACCAAATGCCGTAAGCTGAAAGCACAGCACAATCTCCAGCTCGTCTTCATCGACTATTTGCAGTTGATGGCCGGCGAGGGGAAGGCCAGCGGCCGTCAGGAGGAAATCTCGATGATCTCCCGCGGACTCAAGGCCATTGCCCGCGAGATCGAATGTCCGATTGTCGCGCTGTCGCAGCTGTCCCGAGGCCCCGAGAGCCGTAACGACAAACGACCGATGCTCTCCGACCTGCGTGAGTCCGGAGCGATCGAGCAGGATGCCGACGTCGTTATGTTTTTATACCGAGACGAGTATTATAATAAAGATAAATCCGATAAAAAAGGCATCACCGAGGTGATCATCGGCAAGCAGAGAAACGGTCCGGTCGGGACCGTCGAGCTGCGTTGGCTGGATTCCCTTACCAAGTTTACTAATCTTGAACATAGAAAAAAAGATAACAAGGAGGATGAGCAATGATTCGAATTATCACAGACAGTCTGAGCGACCTGACTCTGGAGAGAGGAAAGGAGCTCGACATCGACATTATGTGTCTGAACGTGCGCTTCGGCGACGAGGATTATGTCTGCGGAAAAGAGCTGACCAACGAGCAGTTCTATGAAAAACTGGAGACCTCACCGCATGCACCGGCCAGCTCCGCTGTCAACCCGACTGCATTTTCGGAGGTTTTCAAACGCTATCTGGAGGCGGGCGACGAGATCGTCTGCATTATGTTTTCTTCACAGATGAGTGCCACCTGCCAAAACGCCGTAATCGCTGCCGGCGAGTTTGACTCTCCGCACCTCCGTATCATCGATTGTGAGAACGCATCGATGGGACAGGGACTCCTCGTAGAGACAGCTGTCAAGTTGCGCGACCAGGGTAAGGATGCCGACATGATCGAAAAGGAGATCCGCGAGCTGTTACCGCGCGTCCACACCTTCATCGTCGTCGAGTCGATGGAGTACTTAAAACGAGGCGGCCGTATCTCGGCAAGCAAGGCTCTCGTAGGCTCCCTGCTCCGTGTCCATCCGGTACTCCGGATCCTCCCGGACGGTGCTGCTCCGGTCGACAAGGTTAAGGGGAAAAAATCCTGCAACACCTGGCTGATCAACAAGCTCCTCGACGAGCCGGCCGATCCGGACTATCCGATTGTGATCGGACACTCCAACGCCAAGGATCGTGCCATTCAGTTTGAGGCGCAGATGCAGGAGGCCGGCATCAAAAACGATTTCATCACCAACTGCATCGGCCCGATCGTCGGGACGCACATCGGACCGAACTGCCTGGGCATCGGTTATGTGGTAGCCAAGTAAGCAAGTATATCGGAATATCAAAAGACCTCTTACGGATCACTCCGTAAGAGGTCTTTTTTTTAAGGCGACTGCCGGATTCGAACCGGCGCGTCAGGGAGTTGCAGTCCCATGCCTTACCACTTGGCTAAGTCGCCATATACCCGCCGTCTGCCGACGACAATGGATATAATATCACATAATCGGGTTCTTTGCAAGTGTTTTTTATTCAAACTCCTTTTGAATCCCTTCCATCGCCTCCATCATCGAGGGTTCATAGAACCGGATATCCTCACGATTCCCGCTTCTCTTTACATCATACATAGCCGCATCCGCGCAGCGGACCAGCGTGATCGGATCCGCCCCGTCGTCCGGATAGCAGGCGATCCCGAGGCTGGCGGAGAGCTCATCAAACACGATATTATCCTTATACTCCACCGGCTTTGAAAAATAGCCCTGGATCTTTCCGGCCGCCTCCCGGATCTCGTCGCGGTCCTCGACTGCCTTCATGATAAACAAAAACTCATCGCCGCCGATGCGGATCACGATATAGCGATCCGAGAGCTGTTGCAGTCGCTCCCCAATCTCTCTCAGTACATAATCCCCCGCCTCATGACCATAGGTATCATTGATCGGCTTAAAGTGGTTCATATCGGCGTAGATAACGGCAAAGGTGATGTCCTTTGGCTCATCCCAGCCCTTCATCTGCTCGATCAGCTCACGGCCGTAGGCCTTGTTGCACAGGCCTGTCAGCGGATCCGTCACTGCGATGGCGTGGAGCTTCTGTCGCATCAACTCCTGCTCCGTGACGTTATTGATCAGGGCGATGATGCCCTTTACGGTCTTTCCGTTTTTCTGGAACAACGGCTCCTTGATGATCTGCAGGTACTCGGGATCACCGTCAGCCTCCTCCCGGATGATGTAGTTGCTCCCTTCCCCGGTCTCGATCAGTCGAAGATCAGACTCCAATGCCTTTTTTGCATTTTCCTTGTCCTTGCGGACATCGAGATCGGTCTTGCCGACGATCGACCAGTTCGGATCACCGCCGGTATCCAGGTGGTGCCAGGTCTGAGAGGAGAATACATACCGTCCGTAACGATCCTTCAGATAGATATTGGCCGGGAGTGATTTCAGCATCGTAGCAAATTCACCAAAGGACACGGAGTTCACCCACTGCTCCGAGCGCTCGATCCTCTTTTTCACGATCGGCAGGGTCAGCGGTCTCTCCAGGCAATCCACGACCGCGCCTCCCAGGAACGCCAGGTCTGCCTCGGCATGTGCCTCGTCCGTGAGGATCAGTACCGGGATCGCATCCTCTCCCATGCTGTTTTCCGTCAGATAATCGATCATCACGATCAGATCATCGGCCTGCTCGGAGGGATGATCGACCAGGATCGTGCCGTATCGCCCCGGACTCTCCAGCAGATGAATAAAGCCCTCGGAAATATTCTCCTTTTCCACGAAGCGATAGGTGTTTCCCAGGTCTTTTCCAAGTTGTCTGACATCATCCTGAATTTTACCTACAATTAGTACGTCCTTCATTTTCGACCTCCCGACGAGCTTTCTGATGAGCCTGCCGCCTCCTCGCGGCACGGCTCAATCTACTGCGCTGACTTGTCGATATAGTTTGACTTAAACTTCGAATACACGATCTTCTGGCTGGTGTACAGCCCGTAATACCCCGAAAACATATAAGCCACGGCACAGGCCAGCAAAAAGTACAAGCCGCCCTCGTACCCAAACAACTCCAGACAGATCAGAAGCGAAGTGACCGGACAGTTGGTCACACCACAGAACACCGTCCCCATACCGATCGCCGCACAGAGCGCCGGCTCCCAGCCGAGGATGTTGCCGTAGAGGCAGCCAAAAGATGCCCCGATAAAAAACGACGGCACGATCTCACCGCCGCGGTAGCCCGCCACGATCGAGAGAACGGTAAATACGATCTTGATCAGAAATCCGAGAGGCTCTTCCCGGCCGGCCACACATTCATTGATGTAGGTAACACCGGCTCCGTTGTAGGTCTGATTGCCCACGAGGAGCGTCAGTCCGAGCACGATACTTCCCAGCAACGCCGCACGGATGTATTTGTTATGGAGAAATCGCTTCGCCAGACTCTCCCCATAGCGCAGAGCCACACAAAACAGGATCGACAGAATCCCGCACAGAGCCGCCAGCCCGGCGACCTTCAGCGCCGACATCCCCTCGAACTTCGGGAGATCACCGATATCAAAAAACGGCGACTCCACGCCCATATAAGCGGCCACTCCTCGGGCCACAAACGAGGACAGCACACAGGGAAGCAGCGCGCCGTAGTGCATGATTCCGACGCTGACCACTTCCAGTGAGAAAAAGGCCGCTGCCATCGGTGTTCCGAAGAGCGCCGAGAACATCGCCGACATCCCCACCATCGTGAGTGTCTTTTTTTCTTCCTTTGTAAAATGAAACAATCTTCCGAAAAAGTTGCCTACAGCTCCGCCAATCTGCAAAGCCGCTCCCTCTCGACCGACCGAAGCTCCCACCAGATGCGAGAGCACCGTTGAGACGAAAATCAGTGCCGACATCCGGAGCGGGACATCCTGATCCGACTGGATCGACATAAGAACGAGGTTGGTTCCCTTGTCCCTGTCATCGTGGAGCACATGATAAAAGAAAAGGATCACGACCGCCGTGACCGGCAAAAAGAACACCATCCACGTGTGCTCCGCGCGAAACTCCGTCACCTTGGCGATCGCGATATAAAACGCACCGCCCACGGCACCCAGAATCGTCCCCATGAACAGGGCAAAGACGACTCCGCGCGCCATCTCGATATAACGCTCCTGTGTATGCTTTACCTTATGCTTGACTGTCTTTGAGTCCATCGCCTTCTCTGACTCTCCTTATTGATCGAACAGATGATACTGCTCTTTTTGACTGTCCGTCAGCTGTCTGTCTCCGACCAGCTGTCTGGCCCGTTCCATCACCTGGGATGGATTCAGCAACGGGAACCGATACAGTATATGCTCCCCATCAAACGTCACAATCTCCCCCTCTGAGGAGAGCGCCACGTAGTTCGGGATCACACCGACCAGCTCACCGGACCCGCCCTTCTCATAGAGATAGGCTGCATCCCGTCCGGTCGTATCGACGCCGGTCTGCTTGCGGCGGACGACGATGTACGGGAGCGATTCTGTCGTCTGCGCCCCGTAGACATTTCCGTCCCCGGCATCCAGTGTCAGGATACACGTCCAGTTATCCATATCGTAAACTTCCGTGTAGTCTTTTAAAATATATCGGTTATTTCCGAAAAATATCATATTCGGATATTTTCCTGTCTCTTTCTCCAGTACTGCCCGGTTGTTCTTTACGTCGTAAACTGTCCAGGTATCTCCGAGCTCATTTCGGTAGAGGATCAGCCCCCGTTCTTCATTATAGACTTCCAACGACGCATCGTCAAGGGTGGCCCGTGTCTTGCCGTCCTCCCCGTCGATACGGATGGACTTCGCGCTCGAGTATATCCACGTATCTCCCAGACGGATCCCGCTGTCAAAGCCGTCCGGGATCGCCGTTTCCTCCAGCACCTTCCCGGTGGCTGCCTCGATCACACGAAGTTTGTGATCCTTTGATTCGCACATCACCTTGCCGTCCTCACGGTAATACCGCTTGGTATCGTTCAACGTCCCCCGGTATACCTCCTTCAGGGTGGCGGCATCAAAATGATGCAGGGTGTAATAATCATAATCCTCGAGCATGATGTAATCCGCCGTTTTCTGCTCGATGGCGTTATTCTCGCCGATATCCGTCAGCTCTCGCTCTGCGATCCGCTCCATCCCGGCGGCGTCGAACTCCGCCAGTCGGTGCTTCCCGCCGTATATGGAACCAAAGAGGAACCGATCACAGCCCGTCTGCGCCCCGTACCAGACATCCGGGATGGACTGCGCCGCGGCATCGGAGATCCGCACCTGCCTGGCGTCCTCGTGATACTCCGGCCCCCGTCTCTGATAGATCCGGACGCTCCGCCCCCAGTAGTCCTTCGTCGTGAGGACATCCCGCGAGATCGCATCCACATAGACCGCCTCACCGGCCGACGCAGGCGTATGGATCTGGCGCTTGCCGTCCTCCTCAAACACATATATGGCTCCGTCCCGACAGCTGATCGCCACCAGCCCGTCTCCGGCTCTCAGCGACGTGATCGCCGAGGAAAAGTTATGCTCCCAGAGCTTTTTCCCTTTTTTGCTGTTGCAGTCGATCTCGTAGACCGTATTATCGTGGTAATAATAACAGGTTTCCTTATCGGTCACGGTCTTCTCCGAGATCACCCAGTCCGCGTTGCAAAGATACCGCTGGTCCCCGTTTGTCGTATCAAACTGTACGATATGCTTCAGCTCGTCCTCGACATCCGATAAAAAGAAGCACAGCCGTCCCGCTCCCGAGTAGCAGGCATCCGAGCACTTCCCCTCCATCGGATAATACGCGGTCTCCCCACTTTTCAGGTCGATCGTAAAGGCTCCGTAGGACATCTCGGTATTCGCTGAGAACACGGCACTCTTTCCGTCCGGAGAAAACGTCCCCAGCTCATAGTTTAAGTCATTACCGATCTCCGCATTCAGTGTTTTTTCACCGTTCAGATCGTAGCCGTAGAGACGACCTCCCTCATAGTCTACCGTCAGGATCGCGGTCTCCTCGGCTGCTGCCTTGAGATTGATCCGCATATCGACAGCCTTCTCCGCGGTAAAAATCTCCTTACCATCCGCCGTATTGACACAAGTCAGGCCCTCACCCGCCAGATAATACAGTCGCTCTCCGTCCTCCGACAGCTCGGCTCCCACCGTACCCTCGGCGTCCTGATTACGAGCGATCGGTGCCTCCTCATAGGTCCCCAGCACCTCGCCGTCCGACACACGGAGCACCTCGACCTCCCGATCGAGCTTGTCCGCCCCGGTCTCCTCGTAGGTCTCGATCAGCATCACACTTCCGTCCTTACTGATCCGGGTCTTTGACTTGTAGACCTCCTCCTCACGGTTTCGTACGAAGCCGGCATGATAGCCGGCCGAGTAGTCATACACTCCCGTCGCATCCGTCAGCGAGCGGATCGCATCCGCCACATACGGTCTGTCCGGGTTGTCCAGATCCTCCGGCAGTGCCGTCAGGGCCAGCATCATCGCTGTCTGCGGGTCACCCTTCAGGTAAGCCTCATCCGCATACTCCGCCAGATAATAGGACTCTCCGCGCAGGGTTTGCCGGTTGGACTGATCCAACGCATCATATGCCTCATTCAACTGGATATTCTTTACGGTAACAACACCGATCACAACAGAAAGGATCGCGATCACCGTCCCCGTCCCCAGCGCCATCCGGCGTCTGCGACGCTCCCGTTGCCGGTTGCGCAGATCGTCATAATCCACACCCAGCATCGAGGAGAAGAAACGAAACCGCTCCTGCTTTAGATTTTTCAGAATCGCATGCTCTGAGCTCCCGCGGATATCGACCGCCAAAGGCTCGATCTGTACGAGCTCCCCGTCCCGCTCAACCTCGGTAAGCGCCTTGGGGAAGACGTCCTTTGGCTCACCGGAAACGAGAATCACCAGGATCTTTTCACGTCCGCGTTGACGGATGAAGTACTCGATCTCCTCGAGACACCACGGTGACTCCAGGTAGCGCTCGCTCCCGATCACGATCAGCCACTCCGACTCATCGATTGCCTCGCGGATCAAAGCCGAGAGATCACTCGAGGCCTGCAGCTCATCCTCGTCACGGAAAACACGCCCGACACGCTTTTTGCCGATCTTTTTTGCGATCTTGCCGGGGATGTGATATTTCTCGATCTCCTTTTGCACCTGCGCGGCGACTCTGCCGTCGATCCCGCCGTGCCGGTAGCTGATAAACGCTTCATACTTCATAGCACTCAGATCCTATCTCTAACGACTAACATGCCGCATACGTTTTATCAAAAATATTCCCGCGTACCACGTAAATATCATGCGCATCATCCTCGCGAACCACGATGTAATCCCCCGGCTCACCCAGATAATACTTATCCGGATCCCACGCGGTAAAGACCTTGACACCGCGCTCCAGCTTTTTAGCCAGGATCCGTGTCCCGCCGGTCGCCAGCGCCGGCTTCATATAATCCGTCAGCTCATAGACATCACCGTAGATATTATCTCTGACTGTCGGTGCATACTCCGCCTCGATCTCCGGCTCTGCCTCCGTCAGCTGATAGCTTTTGTTAAACTTCTCCTCACGGATCGGGTACACCTCACCCTCGACACCGATCATCAGATACAGATCGTCCTCCACGATCAGGTCCACATCGCCCTCCAGCGTACGCACGAGAATCGGCGTTCCCTGCTTCATCAGCCATGTCGCCTTCGCATAGCCCACCGTCACCGGCTTCTTTTCATACCGTGTCATATCTGAGGTGTCGATGTCGTAGGTCGAGGCATAGATAACCTCATAGGCCTTGTTGTATTCGTCCATCCGCCGCATCAGGTAATCCCCGATTGACTCACCCGGATGTTCCTTGGCAAAAAGCTCCCCGGAGATAAAGCCACCGGCCTTGTTCAGGTGTCCGCCGCCGTTGCCGACGCCCCGGCATAAAAAGGCCGCGAGCTCGTTGGCCTTAGCCACCGCCACGCAGCTGCGTACCGACAGCTTATAGCCGCCCGGGTTCGGGTTATAGGCAACACAGGTATCGATCTCCTCCACCTGGATTACAAAATCACTGATGATCCCGAGGATATTCGGATCACAGTTCTCCGTCTCGATCACGGAAAAATGCCCGTCCGCTGAGAAATTCTGTCCGTTCAGCGCACGACTCGCCACCGACAGCTCCCCGATCGACAGGTTGGTATTGATCAGACGAAACATCATCGCATCGTCCTTTTTCAGCGCATCGCGCATATCGCGATCCATCGGATGGAACAGCTCCTCAAACTGGCTGCTGTCGCTGTAAAGTCCGTAGTAAAGAGCCGTTGCCAGACGGATATCGTCGTTGGCATCGATCCCCTCACGACGCAAAAGCTCCCACACGATCGTCGAGCAGGAAGCCAGATTACTACGGATATAACAGTTTTCGTCCTGGATCACACCGCACTGGTGATGATCGATCATCGCCACCTCCGGTGCCTCGAACCGCTGGACATTTCCCTCGCCGTACTGGCAGTCCGTCGTGATCAGCAGATCCGCCTCCACGGACTCGGTCTCGTGCTCCACGGGGATCCCGAGCTCCTCGATCATCATCACGAGATTGGGCTTGGAGATGGTGTTCGGTCCACCGTAGATAAACCGCACATCGACCCCCTTCTCCGAAAAATACCGATACAGAGCAAAACCGGATGCCAGCGCATCCGCATCCGGATTGTCATGGCACTGCACACAAATCCGGTTATACTTCAAAAAACGATGGAGAAAACACTCCTCGTTTCTCCCCTGATCCTGTCCTGTCATACCGTCTCCCTTCACTTCCATCACGATACGATCTGCGCTCATCAAACTCCTCCCTTGATATACTCATCAAATGCCGTCTCCCAGTCCGCCATCGGCGGGAATCCGTTCAGACGGAGCATCGCGTTATCCAAAATCGAAAACAACGGACGATCCGCCGAATCCGGGTTCAACCTCTTATACTCGGCGCTTGAGATCGGGTTGACCTTGACCTTGCATCCCGCCTTCTCAAAAATCCTCTCCGCGAAGCCTGCCCAGCTGACGCTCCCCTCACAGGTTGCGTGATACACCCCGTAGCGGATCGTCGGCTCCAGCCGATGGATCACCTTCGCGAGCTCACTCGCCGAGGTCGGCGAACCGATCTGATCGTCCACCACCGCGATCTCATCCCTAGTCTCCGCGAGCCTCAGCATCGTTTTTACGAAGTTTTTCCCCTCTCCATAGAGCCAGGCCGTCCGCAGGATGAAAAATCGATTGGTGCACTCTCTGACATAGCGCTCACCCGCCAGCTTAGTCCGGCCGTATGCGCTGATCGGATCCGGCTCCTCCGACTCCTTAAGCGGGTTCGGATCTGTCCCGGAAAAAACATAATCCGTCGAGATATGGATCAGCTTGGCGCCGATCTCCTCGGCTGCCGCAGCGAGATTGCGCGGTCCCAGCGCATTGATCCGAAACGCAGTCTCGTATGCGGACTCACAGCCGTCCACATTCGTCATCGCTCCGCAGTTGATCACGACATCGGGCTGCTCCCGCTGCAGCGTCGCCTGCACCTGGTCCGCATCCGTGATATCAAGAAACATCCCCTCCGGGCTCTCGAGAACCGGTCCCTCCACATCTGTCAGGATAAACTCCGCCTCCTTACCGTATTCCTTCCTTACCGCACGCCCGAGCTGTCCGGAACTGCCGGTCAAGAGTATCTTTTTCATAAAGAACCTCCTTAACAAAAAGCCCTGCATATCAGCAAGGCTTTTTCTTGATTCTTTTTCTTTGTATTCAGTATTACTCGATATTGAGAATGTCAGAGAATCCGGTCACGTCGAAGATCTCTTTGACATCGTCGGAAGCGTTCTTGATGACCATCGATCCCTGCTTGTTCATCACCTTCTGAGCGGAAAGCAGAACACGAAGGCCCGCACTGGAGATGTACTCAAGCTTTAACATGTCAACGTTCAACGTCGTCACGCCGTCCAGATCTGACTTAACTACATTTTCAAGATCCGGAGCCGTTGTCGTATCCAGACGACCCTCCAGAGAAAGCGTAAGTGCTCCGTCAGCTGCTTCTTTACCAATATTTAACATAAGATTGTCCTCCTGTCTTTTGATTTGTATCATTCAGAGAAAGAATTCTCTGGTTTTCTCAAACACTAAATTAGATTATACCACATATTTTACGTAAACGCAAACCATTTTTTACCATTTTTTCGTGATCGTCAGGACATTATTGCCATCCCGATGCTCGTAGGTCACATCATCCATGCTCTTCTTCACCATGTAGATGCCGAGACCACCGATCGGACGCTCGGACGCCGGAAGCGTGATGTCCGGATCCTCCTTCTCAAGCGGATTGTAAGGCATCCCGCTGTCGATAAAGGTGATCATGGTCTGTCCGGGCTCCGTTTCCATCTGTATCGTTGCCTGTCCCTGTCCCTCACCGTACGCATAGTGTGCGATATTGACATAGATCTCCTCGACGGCGATATCCAGCTGCATCTGCACCTTCATCGTGCATTCGGCCGCCTCGAGCTCTGCGTCAACAAACGCCAGCACCTCGTCCAGCTTGGCGATGTCCGCATCGATAACCAACTCCTTCAAATAATAACACCCCCTTTTCTGTAATCCCATATCCTTGGGTTAATTGGCCAGTTGAATATGGATCGCTCTTCCCAGCTGATCCGCGATAAACTCGACTCTGTCAAACGTGTCGTCGGACATCTCACTGGCCAGTGCCCCGTAGATGATCGTCCCATAAAACACCGGTACGACCACGTAGCCACGGCATCGCGACGGCAGATCCTCGCGGATAAACATCTCGCGCACCGGGCCCTTTTGGCGCTCCTTGGAGATCATATGCAGATCCCCGTCCTTTAACACGCATTTCAGACAGATCGTTTCCGGAAACTCTGTTTTATCCATGCCCTTAAACTCGATCGGCTCCTCAAAAAGATACAGGGCCGCATTAGCCAGCTCCAGCTTTTCGAGGCCGGCGATGATCTCCTCAAACGAGTCCAGGCCCTCTCCGGTATAGTCCGTACTCTCTGTCAGGAAAAACTGAACACGGTCTCTGTCCGCACTCACCTTACGGCTGACCTTTTCCTTTTGCTTGGACAGTGCAAAGATAAGCTTGGTTCGCAATCGGAGAAACAGGCGGTTCGTGATCAGGCTCGTCGCCATCAGATCCTCGCCTACCCGGTTGATAAAGGACTGAAACCGGTCAATACTCATCACAAACTTGCGGATATCGGTGTACTCCATCGCACCGTTGTCGATAAAAATATCCGCGAGCCGGCTCAGCTCCTCGAACTCCTCCCGACTCATATAGCGTCTCCGGATCGAATCCAGGATCCGGGAGATGAACTCATAAAACAACCGCTTGAGATTGACATTTTCCCGGTCGTAACGCTCGTTTCGATAGCGGTAAAAGCACTCGTCAAACACGTGGTAGATGATATCATCCGTAAACTGATCGAGCTCCAACACGGAGATATCATAGGACTCCACCTCGAGCGAACGTCGCCCGTAGAGCATCGTCGGCACCAGCTCGGAGGTGACCGGTTCGCCGTTCATCCAGTCGATCAATATCTCCATCGCCCGCTGTCCCACGGTCATATCGCGGGATCCGACTGAGGCCAGTGACGGGATCATCTCACCGGACATATGCGTATTATCAAAACCAAACACCTTGATATCCGTACCCGGAACCAGTCCTCGCTTCTCCATCGCACGATACAGAGCCTTTGCCACGGCATCGTTGACACAGAAGATCGCCTGCGCGTTGGGATTCTGGTCCAGGAGCTGCTCCGCCTCACTGAGACAGTTGACCGACATATCGGTCTCCACATAGGCCTCCGGCGGGAAGCTCAGTCCATTTTTCTCGAGGCATCGAGCGAACACCTCCCGACGCTCCTTACAATCGGGGTTCTCCTCGCGACCGCCCAGCATACAGAGATGTTTCACACTGAAGATGTTAACGAGAATATCCACGGCCTCCTGGATCCCGGTCTCATTATCGTATCGGACCGTGACACAGCCCTCCATCTCCGTGGAGACAAAGACCTTGGGAATATCCCGAAACGGTTTCATCACGGCGGAGTTCAAAAACTCCTCTCCGAGGTAATTCAGGCTACCCAGAGATACGATCAGGCCGTCGATCTCGCTGCCGCCGCCCAGGTGATAGATACTGTTGCAGACGGCACGATAGGCGTGCTTATTATCATCGTTATACGAATTGTCATCATACTTGCCGACCAATATGACCAACCGATAATCGCGACCGGCCGGCATCGCATGATAGATACTATGGATGACCTCACGGGTATAATCCGCAAACAGGTCCTCGACGATCAGACCGATGACACGACGATCTCCGACTGACCGTTTCCCTTCCTTTCGCATCGTTTGTGTCAGCTTGCTCACTCAATCGCTCCAATCTCGGGGGACGGTTTGGAAAACAGGTACCCCTGCGAAAAATCTATTCCGTACATTTTCATTTTTTGCTGAATCTCTTCGTTCTCGACGTACTCGGCGATGATCTGCATCTTTCTCGCACTCAGGTCTCGCCAACCACCCATCAGAGCTACGAGATTCTCCGAGTCTCTGTCCACGGTACAGTTGCGGATGATCGAGCCGTCGAGTTTGAGATAGTCCGCCTGAATACTGAGGACATGTTGCAGGTTCGAATACCCGCTGCCAAAGTCATCGATCGAGATCCGGCCACCGAGTCCGTGGACACGATCGACAAAGCTGACCACATATTCATAATCATCGACATCCTCGTTTTCGAGGATCTCAAATACGAAGTTCTCCGGGTGATCCACCGTCGGGAGAAAATCATAGATCATCTCGGTCATCTCCTGATTTTTAATATCACGGATCCCCAGGTTGACACTGACGCTCGTGTTCACACTGTTCTTAAACATCTCAAACACCTTGCTGACCATGGTCAGCGAGATGGAATCATAGAGCAGTCCGTAGGATCTCGCTACGTCCAAAAAATCACCCGGGTAGTAGATCCGGCCATCCTCATCCATGAGTCGCATCAGGGACTCGTAGTGATGGATCCGTCCGGCTCCGTTGTCATAGATCCCCTGGAAATAGGGGATGATCTTGTCATGTGCGATCGCGTAATTGATCACGTTGACCATATGATAGCGCTCGCGGATGCTCTCCTCATCCAGCTGATCCGCTCCGGCATCGTAAACGAGGAACTGGATATTTTTCTGTGCCATCTCCATACGTGCCGTGGAGTAGGTATCGTAGACGGTATCCACGGTGCAGTTGTCGATCACGCAGAAGCCCGGTACGATCGCGATGTAACCGGATGTCGTCTCGAACAACTCACGCTGGAGGTTCTCCATATCCGAGGTAAACTCGGACAGCTTAACCATATAAGAAGGCGCTGCGATCGCCAGCTGCCAGGTATCCAGCATATAGATATGATAGCCGCGTTTCTCGGCACAGCCCGCGCACTTCCCAATGAAGTTGCGATAGGTCAGTCCGATCATCTGCTCCGGGAACACCGCCTTCATGCTGGCGATCTCCGACACCTGGATCATACAGATCCGGTCATAGCCGCGGATCTTCATATCCATGTTGAGAGCGGCTGTGTTCGGCAGATCTTCCTCCTCCGAATACAGGAGGTTTGCCTCACAGTCACGGACAAATTTCTGCAGATTGGCATCGACCGTCCGACCGGAATCCGGCTTCATGTCCTCCTCGATCTCCATCAGATAAGAGAGGAGCTTTTGGTTGTCTGCCACCAGGGACTCCACATGAGAAAAGACATACGAATTAAACTGCGGTCTGGCCAGTACCTCACCCATCACGGACACGACAAAGGTACCGCTCGCGAATGCATTTTTACCGCTTACATGGACGATCTCACCACCCAGCGCACAGCCGCAGAGATTGGAGTTCTCGTAGGCCGACAGTTCCCACTTGGAACTGTTGGCGTAGGTCTTTGCCCGCTTGGCACTGGTATAGCCGAAAATCGTCTCGGCCTTTTCGAAATTCTCGACACGACGGAACAGCTTCCGGTTATCGATCACGACCTTGCGATCGTAGACAAAGGCACGCTTGATCTTTTTGCCTTTTTGGATATTATGATCGGCATGGACACGCCCATCCCGATAGTGTACAAAAAACGGTGCATCCTCAGTGTCCGAATAGACAAAGGGAAGCAGATCCGCCAGCTCCGGTCTCTCACTGATTGCCTCACCGGCACCCTCGCGGAACTTGCGCGCCGCATCGTCGTCGTTCATCTCCAGGATACAGGTTCCAAAGGACTCCGTCACATCGATCTCTTCGCCGATCTCCTGCGCTCCGCTGGCAAACGAGCTGAGCACCTCATAATCCTCCCCGCTGACCGATGCCAGGAGGATGGAACGGGAGGACCAGCTTTTTTCATTAAAGACAAAACCGGAGTCCACAAGCTTACGGAGATTCCCCTCGGCCGAGTTGGCTAAGCCTCCGATCATCTGGACACCCGGGAGGTAGTCGTTACATTTTTCTACAAACTGCTGGATGTCGAGATACTTGTCCGTCGTAAACGCCATCACCAGCTTGGTATGCTCGCTCACCACGGTATCTCGCACAGCCATACAGAGATCGTCCGGTCCGATCGGCTCGTCTCTGTCCTCAAAAAAAGTCGGCAGCATCGCTGTCTCGACACTACCCTTTACCATCTGACTCACGGAGATGACACACTGGTTCTGCACCAGGCGGCCGTTGGTGATCACGGCAGACGTACTGGTACCGATGATGTTGGCGCCCGGGACGAGCTCCTTTACAAAACCGGCCAGCTCCACTGCCTCCATCTCGTTGTGGATCGCTGTATGGATACGTATCAAAATATCGCCCTTTCCGGAATTCAGACTCAGCTGTCCGAAGGTCTCCGCCAGGCGGGCTTTTGATACATATTGGAAGTTCCATGTAAACATAGACCGTATCTCCTTTACCGAATACCATCAGTATATCATAATCTCTTTTTTTATGCAATCATCAACCGATACTCTTACACCTCGATGATCAGGTTGTTCAGCTGCATCGTGTTGACGTACTGGACATCCTGCGCCAACTTCATCACGAGACGGATGCCGATATTTTTCGTGACATCCTCGGGATGATGGATCTCGTACCACTCCTTGGGATCAAAGGCCTTGCAGTCATCTCGCATACGGATCGTAAAGCCGTCCTCCTTGCGGATCACACGCACATCGATGGAGTGCTCCTTGCCGTCCCCGAAGCCGTGCTGTATGATATTGGCTCCCATCTCCTCGAGACAGAGGTGGATTTTTTTCGCCAGCGTCGCGCCGCTCCCGTGGTTCTCACAGAACTGCTCGACCGCCAGTCCCATTTCCGTCAGATCATCTGCCTTGTAGACACTCTTCTCGAGGCAGTCCTCCGGCTCCACGCCGAAGCCCTCCGGGAAAAAGCTATAGTCCGCTGCCCTGCGCGGGAAGTGCCCCTGCTTTTTCCACGCCATGAAAAATGTCGTGAGCAGCACCAGTGCCTCGCCGATCGCCCAGGACGCCCAGATATATCCGAGCGGCAGGCTGAAGCCGAAGCCCAGCACCCACGCGATGATCACGCAGTAAACAAACGTATCCAGGATGACCAGCAGGTTTGCCAGTGCCACACGTCCCATACCCTGGACGTAATTCTCCATCATGGAGTTCAGTACATTTCCGATAAAGCCAAAGGCATAGATCCGCACACAGTAGGTCGCCTCACCCAAAAGCTGCTGATCACTGCCGGCAAAAATGCCCGCGAGCGGCGATGCAAAGATCAGGCATACGGCCATCTCACCGAGCGCAATCGCCAGTCCCAGCTTGTACATGATACGCACCAGGTTCACGGCGGATACCCGGTCTCTCTCTCCGGCGATGATACCGGATACCAAAAGCACCGCCATACCCAGCCCCGTACTGATCGCACCGGTCGCCGCGGTTAACGTGTTTTGGATCGAGAAGGCCGCCACGGCTACCGGTGTTGCCACCAGGAGTAACAGGCGGTTCATCACGATGTTTCGGAGGGTGATAAAAAGATTGACCACGCCCGACGGCGCACCGAGTTTCATCACCTTCAGCGCATCGCGGATACGCAGTCCCTTAATCGTAAAGGTAAGTACATTATTCTTTTTCAGATAGTGCGTCAGCGCGATCAGTAACGCCACATAATAACTGATCGAGGTCGCCATACCCATCTCAAACAGACCGCCGTGCAGGACCAAAGCATTGATAAAGTCGCCGGCGATATTGACGATCGTCATCACGACCACCGCCACGATGGTACGTGTCTGATCGCTGTCGATCTGCATAAAGGAGTTTGTGATAAAAGCGAGCATCAGCGGCGGTACACCGATACCGAGTCCGCGTAAATACGCCGATGCCTCCGGCAGGAGCGAAGCATTTTTACCATGTGCACCGAGCAGCATCGCGATCTGATCCGCACCGAAAAACATCACGGCAAACAGGATCAGTGAGATCAGCGCTGCCATAAGAAAGCTGATCGTATGTACCTGCTTGGCACGATCGTAGTCGCCGCTTCCGATGTGCCTGGCGCACAGGACCTGGATCCCCGCTGCCAGCACGCCGTTGATCGCGATCAGGAGATTAAAAATCGGATTGGCAAGACCGTAGGCCGACATATAGGCCTGTCCCAGATAACGTCCGATCACGATACCGTCCACGAGCATCCCGAGCATCGTCGAGAGCACAGTTACGACCATGACGACCATCGTTCCTCGGAGCATTTTTTTGATGATTCGATCATCCATACGTTGCTTCATATCTGATTCCTCACGAGTGATATTTGCCTTCCAGTACATCCATCAGGTATTCGCCGTACTGGTTTTTCTTATAGAGTTCATATGCGGTCAGCATCTCCTCACGTCCGATCCAGCCGTTCTCATAGGCGATCTCCTCGAGGCAGCTGATCTTTCGATGCTGGTGGGTCTCCACGGTATGGACAAAGTTCGACGCCTCCAAAAGTGAGGTGTGTGTCCCGGTATCCAGCCAGGTAAAGCCTCTGCCGAGGAGCTCGACCGAGAGCTCGCCGGTCTCGAGATACATCCGGTTCAGATCCGTGATCTCGAGTTCACCGCGTGCCGACGGCTTGAGTGATTTGGCATACTCGACGACGCGGTTGTCATAAAAATACAGACCCGTCACACAGTAATTACTCTTCGGCTTGGACGGCTTCTCCTCGATGGAAACCACCTTGCCGGTCGCATCAAACTCGACGATACCGAACCGCTCCGGATCCTCGACGTAATAGCCAAAAACAGTCGCGCCCTTTTCCTTGGCCGCTGCGTTACGGAGGATCTCCGTCAGCCCCTGTCCGTTAAAAATATTGTCACCGAGCACCATCGCTACCGAGTCGTCTCCGATAAACTCCTCCCCGATGATAAAGGCCTGTGCCAGGCCGTCAGGGCTGGGCTGCTCCTCATAGGACAGCTCGATTCCAAACTGCGAACCGTCTCCGAGCAACTCACGGAAACGCGGCAGGTCCTCCGGTGTGGAGATCAGCAGGATCTCCCGGATCCCGGCCAGCATCAAAACCGAAAGCGGATAGTAGATCATCGGCTTGTCATAGATCGGCAAAAGCTGTTTGGATGTCACCATTGTCAACGGATATAATCTCGTACCGGATCCCCCGGCTAACACGATACCTTTCATAGGTTTCTCCCTTCGGTCGCCTTTTCGCGGCGCTCCTTATCGATCGTTATACATCGTTTCGTAGTATTCCTGATAGGCGCCCGAGGTGACATTGGTGAGCCATTCCTCGTGCTCCAGATACCAGCGTATCGTCTTTTTGATCCCTTCTGCAAACATCGTCTCCGGCTCCCAACCGATCTTCTCCATGATCTTATCCGGCGCGATCGCATAGCGGCGGTCATGCCCCTTGCGGTCGGTCACGTATTTGATCAGATCGGTCGAGATATGAGCTCTTCTCGCATCGTCCGCCGGCAGGATCTCGAGCAGTGTCTCGATCACCAGATGGACGATTTCGATGTTGCGTTTTTCGTTATGTCCGCCGATGTTGTAGGTCTCGAAAAGTTCACCCTGCTCCTGCACCATGTCGATCCCCTTGGCATGGTCGTCGACATAGATCCAGTCGCGGATATTTTTCCCGTCACCGTAGACCGGCAACTCCTTGCCCGCCAAAGCGTTATTGATCAAAAGCGGGATCAGCTTCTCCGGGAACTGATACGGGCCGTAGTTGTTGGATGTGTTGGTGATGTTCGCCGGGAAGCGATAGGTGTCCATGTAGGATTTCACCAACATGTCCGAGCCGGCCTTGCTCGCCGAGTACGGGCTGTGCGGATCATAGGGTGTCGTCTCATAAAAATAACTTTTTCCGTCATCGGGAAGTGAGCCGTACACCTCATCCGTCGATACGTGGAGGAACTTTTTTCCCTCCTTAAAGGAACCATCCGGCAGCTCCCACGCCGCCTTGGCACAGTTCAGCATCACGGCGGTCCCGAGGACGTTGGTATGGACAAATACCTCCGGTGTCTCGATGGAGCGGTCCACGTGCGACTCTGCGGCAAAGTGCACCACGCGGTCGATGTCATTTTTCGCAAAAATCTCCGCGATGGCATCCTTGTCCGTGATGTCTGCACGGATAAAGGTATAGTTGTCACGATCCTCGATGTCTCGCAGGTTCTCGAGATTGCCGGCATAGGTCAGCTTGTCCACGTTGATGATGCGGATCTCGTTATCGTACTTGCGAAACATGTAGTGGATGTAGTTTGAGCCGATGAAGCCGGCTCCTCCGGTTACCAGATAAGTTCTCATAATCTCTGTCCTTTCAGATGCCGGCAGAGCTGGCATCATGCAGGCTCATACGCCAGCGGCGTCCCTCCTGCAAATAGTTTTCAAGCATCTTTTTTCCCTCCGGTGTCAGGATCGACTCCGGGTGAAACTGCAGTCCGTAGATCGCATGTGACTCATCACTCACCGCCATCACCTCGCCCTCGACAGTTTTGGCGATGACCTTCAGCGTGTCCGGAAGGGTATCCGCCTGCGCAGCCAGGGAGTGGTAGCGCCCGACCGGTGTCTGCTTCGGACATCCGACGAAGATCGGACTGGTGGTATCCAGGTCCGTCAGCGACTGTTTCCCGTGCATCAGTCGGTCGGCATAGCCCACAGTTGCCCCGTAGGCCTCACAGATGGACTGGTGTCCCAGGCACACCCCCAGGATCGGGAACTCGCCCCGCAACTCCTTTACCACATCGATACAGATCCCGGCGTCCTGCGGACGTCCCGGTCCCGGTGAAAGGATGATCTGTGTCGGGTGGAGATGTCTCACCTCGTCCACAGTCAACGCGTCGTTTCTCACAACCTGAATATCCGGATCGATCGTACCGATCAGCTGATACAGGTTATATGAAAAGCTGTCGTAATTATCGATTAATAAGATCATTGTTTTTCCCCTTCTGTTTATTTCAGTCATCCAGCTCCATGGATTTTTCCAGGGCGGTGACGACGGCCTTGGCCTTGTTTAAGCTCTCCTGATACTCGGTCTCCGGTACACTGTCGGCGACGATACCCGCGCCGCTGCGGACAAAGACCTTGCCGTTTTTCTTATAGGCGATACGGATCGCGATACACGTATCCATGTTGCCGGTAAAGTCGATGTAGCCGATCGCGCCTCCGTAGATGCCGCGCTTGTTGTTCTCGAGTTCACCGATCAGCTGGCAGGCACGGATCTTCGGCGCACCGGAGAGTGTGCCGGCCGGCAGTACCGCCTCGATCGCGGACAGTGCGTCCTTATCCTCGGCGATCTCCCCGCGCACGGTCGAGCCGATATGCATCACGTGTGAATAATGCTGAACTTCACGGAGCGTCTCAACCTCCACAGTGCCAAATTTCGAGATGCGACCGATATCGTTGCGGCCGAGATCGACGAGCATGTTGTGCTCTGCGAGCTCTTTTTCATCAGCGAGCAGCTCCTTTTCCAGCTGCCTGTCCTCCTCCGGTGTCAGACCGCGCGGACGCGTTCCGGCCAGCGGGAAGGTATGCAGGATGCCGTCCTCCAGCTTTACGAGTGTCTCCGGTGAAGCACCGGCAACCTCGACATCCGTACCGGAAAAATAAAACATATACGGTGACGGATTGATCGTGCGGAGCATCCGGTAGGTGTTCAAAAGGCTTCCCTCGAAGGGTGCACTGAGTCGGTTGGAAAGCACGATCTGGAAGATGTCTCCCTCGCGGATGTAGGTCTTTCCTTTTTCGACCATCTCGCAGTATTCTTCCTCCGAAAACAGCGCCTCCACCTCGCCGGTGATCCGGCCGGAGCAGTCCTTTTTCTTAACGCCGTTTTTCAGCAGCTGCTCCATCTGACCCAGCTCGACGACCGCACGGTTGTAGCTGGTCTCGATATCCTCGAGTTTCATATTGACGATCAGGATGATCTTTTGTCTCACATTGTCAAAAGCGATCACCTTATCAAATAACATCAGATCGACATCGCGGAACTCTTCCTCGTCCTGCACGTTGACTTTGGTTGTCGGCTCAAAATAGTTGAGATAATCAAAGGAAAAATATCCCACCAGACCGCCGGTAAACGGCGGGAGCTCCGGCAGTCTCGGACTGCGGTATTTATTCAGTATTTCTCTGAGAAACTCGGACGGGTTCTCCGTGTCCTGCTCGATCAGCTCACCGGCCTCTAAGTGCCCCTCGAAACAGGTGATGTCGAGCTTCGGATCGTACCCCATAAAGGTGTAGCGTCCCCACTGTTCCTGCGCCATCGCCGACTCCAGCATAAAGCAATGGGTCGAGATGTTTTGCAGGATCCGCATCGTCTCGATCGGCGTGATAAAGTCCGATAACAGTTCCAGACAGATCGGGACGATATCGTACCGGTTTTCGGACGCCAGCTCCTTTACCTTTTCAATAGACGGAAAAACGTTCATGGTTGCTCTCCTCTTCGATTTATTGTCATGCTACACCGATTTGTAATTGCCCAGGATGCGTAGCAATGCTGCCTCTTCTTTGATTCCGCGCAGCGCATTTTTCACGGCGGGATCCTCGAGGTTCCCCTCGACGTCGATAAAGAATCGATACTCCCACTGACTGCCCGGGATCGGACGCGACTCGATCAGCGTCAGGTTCAGGTCGTTAAATAAAAAGTGTGACAGGATCCGGTACAGGCTTCCGCTGACATGCGGGAGCTCGATACACAGACTGATTTTGTTGGACTCGTCGGTGTAGATGCAGTCCGGACTCAGGATGATAAAGCGCGTCGAGTTGTCCTTGTCCGTCTGGATATCCGATGCCAGCACCTCCAGGCCGTACTCCTTGGCCGCGCGCTCACTCGCGATCGCTGCCTGCGTCAGGTCACCGTCGTCGCGGACCTTTTTCGCACCGGCCGCCGTGCTGTCGTACTCGATACCGCACATGTCCGGATGTCTCTCCAAAAACTCACGGCACTGCATCAGGCCCTGCGGATGGGAGTATACGTTCCGGATCTCGTTCAGATGTGCGCCCGGCAAACCGACCAGACACTGACGGATCCGCATCACATGCTGTCCGACGATGGCGTTTGGATACTCCAGGATGCTGTCGTAGTTGGCAGTCACACCGCCCGTCGAGGAGTTCTCGATGGGGAGCACACCGAAGTCTGCCAAACCGTCACGGACCGCCTCCATCACACCGCGGAAGGTCGGCTCGTGGATCGCCTTTACCTGCGTCCCGAAAATCTCCTCCATCGCCGCCTGCGTGTAGGTCCCGCGGGTCCCAAAGTAGTATACCGTCGCGTCCTTCGCGTAGTCGATCTTATCGACCTTTTCAAAGCCGATGACATCGCCGGTATCCGGCATCATTTTGTTGATCAGGCCGTACTGATACTTCCGGCTGACGGACATGATCTGTTCATAGAGCTCGTGGATCGCCTTCGCGTTGAAGTCGGTGTGGGTCAGCTTTTGCAGCGCGCGATGCTTCTGCCCCTCGCGCTCGCGGTCAAGCACCGCTTTCCCGGTCTTGATCTTATACTGCGCCACATCGTTGGTGATCTTCATGCGTTCCTCAAAAAGGCCGACGATCTGCTCATCGATCGCATCTATTTTTTCTCTCGATTCCGATAAATCTAACATTTTTCCCCCACATATTTGAATTAAAGTCACATCTTAAAATTTTAGCACTTTCAAGGGCTTAAGTCAACACAAAAAAAGACTTTGGACACGTGGCTCCAAAGTCTTTTTAGGCTTAATGGTCAGCTTGGGCGGCAGGAGTTTTCTCACAGTGAGCCGACGTTGCGTCGCGAACCGTGAGAAAATCTCCGACCGCGCCCAAGCGGAAACCTTTATTCTACATCCTGCAACGCGTCAAAATCCTCCTCACCCGTGCGGATCTTCACTACGCGGCTAACCGGATAAACGAAGACCTTACCATCACCGATCTTACCGGTGTAAAGCGTCTTCTTCGCGGCCTCAATGACACTCTCAACCGGAATGCCGCTGACAACAACCTCCAGCTTGATCTTCGGAAGAAGTGTCATATCCATCTCGACGCCTCGATACATCTCGCCGGCACCCTTCTGGATACCGCAGCCGCTGACCTGTGTAACCGTGATACCGGTCACACCGAGCGTATTCAGCGCTCTCTTCATCTTGTCATAACGCGACAACTTGGTAATAATAACCACCTTGTAGATTCCCGTATTCGGGATCACACCCTCCATCTTTTCCGCGACATTCTCCACGGGGACAGAGGCATTTCGCATCGCCTCGCTCGCATCCTCATAGGCCGCGACTCCGAGGTTTGTATTCTCATTGGCAAGCATTGCCGAGTTCGATACATCCATGATGGAGAAACCGGAGTAAGCACTTGCCAGACCATGCTCGGTCAGGTCCAGACCCTCGAGCTCTTCCTCTTCACTGACACGCAGTCCGAAGATCAGCTTGATGATACCGAAGACGATCAGCATACCGATCGCTGCCCAGGCAGCCACCGCGCCGAAACCGACGAGCTGGATCCCCAACTGCTCAAAACCGCCTCCGTAGAAAAGACCTTCCTTGATCCCTGCCAGTTCAAAGCCCGGCGCACTCGCCGTAGCGAAAAGACCGGTTGCAATCGTACCCCAGATACCGTTCATCATATGGACCGCTACCGCACCGACCGGATCGTCGATATGCAGTTTGTGGTCGAGGAGCCATACACCGAAGATAACCAGGAGACCGGCTACGGCACCGATGATAATCGAGCCGGTCGCATCGGTGACATCACACGGAGCGGTGATGGCAACGAGTCCGGCGAGTGATGCGTTCAGACACATCGAAACATCCGGTTTACCATAGCGGAGCCAGGTAAAGATCATACAAATGACAGTTGCCACAGACGGTGCGATCGTCGTTGTCACGAACACGGAAGCAAGCTGCTCCGTTGTTGTACAAGCAGCACCGTTGAAACCATACCAGCCAAGCCACAGGATGAAAACACCCAGGGCACCGATCACCAGGTTGTGACCGGGGAAGGCGTTAACCTTAACGACCTTACCGTTTTTATCGCGCTCAAACTTACCGATACGCGGGCCGACCATGATGGCACCGACCAGAGCGGCGATACCGCCGACCATATGGATGGCACATGACCCTGCAAAATCATGAAATCCCATCTGAGCAAGCCAGCCGCCGCCCCAGATCCAATGCGCCTCGATCGGATAGATCAGCGCTGAGATCACAGCGGAGTACACACAATAACTAAGGAACTTGGTACGCTCTGCCATCGCACCGGAAACGATCGTCGCGGTGGTCGCGCAGAACACAAGGTTGAATACGAAGTTTGACCAGTCAAAGTTCGCATAGTTGGTAAAAATGTCCAGACCGGGCTGTCCGATCAGACCTACCATATCCTCACCGAGGAGTAAGCCGAAACCAATCAGGATGAACACCACGCACCCGATACAAAAATCCATCAGGTTCTTCATCAGGATGTTACCGGCATTCTTCGCCCTCGCAAATCCTGACTCCACCATGGCGAATCCGGCCTGCATCCAGAACACCAATGCCGCACCGATCAGGAACCAGACTCCGAAGAGCTTCCCATCAAACAATGCAATCACATCTTCCATAATACTTCCCTCCATTTCTTAATGCAGATATAAAATGAAAAAGGGCGCCTCGGATACTATCCGAGACGCCCTTGCCTCATTTCGTGAACAACTATAACACATGTTATATTGTTTGTCAATAGTAATTTTCAAAAAATTTTAAATTATTTAAATTTTATCAAGAATTCTTTTTGTTACTATTCCGCATAGAAAGCGGTTGCTCAAATCTCGCCTTGGACGAGTTTGCAGGTGTTGCGGTCGGATAGTCACCCGTGAAACAGGCATTACAATAGCTCTTATTTCCGACCAATTCACATAAAGAATCAACAGGTAAATAACATAAAGAATCCGCCCCGATGATCTCTGCGATCTCCGCCGGCGTATGGTGACATGCGATCAGATTATCCTCCGAGTCAATATCCGTCCCATAATAGCACGGATGTAAAAACGGAGGTGCCGATATCCGCATATGAATCTCGCTCGCACCGGCCTCGCGCAACAGCTTTACAATATGGGCACTGGTCGTTCCGCGCACGATCGAGTCATCGATCAGGATGATCCTTTTATTCTCTACAGTAGAGCGGATCGGGTTCAGCTTGATCCGCACCTGATTGACACGCTCCTCCTGGGTGGGGGAGATAAAGGTCCTCCCGATGTATTTGTTCTTGATCAGCCCGATCCCGTAGGGGATGCCGGAGGCGGACGCATAGCCGAGCGCGGCATCAAGCCCGGAGTCCGGGACACCGATCACCACATCGGCGATATCCTTTTTATCCTCTCTTGCCAGGATCCGTCCGGCACGCATCCTTGCCTCATGCACGGAGATGCCGTCGATGACAGAGTCGGGTCTGGCAAAGTAAATATACTCAAAAATACAGGTTTTCTTTTCTTTCTTTTCGATGTGAGCGGAGTAGCTGTTGACGCCCTCACTCGAAAAAACGATCACCTCGCCCGGACGGATGTCACGGATGAACTCAGCGCCCACAGCCTCGAGCGCACAGCTCTCGGAGGCGACAATATAACGTCCGTCGGCGGTCTTGCCATAGCACAGCGGTCGGAACCCGTGAGGATCGCGCACGGCGATCAACTTGGTCGCCGACATCAGCACCAGTGAAAAGGCACCCTCCAGATGCGGGATGGTTGCCAGCACGGCCTTCTCGATGGAAGGGTGGACGAGTCGCTCTCTCGTCACCAGATAGGCGATGATTTCCGTGTCCGAGGTGGAGTGAAAGATGGCGCCGTCCAGTTCCAGCTTTTGCCTGAGCTCAAACGCGTTACTGATATTGCCGTTGTGAGCCAGGGCCATTTTTCCTTTTTGATGATTCACCTGCATCGGCTGACAGTTGTTTCGGTCATCACCACCCGTCGTCGAGTAGCGGACATGGCCGATCGCCATCGTGCCGTCCGGGAGCTTTTCGAGTGTCTCCCGATCAAAGACCGTCGGAACCTCACCGAGGTCCTTATGCGAGAAAAAGAGTCCATCGTCCCCTACGACGATGCCGCAGCTTTCCTGTCCGCGGTGCTGCAGCGAATAGAGTCCGTAATACACATCCTTGGCAACCGGATAAGACTGCTCGGCGTATACGCCGAAAACGCCGCATTCTTCATGTAGTTGATTCATGGTTTCCTCCAAAAAATAAAAGGGGTCTCGGAATAATCCGAGACCCCTTTGCCTCTTTTAGTATAATAGCACGAACTGTCCGTGGTGTCAAGATGATTTTTATACTTTGATGAGCAGATAAGAACGCCGATCAGGCACCCCACATCTGAACCCGGTCCTCCGGCGCGATATACATCGCATCTGTTTCCTTCACATCAAATACCCGGTAGAACTCCTCCATGCACGAGGCAACACCGTTGGTTCGCGAACGCAACTGCGGATGCGTGTCCTCTCGCACCCATTTTTCTGCCCTCTCGATCGTGAGATAGTCAAGATAGGTAGCCGCCCACTGTTTGGCCGTTATTATAAAGAATTCCCGGATGTATTCATCATTCCCCGGATACGTCTTTTTCAACAAACGAAGTGCAATCTCCGTGCCGCCCAGATCCGCCACAGCCTCATCCGCAACCTTTTTTCCGTGCTGATAGAGTACCATCTTATCATTATACAGGAAAAACTGTGGATAGGTATCATAAAGCTCCGCAAGTTTTTTAAGTCTTTCCTTGTGTTTTTCGATATCCGAATCATCCCAGCATTTTTTGAACATTCCATTTTCGTCTACATAACAACCTGTTCCGTCAAACGCATGACCGACCTCATGACCGATCGTTGTTGACATATAGGCTATATTCTCTACATCAACCTTTTCGTCTCCTGTCGGGTTATCCTTAAAAATGGGCGCCATATTTACATGGCAGAAGATACATGAATTGATGCTATAGGTATGATAGGCGTTATTATCCCACGAATTCCATCCGCCAAAGAGCCCATCATCCGGATACAACCATTTGGTGATCTTAAGAGGATCATTCTCTGCGAGGAGCCTTGACAGATGCGCGTGATATTTATAGATCGTAAACAGACAATCCGCAAACGTCCCTCCCTCTGACGCCGTCTTCATATCATCCTGAACGGTAAGTAAATCGTATTCATCATCGGTGGGATAGAGATTGCAGAAGGTCATATTGTCGATCTTTTTCAACAAAGCAGTCTTGGTCTTCTCACTCCTGTCGCTTTCTCTGAATACCTCTCTGTAGGTATCCGCATAGCGATCAACCATCTGATCAAATTGTTTTTTATAATTCTTGCTGTAATAACGTCCGGTATAAACCTGATCCACATCCCAGGGAATCATATCGCAGATGCCTTTCAGATTCTCTGCGTATTGCTTGGTAACCTCTTTCCGTATTTCACTTTCGCTATTCCTTTTAATGTCATCCGGCTTTAAGAGTTCCATCGTAGCCCGGACACCGTCCTTCGTATATAGTGCAATAGGCATGATCGCTGCAAAAACAGCATAGCCTTTCAACATGTCCAGATTTTTCTCGGAGGCAAATGCTTTGTTCAGTTCCTTCACAGCCGCTGTTCCATCCAGGCTGATTTGGGATTCTCCGTTTATATTGTACTGAAGCTTATCCAGCCATTCCCTGACATGGATGTTCGGATATTTTTTATCCAGCGCATCCAGCTTTAGGAAGTTATAGTACGGATCAATCTCTTTATTCGTTTCTATCATATCGAGCACGAATTTCTTCGTTTTCGAAAGAACAGTCTTATCCTTGATCCCCACAAACCCAAGCACCTTTCCGACATACGTTTTGATGCCGGCTGTTGATTTCAACTTCGTAAGTGCATCCATCCGAGTCGCACTCAGCCTTGTATGGTAATGACATGCTAAGCTCAGCGGTTCCTCCAAATCCGCCGTTGATTCTCCGTAGAAAAGCTGCTCATATACTTCTTCATTGTCCATCTCATAATCAATCCCGCTCGTATTAAAAATCGAACTGACCCCCTCGAAGTTTAACTCAGCCAGTACCTCTCTGAGCTCCGCAAGCGAAGTCGCATTCATGATGGGTGTCACGAGCTTTTTCTCCAACGCCTCAAAGAATAAAGCATCACCGTTCACATTGTCCTTCATTGCTTCCTCTGTTGAGAGTAAGGATAACAAGGTGTCCTCGGCGGATCCATCCGGATAACTTTTAGTCTTAACAGCGCGGTAGTCGTCGATGAGCTTATCTTTATTATATAAATACTGAACCTCCGCCTGTTCGAAATAATCCCAGATGAAATGTCCGTCCTTGTCAAGATAGCGGTTCCTATCTTCCTCCGTCCACTTACTCTCGATCGCTTCGATCAATTCATTCTTTTCACTCGTATAGAGATCTTCCTGTGGCGGCACATCTTCTACCTTCGCGTATACACGTACCGTTGCGGTATCGGTCAGCTTGGAACCGTCCGTAGAGCGGATCGTCACCGTCGTCGTACCGGGCTTTAGGCCGAGAATAAAGCCGTTCACACCCTGCTCGATCACAGACGTATCCGCAATCTCCATCTTCAGACAATCCCAGGCATAAAAATCCGGATTCAGATTGCTGACATCGGTCTGATAGCAGGGGCAGACTCCA
This sequence comes from Eubacterium sp., assembly GCA_036343395.1. Classification (GTDB taxonomy): domain Bacteria; phylum Bacillota; class Clostridia; order Lachnospirales; family Lachnospiraceae; genus Eubacterium_F. The sequence continues at coordinate 17,469 of JAZASH010000003.1, read as the reverse complement.
TCTGCACCTCCGACGTAGGTCGCATAGTTTTTTTGCTTGAATCGTATCCCTGAGAAGATATTTTTATATGTATTTTTAACCGAGATTTTACAGGTCAGATTTTTTGTTACAGTCTTTTTCTTAAAGCGATACTTGACGGAAACAACAATCTTGGTTGCCCCCATTTTCTCTGCCGTAACCTTACCGGATTGATTGACCTTCGCGATCCGTTTTTCAAGAGAGAGGTAGGTGATCTTTTTGATCTTTACACCCTTTTTCTTTTTGACCTTGATCTTCGCTGTTCCCTTGGTCACCTTTTCCGCATTCTGGAGAATCGTAAGCGAGAGGTTTTTCTTTGCCAGAGAAACCTTTGCCGTCTTGCTTGTTTTCGCTGTGGATACAGCTCCTGTCGGTCCGACACCTGTCCCCGACAGAAGGACTGCCAAAGATAAAAAGATAGATACGGTCACACGTGTGATTCGTTTTTTCATGAATTTACCCTCCCCAAAACTGTTATAAACTATCGGATAACCGGAAGGTTATTATATCATGAACGGCACCGTGCGGTCAAGCCGGAATAGCCTCGGCGGCACATGTGTGACAGCTCATCCCAGGATGGATTCTGCGGCGCAGGCGTGACAACTCATCCCAGAATGGATTCTGCGGCCTCGCGGCGGGTGATGCACTGATCCATTGCCATCTTGCCGATGTACTTATGCGCGTCGTCCTCGCTCATGCCTTTTTCGTCGATCAGCTTCCACTTGGCACGATTGACGACACGGATCTCGTCCATCTTTTCCTCCAGTGTAAGCACTTTCTTTTCCTGCTTTTTCAGGCGGTCCTGGATCGCACACATCAGGCGGACGCTCCGACTCACCGCCTTCACCGTCGCCGGCTTCGATATCACGATGATGCCATAGTCGGTCACACGCTCGGCAACATCCTCGCTGATCTCCGACGAAGCTATGATGATCACGCCCGTCGTAAATCGGGTCGCGATGTCCACGGCCAGCTCGACACCCGGCTCATCGGAAAGCGGGACGTTGATGATGGCGATGTCGTAGCTACGTTCGAGCAGCTCACGTCTGGCTAAGGACGCACTTTTACGAACCTCGATATCCCGGTACCTTCCGTCTGAAAGTGCCCGTTCCACCGAGGCAGCAAATTTTTCATATGAAGAAATCACCAGCACGTCATGCTGGCTTCGCTTGCCTTCCGCCATCTAATTATCCTTTTCCCAATTACCTGTTTGTGTACGCCTGTAAAACAGCTGTCGGAACAATCTCCTTAACAAAATCACTCTTCATGGCTGTCTCACAGGCCTCTTTATATGACTGTGGGAGCAGCAATTCGTCATCCGCCTCGAGGTGCGGCAGCTCGAGCTTATTTTTGATACCGTACAGTCCGGCCTCGATGAGGAGCGAATATGCGAGATACGGATTGCTCAGTGCGTCCGGTGAGCGCAGTTCCGTGCGGACACCCATCTCACGCTCCGAGATGTGCATGAGCGCACCCTCGCCACCCTCGGACCAGTTCACGCGATCCGGTGCCGTGCCGGTACCGAAACGACGATACGAACCCTCCGACGGGTTTAAGAAAAGAGTGATCTCGCGGATCTTGTCGAGAATCCCCGCTGCCACGTAACGGCAGACATCGTTTCCGTCCTTGTCTGTCGCATAGATATTGATATGATAACCGTTGCCGGGGTTGTCCTTGACCGGCATCGGTGAGAAGTCTGCATAGAGACCGTTGCGTCCGGCAACGGTGCACACAACCATCATAAAGGTCGACATCTGATCAGCTGCCTCGAGCGGAAGTCCATGATGAAAATCGATCTCGTTCTGTCCCGGTCCCTGCTCATGATGAGAGCGCTCCGGGCGGAGTCCCATCTCCTCGATCGTCAGGCAGATCTCACGACGGATGTTCTCTCCCTTATCCGCCGGCGCGATATCCATATAACCGGCCTCATCGTACGGCGTCTCCGTACGGTTGCCCTCGTCGTCGAGCTTGAACAGATAAAACTCGGACTTGGAGCCGAACTTAAACTCGATACCCTCCTGATCGGCATGTGCCATCGCACGCTCGAGCATCACGCGGGTGTCCGCCTCGCAGGGCTTGCCATCCGCCGTATATACATCGCAAAACATACGGATCACGCGTCCGCTCTCCGGGCGCCACGGCAGGATCGCCAACGTCGATGCATCCGGCTTGAGATACAGGTGCTGACTGTCGTCGCCGAAACCGTCGATCCGGCGGGCGTTGATCGTCACCCCGTCGGTGAAGGCCTTTTTCAACTCGCCCGGCATGATCGAGATGTTTTTCTGGACACCGTAGGCGTCGCGGAACATCAGGCGGATGAACTTCACATCCTCCTCCTCGATGTACTGTAGTATTTCTTCCGAAGTGTAATCCATAGCTTGCTCCTTTCCAAATGCACGAGTCCTACCGAACATCCTCGCGCTATATCGATCAGATGGTTCCGATCGTCGGTGAGATCTCCTCCAAAACATCCAACAAAATCCGTACCGTATCCAGCGACGTAAACATCGTTACACCGTTGGACACCGCACACTGGCGGATCGCCACACCATCTTCGTAGTGCACACCCGACAGGATCGCACGCGTATTCAGGATATAGCTGACATAGCCGGCGCGGATCGACCGCAGGATCTCATCCGATCCCTCCGACAGCTTGCCGCGCATACGTGTCCGGACTCCGTGCTCCTTTAAAAATGTCGCGGTACCCGGTGTCGCCTCGATATTAAACCCAAGCTGATAGAACCGACGTACCAGAGGCAGTGCCTCCTCCTTATCCTCGTCCGCCAGCGTTACGATGACGGTACCGTATTCCTTCATCTTGATCCCGGATGCCTGCAGCGCTTTATAGAACGCACGATTCAGTTTTTTGTCGTAGCCGATCGCCTCACCGGTCGACTTCATCTCCGGTGAGAGATACGCATCCATACCGTTTAGTTTTTCAAAAGAAAAGGCCGGCGCCTTGACATAAAACATATCCTTGCCCTTCGGCGTCAGATCGGTGATTCCCTGCTCCTTCAGGCTCTGTCCGAGCATTACCTTTGTCGCGATATCGACGAGCGGGAAGCCCGAGGATTTCGACAGGAACGGAACGCTTCGGGACGCTCTCGGGTTCACCTCGATGATGTACACGCTGTCGTCCTTATCCACGATAAACTGGATATTAAAGAGTCCGCGGATCCCGACGCCCAGACCGATCCGACTCGTATAGTCCGCGATGGTTTCCTTTACCTTTTCCGAGATACTGAACGGCGGATATACACTCGTCGAGTCACCGGAGTGCACACCGGTACGCTCAACCAGCTCCATGATACCCGGTAAAAACACCTCCTCGCCGTCGCAGATCGCATCGATCTCGACCTCTTTACCGACGAGATATTTATCGACGAGTACCGGCTTGTCGACATCCACCTCCACGGCATTTTTGAGGTAGTGGCGGAGCATCTCCTCGTTGGCGACGATCTCCATCGCACGACCGCCGAGCACGAAGCTCGGACGTACGAGTACCGGATAGCCGATCTTCGCTGCCGCTGCGACACCACTCTCGATATCGGTCACGGCCTCTCCCACCGGATGCGGGATCTCTAACGACCGGATGACCTCCTCAAACTTATCTCTGTCCTCAGCCTTGTCGATCGCCTCGCTGTCCGTACCGATGATCTTGACGCCGCGCTTGGTGAGCGGCTCTGCCAGGTTCACCGCGGTCTGTCCGCCCAGGGATGCTATCACGCCGACCGGATGCTCGAGGTCGATGATATTCATGATATCCTCGACGGTCAGCGGCTCAAAATACAGCTTATCGGCTGTCGTATAATCCGTCGACACCGTCTCGGGGTTATTGTTGATGACGATCGCCTCGTAACCCATCTCATGGATCGTATGGATCGCGTGAACGGTCGAGTAATCAAACTCGACACCCTGCCCGATACGGATCGGTCCGGAACCGAGTACGATAATCTTTTCTTTATCCGATACGATCGACTCATTTTCCTCTTCATAGGTCGAATAAAAATACGGAACATAACTGTCAAACTCGCTCGCGCAGGTATCGATCATTTTATAGACCGGATAGATGTCAAGTTCCTTTCTCTTTTGCCATACATCATCCTCGGAAAGATCCGTAAGCTCGGCGATGTAGGAGTCCGAGAAGCCCATCCTCTTCGCTTTATATAACAGCTCTTTTGTCAGATGTTTTCCTTCTAATTCTTTCTCAAAATCGACGATATTTTTGATCTTATCCAGGAAGAACATATCGATCATGGTTTCTCTGAAAATAACAGACTGATCGATGCCGATCCACATCAGCTGAGCGATCGCATAGAGACGATCATCGGTGCCCTCTTTGATGTAATCGAGCAACTCGTCGACCGACATATTTTCCCGGTCAAATTTCTCGAGATGGATGTGATTTTTACCGTCCTCGAGAGAACGGATCGCCTTCAGCAAACTCTCCTCGGCGGTACGTCCGACACTCATGACCTCACCGGTCGCCTTCATCTGTGTTGAGAGCGTGTTGGACGCCGTGGTGAATTTATCAAACGGGAATCGCGGCATCTTGGTCACGATATAGTCGAGCGTCGGCTCGAAGCAGGCCGGGGTGTTGGCGAGCATGATTTCATCGAGCGTCATGCCGACTGCGATCTTCGCCGACACACGAGCGATCGGATAACCGCTGGCCTTGGACGCGAGCGCTGACGAACGTGATACACGGGGATTGACCTCGATCACATAGTATTTAAAGGACATCGGATCCAACGCGTACTGCACGTTACAGCCACCCTCTACCCCGAGGGCACGGATGATCTTCAGTGCGGAGTCACGGAGCATCTGATACTCACGGTTGGTGAGTGTCTGGCTCGGTGCGACGACGATGGAGTCACCGGTGTGGATGCCGACCGGGTCGAGGTTCTCCATGTTACAGACAACGAGTGCCGTGTCGTTGGCATCGCGCATAACCTCGTACTCGATCTCTTTATATCCGCGGATACTCTTCTCTACGAGTACCTGATGGACCGGCGAGCACTCCAGGGCGTGCTCGATCTTTTCCTTCATTTCTTCTTCGTTGTAAGCGAAACCGCCACCGGTTCCACCGAGCGTGAACGCTGGACGCAGGATGACCGGATAACCGATCTCCTCAGCGGCCTTGAGGCCCTCCTCGACAGAGTAGGTGATCTGCGACGGGATGACCGGCTCACCGATTTTTTCACAAAGCTCTTTAAAAAGCTCGCGGTCCTCCGCCAGACGGATACTCTCTTTATCGGTACCCAAAAGCTCGATCTCGCACTCGTCCAGAACACCCTTATCACTCAACTGCAGAGCCAGGTTCAGACCGGTCTGTCCGCCGATCCCCGGGACGATCGCGTCCGGTCTCTCATAGCGGCAGATCCTCGCCATAAACTCCAGTGTCAGGGGCTCCATATATACTTTATCCGCGATCGAGGTGTCGGTCATGATGGTCGCCGGATTGGAGTTCGCCAGCACCACCTCATAGCCTTCTTCTTTCAGGGCGAGACAGGCCTGCGTCCCCGCATAGTCAAACTCGGCCGCCTGCCCGATGACGATCGGACCGGAGCCGATCACCAGGACCTTATGAATGTCGGTTCTTTTACTCATGATTTCACGCTTCCTTTTTCCATATTTTTCATAAAGCTTTCAAAGAGATAATAGCTGTCCTGCGGGCCGGGCGCACTCTCCGGATGGTACTGCACGGAGCTGAGGAGTTTGTCCTCGTTGACCAGTCCCTCGACCGTGTTATCCAGAAGGTTAATATGCGATACCTTGAGGCCGGTGCCTGCCAGTGATTTTTCATCCACGGCGTAACTGTGGTTCTGGGAGGTGATCTCGATCTTTCCGGTCAGAAGATTTTTCACCGGATGGTTTCCGCCGCGGTGACCGAACTTCAGCTTGTAGGTCGATGCGCCACTCGCCAAAGCGATCAGCTGATGACCGAGGCAGATACCGAAGACCGGTTTTTTACCGATGATCTGCTTCAGCACACCGATGACCGGCTTTACGTCCTCCGGATCGCCGGGGCCATTTGACACAAAAACGCCGTCCGGATGGATCGACAGGATCTCCTCCGCACGGGTACCAAACGGAACGACTGTAACGTTACAGCCGAATGCATTTAACTCGCGTACAATATTCAGTTTCATACCGCAGTCGATGGCTACGACGTTGAACCGTGGGTTCGCTGTTCTCGCGTACCATTTTTTCCGACAGCTGACCCGCGATACCTGATCGTGAGGTACGGGTGTGTCGTGGATCCGCTGGACGCCTTCCCAGGTCGTCACGTGCGTATCGGTGATGATCGCACGCCGCGAGCCGAGATCCCGGATGCTCCGTACCAGCTTCCTCGTGTCGATGCCGCTGATGCCGGGCACATGGTTGTCCTCGAGCAGCTCGGATAGGGTTTTGGTATACCGGAAGTTCGAAGGCTGGTCGTTATAGTCCCGAACAATAAAAGCAGCCGGGGCCACCAGCTTGCTTTCGTAATCTTCGTCGGTAATACCGTAGTTGCCGATCAGGGGATAGCTCATCACGACCGCCTGATCGGTGTAGGAGGGATCGGAGACGATCTCCTGGTATCCCGCCATGGATGTGTTGAAGACGATTTCGCAAACGGCATCGGTGTCGGCGCCGAAGCCCTCGCCGATGTATTCGCTTCCGTCCTCCAATATCAACTTACGCTTTTTCATTATAAGTCTCCTGAAAGTGTCCGAGATCTTGCGAGACTTTTTGTAACACAAAAGCCATCGCAAGGATCTCTACATTGTTTTCATTTTTAGTATCTTAACGATTATATCATATTATGCGGAAAATGCAAGTGAAGAGAGAGTAGTTTTCATCCGAGGAGGCCTTCAGACGGCCGAGCGAGGATGAAAAGCTACGGCCGCTCTTCACTGGAAGATTTATAACGTCGTATAACCCATGAGATACTCGTCGACGGCGGCGGCGCAGTTTTTGCCTTCCGAGATCGCCCAGACGACGAGCGACTGGCCGCGACGCATGTCGCCGGCAGCGAAGACGCCATCCACCTCCGTCTGGTAGATATGGGTCTCGTCGGTAGCTACCGTATGGCGCTGACCGAGCGGTGTTTTCATTGCCTTCGGCAGGTAGTCCTCCGCACCGATAAAGCCGGCGGCGATCAGCAGCAGATCACACGGGATCTCACGCTGCGAGCCGGAGACAAAGCCCATCTTGCGATCCTTGAACTTCACTCTTACGGTCTCGATCTTTTTGATCTTATTATTCTTATCAGTCACCACCTCGCGAACTGTCGTGCTGTAGACACGCGGGTCGTCACCGAAAACGGCGATCGACTCGCTGTGACCGTAGTCGGTGCGTAACGTTTTCGGCCACTCCGGCCACGGGTTCGACGGTGCCCGGTCGACCGGCGGCTTCGGCATCATCTCGAGTGCCGTAACACTTTTAGCACCCAGACGGATCGCTGTTCCGATACAGTCATTACCGGTATCACCACCACCGACAACAACGACGTGCTTACCCTGCACCTGGTTCAGCAGCTTTTTACTTACCAACTCCGGCACGAGGACCTCGGCATCAGCCTTTGCTCCGGCCTTTACCAGCTCGCTCGTTACCTCACTCAGAAAATCAACCGCATAGCGGACGCCTTTAACCTCGTCCGTTTTTTCTTTTTGTTTTTTACCGTCACAGATCACCGTCGTATCGAGCGCTCGCGCCTCCTTCGCGCCGCAGCACATCACGACCGCATCGTACTCCTTTCGCAGCGCCTGTGCGTCGACATCACGACCCACGTCGGCGTTCAGCTTGAAAACGATGCCTTCCTCCTCCATGATCTTCTGACGACGATCGACCACTTTTTTATCAAGTTTCATGTTCGGAATGCCATACATCAAAAGACCACCGATATGATCCTCTCTCTCGTAAACCGTTACGAGATGACCGCGTCGGTTCAGGGTATCCGCTGCCGCGAGTCCGCTCGGACCGCTTCCGATCACAGCGACCTTTTTCCCGCTCCTGTGCTTCGGCGGGCGCGGCACCATCGTGCCCTTTTTATACGCCGTCTCGATGATATACAGCTCGTTATCGTGAACCGTTACCGACTCCCCGTCACAGCCGTTGATGCAGGCCTTCTCGCAGAGCGCCGGGCAAACCCGTCCCGTGAACTCCGGAAACGGATTCGTTTTCAAAAGTCTCGCCAGCGCATGCTCGTCCTGCTCCCGGTAGATCGCATCGTTCCACTCCGGGATCAGGTTGTGAAGCGGACACCCGACCACCATGCCACTCAGGCTCATCGCCGACTGACAAAACGGCACGCCGCAATCCATACATCTCGCTGCCTGGCATCGTCTCTCTGTCACATCGTTTACATCATGAAACTCCGCGAAGCTCTTTATTCTCTCCAGTGGGGGTATTTCCGGATTCTCTTTCCGATCATACTCCAAAAATCCACCTATTTTACCCATAATCCACACTCCTTATAATGTCTATTGTTATCAAAACAATAATGCTGAACTATTGCAGGGTATAGCTAACACGTTTTCTACGAGGGACCTCTCTTTAACGTCAGTGCACAGCTTTGGTCTTTTCAACGCGTGCACTGCTACGTTAAAGAATGGCGCAAGCGTAGTCCCGAGTAAAAACTGTTAGTCTATACCCGGTCTCATCCAGCAACCTCCTTGAACGCCTCATAAACCGCATTCTCCGGATCTACTCCCTGCTCCTCAAAATGCGAAATCGCCGTCAGCATCCGCTGGTAATCATTCGGCACGACCTTTTTGAAGTCCGGTAGGTACTCATCAAAGTGATCCAGCACCTCCTTACCAAATACCGAACCGGTCTCCGCCACATAATCCTCCAGGATCCCCTGCAACTCGGCAACATCGTACTTCTCCGTTACCTCCGTAAAGGAAACCATGTCTTTATTCATCCGCAGATACAGGGTGTGATCCCGATCCAGCACATACGCGATACCACCGCTCATACCGGCGGCAAAGTTCTTGCCGGTCGGTCCGAGGATCACCGCACGACCACCGGTCATATACTCGAGACCGTGATCACCGCAGCCTTCCGTCACCGCGATCGCACCGGAGTTTCTCACACAGAAACGCTCACCGGCCACGCCACATACATAAGCCTTGCCGGCGGTCGCTCCGTAGAGCGCCACATTTCCGATAATAATATTCTCATGGGCCTCATAGGTTGCCTTCTCCGGCGGTGTCACGATAACCTTACCACCGGACAGACCCTTACCGAAGCCGTCGTTGGCATCTCCATGCAGATGGAGTGTCAGGCCCTGCGGGATGTACGCGCCGAAGGACTGACCACCGCCGCCGTGCGCATTCACAACGACCGTATCCTCCGGAAGCTCCGTCCCGTGGTCCGCCGTGATCCGGCTACCCAGGAGCGTACCGAAGCTTCGGTCCGTACTGGAAACATTGACATCCACTGAGATGCTCTTTTTCTTGCCCAGCTTTTTATACGCCGGGATCAGAACCTTGGCATCCAATGTTTTCTCCAGCTGGAAGTCATAGGCATCCGACGGATTAAAGTGAACCTTGGTATCAATATCGCCATCGGCATACAGGATCCGTGACAGATCCGCGAGAGCCGCACGATCTTTACGTCCCTCCAGGCGGGTCTGCAGACGATCCGTACGACCGACCATCTCATCCACCGTGCGGAAGCCCATCTCACTCATGATCTCACGCAGGTGTCTCGCTACAAACTTCATGAAATTCATTACGTGCTCCGGCTTGCCGGCGAAGCGCTTTCTCAGCTCCTCGTTCTGTGTCGCGATACCCATCGGGCAGGTATCCTTGGAGCAGACGCGCATCATCATACAACCCATCGTCACGAGCGGAGCCGTCGCAAACCCAAACTCCTCCGCACCAAGCAGGCAGGCAATCGCCACATCCCGTCCGGTCATCAGCTTACCGTCGGTCTCGAGTACGACGTGCGAACGCAGGCCGTTCTCGATCAGACTCCTGTGTGCCTCGCTGACACCCAGCTCCCACGGCAGTCCGGCATGATGTACCGATGAGGACGGAGCCGCACCGGTTCCGCCGTCGTAACCGGAGATCAGGATGACCTGTGCACCGGCCTTGGCAACACCGGACGCAATCGTACCGACACCGGCCTCCGATACCAGCTTCACGGAAATGCGGGCATCGTCGTTGGCATTTTTCAGATCGTAGATCAGCTGTGCCAGATCCTCGATCGAGTAGATATCGTGATGCGGCGGCGGCGAGATCAGCGACACACCCGGTGTCGAGAATCGGGTCGAAGCCACCCACGGGTAAACCTTTTTTCCGGGCAGGTGACCACCCTCACCGGGCTTGGCTCCCTGCGCCATCTTAATCTGGATTTCCTTCGCGCTGCGCAGATACTGGCTCGTGACACCAAAGCGTCCCGATGCTACCTGCTTCACCGCGGAGTTCTTAACCGTACCGAAGCGGGCCGGATCCTCGCCGCCCTCACCGGTATTGGACCGGCCGCCCAGACGGTTCATCGCCTCGGCCAGGGTCTCATGCGCCTCGCGTGAGAGCGAGCCATAGGACATCGCTCCTGTCTGGAAACGCTTTACAATCTCATCCTCGCTCTCCACCTCGTCAAGCGGTACCGGCTTATCCGCCGGGATAAAGCTCAGCAGAGCACGGAGCGTGTGCGGACGATCCTCCGCATCCACCATCTCGGTGTACTGTTTGAACAGCTCATAATCGCCTTCACGTACGGCTCTCTGGAGCGTTACGATCGTTTTCGGCGTGTACATATGGTCTTCCTTGTCCTCGCCGCTACGGAGGTTGTGGAAGCCGACAGAGTCAAGCGTCGTATCCGTCGGGAGACCCAGCGGATCAAACGCGTTGTCATGTCGCAACTCGATATCCTCACCGATCTCACGGATTCCGATACCGCCGGCGCGACTTACCGTACCGGTAAAGTAAGTATCGATCAACTCCTGTGACAGACCGATGGCCTCAAAAATACGCGCACTCTGATAGGACTGCAGCGTCGAAATACCCATCTTGGCCGCAATCTTTACTACCCCGTTCAGAAGTGCTTTATTATAGTCCTCGATCGCCGTGTGGTAATCCTTATCGAGCATACCGATATCGATCATTTCAGCGATACACTCATGTGCCAGATAAGGATGAATCGCACGCACACCATATCCCAGAAGACAGGCAATCTGGTGAACATCTCTGGGCTCGCCGCTCTCAAGAATAAGGGAAACGGCGGTTCTTTTTTTCGTCCGTACCAGATGCTGCTCCACCGATGACACCGCCAGCAAAGCCGGGATCGGCATGTGGTTTTCATCGACGCCTCGATCGGTCAGGGTGATGATATTGGCGCCTTCCGAGATCGCACGATCCACCGCGATATTTAACTGATCCAATGCTTTTTCCACGGATGTATTTTTATAGAATAATAAGGACACACGCGCGGTGTGGAAGCCCGGCTGATCCAGTGCCTCGATCTTCATCAGATCGACACCGGTCAGGATCGGCGAATCCACCTCGAGCACGCGGCAGTTCTCTCCCTTTTCGTTCAGAAGGTCACCGTCGGATCCGATGTACACGGTCGTGTCGGTGACGATCTTTTCACGGAGCGAGTCTATCGGCGGGTTGGTCACCTGTGCGAAAAGCTGTTTGAAATAACAAAACAGCGGCTGATGATGCTTTGACATCATCGCAAGCGGCACATCCGCACCCATCGATACGGTCGGCTCCACGCCGTCGGTTGCCATCGGGAGGATCTGACTTCTCACATCCTCATAGGAGTAACCGAACACCTTGTAGAGCTTGTCGCGCATCTCCTGCTCATGAGTCGGGATTTTTTTATTCGGGATCGACAGGTTCTCCAGATGGAGGAGATGACGATCCAACCACTCACCGTAAGGCTGGGAGTGAGTGTAGCGTTCCTTGCATTCGGCATCGCTGAGGATACGGCCTTCCTTGGTATCCACAACGAGCATGCGTCCCGGTGACAGGCGGGACTTTTTGACGATGTTCTCCTCCGGGATGTCCAGGACACCAACCTCGGAAGCGAGGATCAGACGACCGTCCTTAGTCACGTAGTAGCGTGACGGACGCAGACCGTTTCGATCCAGGGTCGCACCGAAGATCTCACCGTCGGTAAACAGGATGGCAGCCGGGCCGTCCCAGGGCTCCATCATCGTTGCATAATAGTGATAAAAATCCTTGCGCTCCTGACTCATCGCGTCGTCGTGTTTCCACGGCTCCGGTACCGCGATCATCATCGCGAGCGGCAGATCCATTCCGTTCATATATAAAAATTCGAGCGAGTTATCCAGCATCGCCGAGTCCGAACCGGAGGTCGAGATAACCGGATAGACCTTGGACAGATCCTCCTCGAGTACCTCCGAGGACATCGTCTCCTCACGGGCAAGCATACGATCCGAGTTACCGCGGATGGTGTTGATCTCACCGTTGTGCGCGATCATACGATACGGATGGGCACGCTGCCAGGACGGGGTCGTATTGGTCGAGAAACGCGAGTGCACGAGTGCGATCGCGGTCTCGTATTCCTCGGACATCAGATCCTCGTAGAAACGACGGAGCTGACCGACCAAAAACATACCCTTGTATACGATCGTACGCGAAGAAAGCGAGCAGATATAAGTGTCCTCCGAACTCTGCTCGAACTCACGACGAAGGCAGTACAAACGTCTCTCAAAATCGATCCCGCGTTTCACACCGTCCGGTCTGCCAATGAAACACTGGCTGATATACGGCATGCAGTTCAACGCGGTCTCGCCGAGGATTTCCGGATGGGTATCGACCTTACGCCAGCCGAGGAACTCCAGACCGGACTTCTCGGTGATCACCTCGAGCATACGCTCGGCAAACATTCTCTTCATCGGATCGTCCGGCAGGAAAAACATACCCACACCGTAGTCACCGGCAGAGGCGAGTTTGATACCTTCTTTTTTTGCAATTTTTTTGAAGAGTTTATGGGAGATCTGTGTCAGGATTCCGACACCGTCACCGACCTTACCGGAAGCATCCTTTCCGGCACGATGCTCGAGTTTTTCAACGATCGACAGAGCGTCGTCGAGCACCTGATAGTCGGGCTTTCCATTGATATTTATGACGGCACCGATTCCGCAGGCATCATGCTCACGGAACCAATACTTTTCATCATATTTCGGATTATTATTCATGTTATAATTGTCACTATTATTATCCATATTATTATCCATTTTCACATCCACATCCTTACAGGGGCGGACCTCCGCTGCGGTAAACAGCGAAGGTCATGTGCCCGTTATTATTTGCTATTATCTCAGTGAGAACAGGAGCTGTCCGTAGGTCGGATAGGAGAGATACTCATCCGGGATCAGCGCCTCTGCCTCGTCGGCGTATTTTCTCAGTTCCTCCATCTCCTTCAGGACGGTCTGCTCATAGAAGAAAGCCTGCTTCTGGATATCGTCGATACCCTCTGCCTCCTCGGTCTTTGCCTGCAGACTGTCGAGCTTCTCGGAGATCTGTGTGGAAGCCTCATCTAATGTCTTCAGGAGCTTGCCCTCCAGAGTTGCCTTGGCACCCGGAAGTGCTTTCTCTTTCTGGATGATCTCCTTGGTCAGATCCATCTCATACGCGATGAGTCCGGAGGTCAGATCCTTGCGAACCATCTCCTGCATCGTCAGCGACTCGATGTGGATCGACTTCGCATAGTTCTCAAGGAGAATCTCATATCTCGACTCGATCTCCTCCTTGGTGAAGATCTGATGTCTGGTAAAGAGGTCAACCGACTTATCGGAGATCCACTCCGGCATTGCATCCGGGAGTGATTTGAGGTTCGGAAGGCCACGCTTCTCTGCCTCGACGATCCACTCATCGGTATATCCGTTTCCGTCAAAGAGGACTCTCTTGTGCGCGATCAAAGTGGATTTCAACAGCTCGGTCAGCTTGTCGTGCAGTGCGTCTCCGCTCAGACCCTCGAGCTGCTTGGTCATGATCTCCATCTCCTCAGCGACCGCGGTGTTCAGTACGATATTTGCGTTTGCCACCGATACGGATGAGCCCGGCATACGGAACTCAAACTTGTTTCCGGTGAAGGCAAACGGTGAGGTACGGTTACGATCGGTGTTGTCCTTGGTGATGTGTGGCAGCACCTGTGCGCCCATCTCCATTTTGATCTTCGCACCACCCTTGAATACGGTGCCCTGCTCGATGCTGTCGAGCACGCGGCTTAACTCATCTCCGACAAAGATCGAGATAACAGCCGGCGGTGCCTCGTTGGCGCCGAGACGATGGTCGTTTCCGGCGGAAGCGACCGACAGACGAAGCTGCGGTGCATATTCATCTACGGCAGCGATCACGGCGATCAGAGTTACTAAGAACGGGATGTTCTCATCCGGGTGCTTACCCGGGTCAAGGAGATTGATCCCCGTGTCGGTGCAGATGGACCAGTTGTTGTGCTTACCGGAACCGTTGATACCCTCGAACGGTTTCTCATGCAACAGGCAGGCGAAGTTGTGCTTGTCAGCAACCTTCTTCATCACCTCCATGGTCAACTGGTTGTGATCGACAGCGACGTTGGCTGTCTCGAATACCGGTGCCATCTCGTGCTGAGCCGGTGCTACCTCGTTGTGCTTTGTCTTAGCCGGGATGCCGAGCTTCCACAGCTCCTCATCCAGGTCATGCATAAATGAGGATACTTTCGGTTTGATAACGCCGAAGTAATGATCCTCCATCTCCTGTCCCTTGGTCGCCGGCGCACCGATCAGGGTACGTCCGGTGAACAGAAGATCCTTTCTCTGCATATAGTCTTCCTTGTCGATCAGGAAGTATTCCTGCTCCGATCCGATGGTCGTGTTGACACGGGAGACATCCTCATAGCCGAGGATCTTCATCATCTTCACTGCCTCTTTGGAGAGAGCCTCCATCGAGCGAAGCAGCGGAGTCTTTTTATCGAGTGCCTCACCGCCGTAGGAGCAAAATGCGGTGGGGATGTAAAGAGAACCATCCTTGATGAAAGCCGGTGAGGAAGGATCCCATGCGGTGTATCCTCTCGCCTCGAAAGTAGCTCGCAGGCCACCTGACGGGAAACTGGACGCGTCCGGCTCACCCTTGACGAGCTCTTTACCGGAGAACTCCATGATGACGGTTCCGTCACCCTCCGGTGAGATGAAGCTGTCGTGCTTCTCTGCGGTCAGGCCGGTCATCGGCTGGAACCAGTGTGTGTAATGGGTGGCGCCGTTTTCGATCGCCCATTCCTTCATCGCTGCAGCTACCGAGTTCGCTACATCGAGCTCGAGGTGGGTGCCGCTGGTGATGGTTTTGTGGACGGCTTTATAGACGTCCTTGGGGAGACGCTCGCGCATCACCTTGTCGCCAAATACTAAGCTTCCGTACTCCTCGGGTAATTTCTTTGCTTCCATCATAGTTTTATCCTCCTATCAAATGATTGGTTTATTGTCGCGGAGCGCGGTCGTAGCTTTTCCTCCTCGCTCGGCCGATTGAAGGCCTCCTCGGATGAAAACTACTGCCGCTCCGCTTCATTTACTTACTCTCCACTGGCGCCGTAGTTTGAAAGCACTCGCGCGGATGGGTCATTGACGTTACATCCTTCCCAGGACTTGTTGGGCATCCAGAAGTCGTCGACCATCTGGGATTGGCCCGGGTAGTATTTTTCAAAGATGTCTCGATATAACAGAGACTCTTTTGTGAACGGGCGGGCGTGGGTATATTTGGTGATGCCCGACTCGTATTGGTCGTCCGTATAAGTCGATTCGGCGAGCTCGATGAGGTCGTCGCGGAGCGAGTGGCCGACCGCGTCGGAGAACGCTGCTTTTTCTCTCATCAGGATCTCACGCGGGATCAGCTCGTCTTCCTCGAAGGCATGTCTCAGCAGGTACTTGCCGATGCCGTAGGTGTTCATCTTTTTCGCCGGATCGATCGCCATCACGTAATCGACGAAGTCCAGATCCCCGAACGGTACACGCGCTTCCAAGGAGTTCACGCTGATGCATCGATCGGCTCGGAGCACATCGTACATATGGAGCTCCCGGATTCGCTTTTTCGACTCCTCCTGAAACGCTGTTGCATCCGGTGCGAAGTCGGTGTATTTATATCCGAACAGCTCGTCGGAGATCTCTCCGGTCAGCAGGACGCGGATGTCGGTGTTCTCCCGGATCCACTTACACAGCAGGTACATACCGATCGAAGCGCGGATCGTCGTGATGTCGTAGGTCGCGAGCGCTGCGATCACCGGCTCTACTGCCTCCAGTACATCGTCCTTGGAGATGATCACCTCGTGGTGATTGCTGTGAATATAATCCGCTACCTGTCTGGCGTACTTCAGATCGATCGCATCGATGTCCATTCCGATGGCGAAGGTCTCGATCGGTCCGTCCCACAGCTTCGCTGCCGCCCCACATACCAGCGACGAATCCAGTCCGCCGGAAAGCAGAAATCCGATCGGCTGATCGGCCGTGAGTCGTTTTTCGATGCCCTTCATCAAACGATCGTGGATACCCTCGCAGATGGCGTCCAGTCCGTCCGGCTCGATCCCGACTCCGTTTGACAGTGTCATACTGCCGGAGGTCTTGCGGCTCTGAGCGTTTCCAACACCGCTCAGGTGTCTGCCGTGTCCGGCCTTCCCCGGGTTCCACCCCTCCTTCGCGTAGACACCGCCGGTCGTCATATCGCGGTAGCAGGTGAACTCTCCGTTTCTGTAAAAATGTCCCGGCGGAAACGGTTTGATTTCCTTTACAACTCCCTGTATATTTTTTGGCTCCGACGCAAACGCGATGTAGCCATCCTCGTCATATCCATAGTAGAGGGGGCGGATTCCGATCGGATCGCGCGCGGCGATGATCTCATTTTTCTCACCGTCGTAGATCACACAGGCGAACTCCGCATCCAGAATGTTGAACATCGCTGTTCCGAGTTTCTCATACAGCGGCATCAACAGCTCACAGTCGCTCCCGCTCTCAAACGGATAACCGAGCGATGCCAGGTATTCCTTCAGCGGTCCGAAGCCGTACACCTCGCCGTTGCACACGATCGCGTTTCCGCGGTGTGTAAACGGCTGCATACCGGTCGGTGACGGTCCCATGATGGACAGGCGGTTAAACCCGATCCAGCCTCCCTTTGTCTTGATGTGGTCCGTCATATCCGGGCCACGTGACTGCGTTTTTCGAAGCATTTCTGCGAAGAATGCTTCGGCCACATCCGTACGTGCATAGGTTAATATTGCACACATATTCCATACCTCCATACGCAAAAAAAGACAAGGTCATCCCAGAGTTTCCTCTGAGACGCCCTTGCCTCATCAAAAGCACTATATCATATCACAGTGTGAATGTCAAGTATTTTTTTACTTACACACCTGCCACCCTGCAGCACCGCCGGCTGTCCTGTGCACTCATCCCACAGACGACCCCGCAACACGGATCTCATCCGACGAACCACTCCATCACCAGGAAGAAGACGATGATAC
>JAZASH010000002.1:0-89784 GCA_036343395.1 Eubacterium sp. | reverse complement strand
TACCAACGGGATCTTCGCCTCGCCGTTTACGACCGGATACTGCGTACCGTTAACCGTTGCCGATGCCAAATACGCATCCTTGACGATGATCTCTTTCTTATTGGCTTTATATGTTGCCCCGTCAAAAATACCCTCGATCACTGGCTCTACCGTATCCTTGCGGTAGGTAAAGATCGACTTCTCGAACATCTGGCCGGTCTTATTATCCTTTACGTAGAACTCCTGCGCCCCGTCGCCCGTATCCTCGGTCAGGAGGATGTTATTCTTAAACGGTACCAGTCCGTACGGATCCGAGGTCAGCGTATAGCCGCTCTTCGGCGTGATCGTGATATTCGACGTGTACCAGCCGACATCGTTCGGCGACTCCGGACTAATGGTATAATGTGTACCCTGCTCTGCCGTATCCACACCGACCGAAAGCACGCCGTCGACATAGACAAAGTCATAATCATCGGCTTTACCACCCTGCGGTTTGAGGAGCACGGTGCTGGATACATTGACCGGCACCTTGACAACCGGATCTACGTAGCCGGAAGCCTTCTTAACCGATCCGTCAGCACTGTTTTCACGTCCCTCGCCCGGGATAAATCCGGTCACGCTGATATCATCGGCAGTTACCGAAGTTTGCGTACCGAGCTTGACGCTCTTGCCCTTGAAGGTCGCGGTCAGCTTCTTTGGATTCACTCGCAGAGAGCAACGGCACTTCGCATCCTTTGTCTTTCCGTCGGTATCATTATACGTTACCGTAAGCACCTTGCTGTACGGTCCGGCATGCAGCCGGTTTCCGTCCGATGTTGTCGTTTTCGGCGTGAGCGTATAGGATGTGATCGCCGTTACACCCGTGCCCTGCTTGATCGGCGCGGAAAGCGTGAAGTATTTCAAAAGCTCTTCGTTCTTAGTCGCGTCAACAGTGATCGTTCTCACATCAGCATTCGTAAGCTCACCGGTATCTGACACCCTGGCTGTCTTCCATGTGATCGTCACTGCCGGCGCGGAATCAAATCCGTACGTCTGCGCCGGGAACTCGACCGGATCGAGATCGATCTGGTATACCGGCTTTTTGATGACAAAGTAGCGTTTTGTCACATAACCGGAGTTATCCTTCGCCCAGATCGTATATTCCTGACTGCCATGAGCCGGACAGGTCAGTGTCAAGGTGTGCTTAGTCTTGGGTTTACCCGTTTCAGCCGCACCGTTCAGTTCTGAATACTTGATTTCCTGATCTGCCGCACCGGAAACATCCTTCCCCTTAAACACCTTGATACTTACCGGATCCTGGCCGCTGATAGGCTGACCGGTATTATCCTTTTCTCCTGAGTAGAGGCCATTAGAATCATATACCTCAAACTCCATCGACTCGGTGACGAAACTCTCACCATTTTCAAATTCCCAAAGCGGGCACTCATCCTGGCCCTTGTAATTAGCCTTGATCACCGGCCCCTTACTGTCAAAGGTAATGAGCTGTCCCTGCGTGGACAGGTAAGAGCGGAGTCCCGCTCCGTTTGTCAGACGTACGTAGATATAACCGGCCGCCTGATCCTCACTGATGTTCTCGGAGGTACCTATCGTATGCCAATCCAGGCCGTTTAGTGTAGCCTCGTCCGCCGCATGTCCGTCGCTGTCTGCAGTGATCGATGTAGCGCTGATCGCGAATTCTCGCTGAACAACACGGCTGGCGTCATCGCCCTCATAGCCATCATTACCGGTGACATTCTTAAGCGAAATCGTCATCGTATTATTAAAGAACAATCCAAATGTAAGATCGTTGAGGAACTTATACCACGTTCTTCCCTCGATATTGAAATAAGGTGCCTCTGTCTCCTCTGTCTTGTATATGGCCGAACCACTGCTAGTATCCCATTTTTGATCCGGTGCCGTTTTATCGATCAGCACCACTTCCTTAATCAAGCCGGAAACCTCACCTGTTTTTTCATTGTAAACCTGGAAGTAAACCGCTATTCCTTTTCCGTCTTTGGACTCATTATCCTGTGTAAACGGGGTCGGATCAAATCCGGTAAACTTTCCGCTAACGGTACTTTCATTCTCCGTTGTCAGTACGTTATACGTTTCAGGCGGATCCGCTTCATCCGCACCTACCTCATAATCCGGCTTTGCTTGCTGCAGGATCCTATATCCGTCTTTGGGAGCTATCGTCACATCACTAACATACCACTCATGCTCCTGATCCGGTCGGTCCGCGATCTGCGTTCCGGTGATTGAGTAAGAAACATCCCTTCCTTTTCCTTGATCACTCAGTTCATCGGTATTCCCCCATCGAGGGTTCACGGTTACCGGAACGATGCCCTCTCCTGTCTTGTTGTATTCGCCAGCCTTTATGTAGTAGTTTTTGGCAACATCTCCTTCACCGCAAGAAGTATTAGCGCTAACCGTAAAGTACACGCCACCGGATTTCAGAAAGAATCCGTCAGTTGTCATGACGCCTTCCCCTCCGGAAACCTGAACTGTTTTCACGGCCTCATATCCTATCGTCGGGTACGTCGTTCCGAATACTGCTTCTGTTGTATCGTTGGCATACTTATACCCGTTGAAAACAAGTTTATCAGTGAACCAGCTGGCCTGCGTATCGCCGGCAAGCGGCTCATAACTTCTCGTATGATAATTCTCTGTACTACCTGTATACGATAACGTAAGCGGCGCCGGATTAACCTTAATCTTTACTACACGATTCACGGAACCCAACTCTATGGTTCCCTGATCCTGTCCTACGATCGCGTAATCGATCTTGAGGACCGCATTTCGCTCTGTTCCCTTCGTAGGATCAGCCGAATCACGGACAAGTACCGGCAAATCAGGCTTGGGCTCAACCAGAATCTTTTTGCCATCCTCGCTTATCTGTGGCGTTTTAAAATCAGCATAATTTCCTTCCGAACTATACGATGCCTTCTTAATTACGATATCAACCGGTGTCGAGCCAGCTCCGGGCTTTACGCCTCCGTTTGTTAACGAAAACTCCGCTTTATTAGCATCTCCGACCGGATCACCATAGGTCAGATCTCCCAGATCAACCGTACCGTTGTCTGCGGGCAAGGTATAGTCTACCTGTTTAAGTTTGACTTTTAACGTGCTCATGTTTCCTGCATTATCCCAGGCTGTAATCTCATGATTCACGCCGGAAGGCGACCCCTCACTGTATGAAAAAGAAACCGTGCATGACTTACCGGCAGTATCAATAGTGCAGTCAGATGAGTTCTTTTTCACGGATAACAGACCACTCTCACTATCCCTAACCGTGATACTAACATCACTGGTATGAGAGTCTATTGAAGAAACATAAGCCGTAACATGATCGGAACCGGCTTCATAAGTTACTTTGCTGGATGTCGTTTCCGAATCACCAAAGTAGTATTCCGGTGCTGTATTATCGACCGTAGACAACTGCATGGACTTGTATCCATGATTGCCGACAGCATCTGTTGTTCGGATGTTTAAGTATCCTCCTGCCGTAGGCACGTCACTCCCGGGAACAACCTCGTAACTAGTTGCCGTACTGGACAAGGTCAGTGCTCTCCACCCGGAATCGGGATCGTTGGATTTAGTGATTTTATCCCGTCCTACCAAATACTCAGCCGCAGCGACGCCGGAACCCACTTGCGGAGAAGTATCTGACTCATTCTTTTTCGCTCTGTCTTTATCCGCCAGGCCTTCAACCTTAAAACGGAAATTTCTACCATTGACATAAAACCCTTTTGCTGAATCAACCGTTCCGTTCGCCCAATCCGAATCCGACGACGGACTATCCTTTATAGGATACTGCGGTTTGATGTCACCGATTTCCGGCCCCTCGTCATCAAGTTTACAGGGTGTGACACCACACGTGGTCACCGTATATTGCCCTGAGCCATCCTTTCCGGCAACGATTCCTCCATTCGAAGTAATGAAGCAAATATTCGATGGACTCGTATTGTCATGCGTCAGCGTGAATGACGTCACAAAATCTTGAACTGCGTTACCCGTATGATACTTTTCGCGATTATTAGGGTCTGCATCTGCAAACTTGTATTCGCCAGGCACTGTTAGTTTCAATGATTTGACCCAATCACCAGACGAATAAGACGAAGGTTCAGATGTGACTGTAAGCAAGCTCGAAAGATCATCAACCTTAGCGGACGACACCTCAATACTTCCCACAGCAATTCCCGTTGAGCCAAGCGTGTAGTACTTGTTTGTACCATCTAACACAACCGATGCAGAGTAAGAGTCAGGCTTTTCAAAGAAATACCTGGACGAGTCTGCCCCCTCCGGAACAGCAGCAACCTCATTACCGGAGCTATCTTTAAACAGATACTTCAGCTTAACCTTATTATCACCGGTCGGTGCGGCGATCCCATCAACTGTAGCGCTCAACTTCGGATTAGTAAATGTTTTTCCCTGCACAAGTGCAGGATCGATATCCGGAAACGTTCCCGGAACTCCATCAAGAAAAGAGCTTTCAATCGTCTTCTTGTCGATCGTTATCGAGCACGCCGTCAGATCCGAAGTGGCTTCATATGACTTTACTTCATCGGACCCGTCTTCCTTGTAGTAAATCTTAGCTTTAACAAAGCATTTGAAGGAGTACGACTTCCCTGCCTCATCACAATAACTGGAGGAACCATAGAATCTATCATAGTTTATCGGATAGGTATTCCCGGTATCTGTATTATCCGGAAGCGTTTTGAAGGTTGCGCCCGCACTACTCATCTTCCACTGAGAAAACGAATATTCAACCTTAGGCGTTGTCGTTGTCGAACTGGTAAAACTTTCATCTGCGTTCAAAATTTGAATCCCTGTAGGTGGAGTGACTGAGATGTTAACGTCTGCAACAAGATTAAACTCCCTGCCATAGGTGATGCTTGATATCTGCGCAGGTGTAGACGCGGTCGACATTGCCTTAACTGCACCGCTCAGGGTGACCGTCGGCGGATCATTCAACCTCCTGACAGCCACGCCGCTCTTATTCACCTTCTCGCTGACGTTTTCGTCGGGATTGACCGGGTTGCCCTCTTCGTCAACCTCGTAGGTAACATCATTATCATCGGACGGAGTCTCGGCATCCTGGCCATCGTCACCGTCATTACCGGCATCGGCATCGGACTGGTCATCGGTTGGCTGCTGAC
Organism: Eubacterium sp.; assembly: GCA_036343395.1. Lineage (GTDB taxonomy): Bacteria > Bacillota > Clostridia > Lachnospirales > Lachnospiraceae > Eubacterium_F. The sequence continues at coordinate 84,667 of JAZASH010000002.1, read as the reverse complement.
CTTCGTCCGGGGTGACCTCCTCCTGTGTATCCTCGTCACCATTTTCCTCCTGGACCTCTTCCTCCGGAAGCGGGGTTGGCGTAGCCTCCTCCTCAGAAGTGATCTCCTCGTATTCGACATTGATCTGGAAAACCTCGTCCGCGATCGCCGGAATAACAAATAACGTGAGTAGCAACGCTACGCACATCGCCCCCATCAGAGCGCGCATACGTACCGAGTGATACTTCACGTCAAAGAAGAACTGACGGAACAGGTGGTGGATACTGACGCCCACGACCACCAGAACCATCAATGGTTTCTGAAGGAATTTTACCTTTCTTCCGAGCTTTCCGAGAAGCCGGATGAGTCCGTTTTTCTTTTTGTTATCCATAACGCCAACCTCCTTTTGATGTCCTCCGTGACATCAGTCAAATGGGCAGAGTTCCCCCTTACCCATCTCCACAGTTATAGTCATTATACCACATCTTGTTTTTAAAATGCAAGCATTTTCATGAAAATAGCCCGACAAAATGTTGACACATTTTCCTCAACCATCATAGTTTCACGATGTTTCACGGAAAAATGTCCCATCACTAGATATAGTAACCCGACTCGTGTATTATATCGGATGATTAGCGAGATTTTAATAGATACGTCTCAGAATTTTTTACCAGGCACCGAGCAGGATGAGTACGCCCGGGACCCAGGCCGTGATCACGCCCTCTACGATCTGCAGGATCGGCACCGTTTTTCGCAGATCCTTGTCGAGGATGTCCGTGAAAAATGCACTGCCCCACAGGATCGCCCACAGCCACCAGATGACCATCCAGCGCCAGTCCGCCTCGATTCCGAGTGACGACAGTCCGCTGATCCCCTCGATCACACCAAAGAGCACCGCGTTTACCGCCACGAAGCTCGAGAACACAGCAAAAGGTCTCGTGTCCAGAGAAAAGACCTGGTTGAAGCCGACAAAAAGATACGTGAAGCCGAACAGCAGCCCCGTCCCGGCCGCATAATAATTCCCCTGCGCCAGGCTGAGCACATTGATCACCAAGGATAGCCCGCCGACAAAGAAGTTCATGATCGCCGCCGGCTTCCCGTCGATCCCCCAGAGCCCGCAGCAACCGTTGTTAATCAGCACAATTCCGACAAAAAGCAAGCACACTCCAAGCATAACGCACCTCCTATAAAAAAGCAAAAGTTATGTCGTACCTATATTATACAACTCGCCCGACGTTTTGCCAAGCCGAAAAATGGCCATATGCCGGAAAAATCAGGTGCGGCACACACATCGCCACGACGGACGCCACCGGAAAATGCGGCATGACCACGGCACAGCAAACCGCCCGGATGGATATCTTGTGTCCGTGCTTGACATTAGGCACATAATGTAGTATAATGAATTCCGTGTAAGGAATCATACACGAGGTGAGAAATTGGATTTGCACGCAAACCATATGCCGCAGGTCCAGGTTGAGAGGAAGTAAGATGTTACATTATGAGTTAATAATTCCAGGTGCTGTGCCTGCGGAAAACATCGATATTTCGATATTTTCCATGCCGGTGCTTGATTCCAGGATGTACATTTTCAATCTCCCCTCCTCTTCCGTCCATACCGGCAGTAAATCCGAGCAGGATATAACTTCTGCCTCGATCGGACGCGAGCTTCTCATCATCGATCCCAACCTGTGGGACGAGGCCGATGAGCCTGAGATCCAACAGATCTGCAGCGAGGCCGACCATGCCACCGTACTGGTGACCCACGCTCACTACGATCACATCGCCGGTATCAATGCTCTGCGCGAGATGATCCCGGTTACCTTGTACGCAACAGAGCTCTGTGATCAGAAGATGCAAGACTCGCATAAAAACCTGGCCGCCTACTCGATGGCCCTCGTGATGGACAAAACCGAAGAGCGCCAGCGCTACTGCGAACAATACTTTGACTTTGACTACGGCTGCAAAGCCGATGAGATTTATGAAGGTGCGCTTCGCCTGGAAATCAGCTGTGCAGCGAGCACCGGCGGTGCACAGGCAGAAGCACCACACGACGGAAACACGCAGGCGGACAGCACAACCGCACCGAGCATCTACATACGGACGGTACCCTCGCCGGGGCACTCCGACTGTAGCCAGTGCATCGAGCTGTGGCACGAACACCATCTGCTGGCCGTCCTGACGGGCGACTCGCTGGTAAACGGACACGACGTGATCACGCGCTTTCCCTCCGGGAGCAAAAAGGTCTTCCGAGAGGTAACTGAGCCATATTTACGTAAACTAAACGATGAGACGATCATCCTCCCGGGTCACGGCGATCCCGGCACCTATGGTGAGCTGAAGGAATACGGCATCATATAAAAATACTTACTAACGATTTTGTATAGTACCACTTACGATACAGGTTTACTGCACATCAAAAACTGCGCAATTACTGCGCCGGCAGGCCCTTCGCGAGTTGTTGATTTACGTTTTAATTATTGAGAATCAGCCGTTTTTCGGCTTCTTAAATGTGGATCCCCGGATTCTTGAATCGCGGATTCATCTATTATTGTCTCCTCTTTTAAGGATCTTTGACTCACCCTTCAATTTTTTCTTGATCTGTCATTTCACAATTTCTTAATCCGTACACGTGTGTAAAATAAAATGATGAGCCCACATATTTTGTTGACCCATCATTTTACTAATTTCAAAATCACATATTTACGCGATCTGATCCGTGTTAATTCATAATCAAATATTTTTATTGAATTTTTATTTCACAAATCAAAATCACTGGTTTTTCTTGTATCTCGCGTCACGGAAGCTTCCGACTTTCATGATTTTATCCTCGTCCAGAAGACGTTTCAGCGTAACTTCTACTGTTCTGACACTCACATCCGGCAGTCTTTCCATGATCTCAGATTTGGACATCGGCACGTAGGTATTCATCAAGATTGCCTCGATTCTTTCCTGCTTGCTGGCCTTTTTCCGCGTAACCTCTACAAAATGGTCGTCTAATTCGTGGTATGCACGCGCGATAATCTGCAATGTAAACTCCACAAATGGTATGTAATCGTTCTCTCTTTCCGGCCACTTATCGGAGGATTTTTCCAGCGCAGTGTAGTAATCGTCTTTGCGCTTTTCGATTAACTTCTCGAGTGAGATGAACCCGGCAACATCTACGTCCGCCTTGTACAACAGAAATGCTGTCACCAGACGCGATATTCTCTCATTTCCCTCACCAAATGGCTGTATGCGGAGCAAATCGAGCACGACACACGGAATCAGCAGCAGCTTCGGGATCTCCTCGTCCTTCATAGCTGCGTTATACGCACGGATCATCTGCTCGGTGGCCACCGGCACGTCCTCTGCACTGACCGGATTGAGGCGTACGCGGTCCGATCCCTCCTCTCCCATTCCGAAAATGAAGATATCGTTCTGCTTATAGATGCCTGCCTCCTCCGGCGTCACCTCGCTAAAGATCATTTTGTGGAGATTGCGCAGGAACTCCTGGTCAAACTTCACCTTATCGTGCTGGATATTCACAAGATTCAGCGCATCCTTGTAACCGTTGATCATCTGCTCATCGCGTGAATTGGCATAATCACCATCGATGATGCCCTGGATCCTCGCATCGGTCGCAGTGATACCGTCGATCGCATTGCTCGAGCACACGCTATCAAACACGACCTTCTCTTTCAACGCCTGAAACGTCCCGGCATTCTGATCCTTGTGATACGTCTCCTTTGTCCGGAGCACTGCGATATCCTCGCAAAGCCGGATCAACCGTCCCGGCACCGGTCCCTTTAAAAAGGAATAATCATACTTCCTCATAGTCAAAAACTCCTTTCTATACATAAAAAAATGACTCACTCCACATATCTTATCACAGAATGTGTAGTGAATCAAGTCTTTTCTTTATAATTACACATATTCAGTTGCCATACGACGTTCGAGAACGGCACATGAGGAGACCAATATGGGTCGCATATGTGACTCCCATACTCTTACTGCAACTCCCCATACGCCTTCTTGCCGCTCCCACTCCGCGGTATCGTCGGAACATTTTTCACGGTAAACGCCTTCGGGTTCAGTCCGGTCTTACCCGCGATAAAGTCCACAACCACGGCCTCTCCGATCTTCCCGGTGACAAAAATCCTCATCTCATCATCCTCGCCCGTGCATGCGCACTCTACGCTGAAATGATTCTCGATCAGCTCCTCGCACTCGTCCAGGCTGACGCGGTTACCGTAAATCTTCAGAAACCGCTTTTTCCGGCCCGTGATGAAGAAATACCCATCCTCATCCATCTCCGCCATATCGCCGGTATGCAGGACGCCGTCATTTTCATCGCCCTTTGCGAGATCCGCCAGCTCCTCCGCATAGCCGTAGGTCACGTTCCGTCCGTGATAGACAAGCTCGCCGACCTTATGCGGCTCCGTGATCTGCTCGCCATTTTCATCCTCGAGAAAAAGTGCCCCGCCCGGGATCGCCACGCCGATGCTGCCGACCTTTTTCTCCGCATGCACATACGGCAGGTACGCCATCCGCGCCGTCGCCTCGGTCTGCCCGTACATCACGTAAAAACGCTTTCTCGTAAGCGTCGCAAACTCCGCAAACTCCTTGTGCAGCTCCGGACGCAGCCGCCCGCCCGCCTGCGTCATGTACTTCAGCGACGGGAGCAGCATCTTCATAAACTTAAGTTTTTTCAGCATTTCATAGGTATAGGGGACACCCGCCAGCGAGCTCGCTTTTTCCTTCTGGAAAAAGTCCCAGAAGTCGCGCTGCATGATGCTGATATCCGTCAGCAACAGCTCTGCGCCGGCCAGCAAGTGTGAATTTACAATAGAAAGTCCATAGGTATAGGACATCGGAAGCGTCGTGATCGCTCGATCAAACTCTCCGATCTCGAGATAATCAACGATCGAAGCCGCGTTAACGAGAACATTGGTACGGCTCTGACGCACCAGCTTCGGGCTACCGGTCGAGCCGGACGTCGTCAAAAGAAGCGCCAGATCCGGATGGAGTCTCGGCTTTTTTCCCTCCATCTGCTCTTTTTCCGAAGGAATCCTGGCGAGTTCCTCGATCTCCTCTATAGATGATTTCAAACGAACCAGATCATAGCCATATCGATCAAACCGAACCTCGCCGGAGATTTTTGTCGTTACATCGACCTTTTGACCTATACGGGTGGAAACCTTCTCCGCCGCGCGCCGTTTTGCCTCCAGGATCGCACGTTCTTTCTCTGCCTTTCGCTCTGCCACCGCCTCCTTGGACGTACCCGTGATATGCGCCACCTGCCAATAATCCTCACTCGGCTCGGCATCCGCACGTGGCATCCAGACGTAATCCGGCTGATACTTGTCTATCAACGCCTGCAGGAGTTCCTCATCGATATCCGCGCTCAACATCAGCGGCACGCAGTTCGCTGACATCACCGCTACATAGCCGGCGACCGACGCGATGTTATTTTTACACAGGCAAAAAATGAGCGACCTCTCAGGCAGCCCCATGATCGCCTCGCGGCAAAACCCGGTCAGCTCGCCATAGGTGATCATCGCTCCGTTGTCCTGGATCGCGGCCGGATTCATTTTTCGCTTTTTTTCAATGTCAAGAAACATTCGGTCCTCCTCCTAAAGCTATCGATTAACAGGCAGATACTACTGTTTCAAAACCACCTTATATTATATCATAAAAAATGCGGGTTTTCAATCCCTGATTGAGAGGGGCTGTGCGATTTCATCGAGTCTCCGGTACATCTCATCTTGAGCTTCGTCGTTAAAGAAGTTCTTTCGATTGTAGTTTGCGATGATAAGAGCCAGGTCATCCTCCGCCAGCAGGCTCTCCGGCGACTGCTCCGACGTGCGCTCTCGCTTCTTCTGTGAGCGCACAGACATGTTTTCTGTCACGTGCTCCACCACGCGTCGCAGGACGTTATTCGTGTGACACAGTCCCAATCCGACAATGCGGCGGAAACTGTACGTCTCGTAGATCCTGAGGAAGTACTGAAGCAGATAATAGGACAGGTACGCACCGAGCGACGGCAGTAAAAATGGGCTCGCCTCGCAGATCTTTTCCAGCACCTCAACGTCAGCTTCATCAATATCTCCGAACGGTGCCGGCGCAACTGTATCTCCATATTCAGTAGGCGCATCCACACTCGTCCCGTCTGCATCCCCGGCCACCGAGCATCCATGTACTCCCATCTTTTTATCGACATACGCCGTGAACGAAACGCTATCATACGCCATCTCGCTCTCCCGCATGCATCGATCCTGCAGATACTCCGCGAAACTCAGCATCACGCCCGCATAGCGCTCGCACGTGCGTAGCACGGACCGTCCTCCGCCGGGGCGCCCACCACCCGGCCGCCCTCCACCGGGACACTCTCCACCAGACTTCTCTCCGTCTGGGTACTCCCCGCGAAACACCCGCCGCGTCATATCCATCATCTCTCTCCGCAGGCGGAGCAGAAACGCGAGGAACTCCTCATCATCGTTCGACGAGCACGGCTTCGTCTGCGCCTCACCGGTCGTCTTCACCAGCTCCAGCTCATCAACATGCTTCAAAAACAACTCGGCAGCAAACACACACGACAGGTCCAGCGTAACCTCCTCAAACGCGCCATAATTGCGATAGAATCGCGGATAATGACGGCACGCCCAGGGGATAAACGTCTCCCCCTTTTTCCGCTGCAACCGGCACAACCCATCACGTCCCAAAAACGAACAGGTCCCGGCATCATCATTCATATGATCGCGTCGCCCGCCGCCGGTCGCGAAAAAAAGCCGAATGCCAAGCCACCCTTTTTCCTTGCGAAACCGCTTGCGGTCCTCATCATCCAGCGGCACCATCCATCCTTCGCAGCAATTCAACGTGCAATCCCCGCAAAGGCAATGGAACCCGTCCATCCATGGCAAAGTGAAAAGCTTCATAAGCCAAAACGCTCCCGATCATTCACTCATCCTATCTTGTTAGACACCCAACTCTCTCATAAACGCCTCTTTGTTCTCGATTGGTGTCGTCGTCGGACGCCCGAGATCCTCTCTCGCACCGATCGCACACAGGACTTCGATAAAAATGGCCCCATCGCTCGCCGCTCTTAGTCCTTCACTCACACTCTCAGCCCCATCCAAACGTTGCTCTCCGGCAACTTCCGAACCATCCGCACTTCTCATCCGAGCAACTTCCGAACCATCCACACTTCTCATCCGAGCAACTTCCGAACCAACCACACTTCTATTCTGGGTTATTTCTGTCAGAATCTTATCTAAACTGTCATAATCTTCCGCCCGATGCGTCCTCGCATACCCCAAATCCGCAGCAACTTTGGCCAGATTTCGGTCCTTAGCCACCGTTGGCTGACCACCGACAGTCTCATGCGCGCCATTGTTGATCACAATATGTATCAGATTCTTCGGATTTATATCTCCAACCACCGCCATCGCGCCCATATGCATCAGCGCGGCACCATCTCCGTCAATACACCAAACCCGTTTCTCCGGCTTCTGGAGTGCGATCCCCAGCGCTATCGACGACGCATGCCCCATCGACCCCACCGTCAGGAAATCATGACCATGGCCGCCAGCTATCCCGGCACCATCAGCACCACCGCCAGCCACTCGCTCGCGTATCTCGAACAGTTCCCGGCTCGCCTTACCCGTCGTGCTCACGATCGGATCCTCCCCGGAGAACTTCACGATATGCTCGATGATCCCTTCGCGCGTCATCACGTGCTCATTTTTATAAACAACCTTAGCGGACGCCTCCAACGCCCCCTTCCGTACCACGATGGCCACGCTCCTCCCGGCCGAAAGCCGCTCCTCAAAAGCAGCCATCCACCCGCGCACTTCATCCTCCGTCGTCGACTTCGACAGGATCTGATACTCGATATCCATCACCTCGAGGAGCTTGCCGGTCACCTTGCCCTGATACACATGCTGTGGCTCGTCGTGCACCCCCGGCTCACCGCGCCAGCCGATCACAAAAATGCACGGAATCGCGTACACCTCGTCCGACAGCAGCGAAGCCACCGGGTTGATCACGTTGCCCTCGCCCGAATTCTGCATATACACGACCGGCACCTTGCCCGTCGCCAGATGATACCCGGCCGCCAGCGCCGTCGCATTGCCCTCGTTCGCTGCGATCACATGATGCACAGGATCCGTCCCGTATTTTTCCATCAAAAAATCACAGAGCGCCTTCAACTGCGAATCCGGCACCCCGGCATAAAAATCCGAACCAATAATATCAAAAAAATCCTCAACTCGCATTATACTCTACCCCGTTTAGGTTAAAGACGCAATCTCCTATACGCTCTTTCACGTCAAAAAAAGGAACCATCTCTGGCTCCTATTATCTCACAAAACCGACAAAAAGTCAAAAAAATCACAATCTCGTGGGGTAAATCTGCATTTTCATATCAAAAGTCGTGGGGTAAATCTGCATTTTGGCCGATTTTCGATATATGATTATATTTGTGTCCAAATAATATCTCATCCCACGGTCTCCCTCTTTATCGCATGAATATCCTCCACAGGATCCTCCGGCTCCACATCAAACCCCAACTCACTCCCCGATCCGAAAAACTCAAAAGACTCCTTCGGATACAGCGAACTGCAATCGACCTTCTCCCCAGAGGCATACCTCCCCCTGATCTCATCTCCCGCAGTCAGCTCAAACGGAATTCTTTTCTCTCTTCTGACCTTCTGCAAGAACACTCCGATTGCCACCTGCAACGATAACCCGATCTCCTCACAGACTTCCTCTGCCTCTTTCCGAACATCGGAAGCAACGATAATATCCGACAGACCGCAAAGTCCATCTCTATATAACAAAGCCCTTTTTAAAGACTCCTCCCCTCTATCTCCGTTCTTCGACAGGATGATCTCCCCATCCTCAACCATTACGTCAAGCTCATCTTCCTCACTCAAACCCGACATCTGTATCGCCTTGGCCGGAAGCCTCACCGCCCTGCTGTTCCCCCAGGTTCTCAACTGTGTTTTCATATATTTCACCCTCACTTTCTGAAAAATCACATAAAAACTCCCCGCGATATACTTGCATTATGTATATACAAGTATATACTATCTGGATATCATTGTCAATATGTATATACATCCGACCAACTCGCCTTTATTGTTCTAGTTTTTTTCGGAGTTCCACTCCGAATCTGTATAGGGTTTTTAGGGATCTATTTAAAAACTGATTTTTCGTCGAGTATACTTGACAATATTTTTTGTCAAAAACACAATCTCGTGGGGAAAATCTGCATTTTCATGTCAAAAGTCTTGGGGTAAATCTGCATTTTCACACCAAAAGTCGTGGGGTAAATCTGCATTTTCACTTGACAATTCCCAACAAACGTAGGATAATAGCATCATAGGAGGGTAATGCCATGCTCACGAGAAAAGTCGAAGAAAAACTCATAAAATGGAAAGATGATCGCACCACCCGTTCACTCATGATCCGTGGTGCCAGACAGGTAGGCAAAACCTACGTCATAGAGAAGTTTGCCCGCGAAAACTACAAACACCATATCACTATCAACTTCGTGGAAAAACCTACCTACAAGGAAATCTTCAAAGAATCCCTCAGTGTCGACGATATCCTGATGCAAATATCATTCCGCGTAAGGGATGTCGAATTAGTCCCACATGAGACCCTCATCTTCCTGGACGAGATTCAAGAATGCCCGGAAGCTAGGGCCGCCCTCAAGTTTTTTTCCATGGATGACCGATATGACGTGATCGCTTCCGGATCCATGCTTGGAATCCACCACAAAAGCATGCCCTCTTATCCGGTAGGATATGTGGACTACATTGATATGCACTCACTTGACTTTGAAGAATTCCTATGGGCATGCGGAATCACGGAAGAAAACATCCAAACACTTCGCGAACACTACGAAAACAGGGAGCCACTTCCCGACTCGATGCATGAAGAGTATATGAAACTCTTCCGTAAATACATCGTAATCGGCGGCATGCCTTATGTTGTGCAAGACTTTGTCGATCATAACGACTTTTCCAAGGTTTTTCGCATTCAAAACGAAATACTTTCAGACTACCTCGATGACATCGCAAAATACGCCACCGGCGCAGAAAAAACCAAGGCGCGTGCTTGCTTTCTGTCTATCCCAAAGCATCTAGCTAAAGACTATAAAAAGTTCCGATACAGCCTGATCGAGGCAAAAGGCACTTACAGAAAATTCGGAGGTAGCTTGGAGTGGCTTGCTGATGCCGGAATCATATCCTTTTGCTACAATCTGGCAAATCTCGAATTACCTCTGGAAGGAAATGCAAAAAGCGATTGTTTCAAGGTATATATGCGAGACACCGGGCTTTTAACAGCCATGCTCGAAGAAGGTTCTGTCGAGGATATCCTCGACGGAAACCTTGGCATCTACAAGGGCGCCATCTACGAAAACATCGTTGCCGACATCTTCACCAAATCAGAGAAAAAGCTCTACTACTACGAAAAAGATTCCAAACTGGAAATGGATTTTATCATCCGCTACAACAAACAATTAACCGCTGTAGAAGTAAAATCTTCAGAAAAGAACACATCAAAATCTATGACAAGCATCATACAGAATCATGGAGTAAAACATGGTATCAAGCTCTCATCTAAGAATCTATCCTCTAACGATACCGTGGATACTCTTCCACTTTATATGGCAATGTTTATATGAAAGAAACATCGAAATAGCATTTCAAGTCATCACAGGTGTTCAAAAATAGACCACCAGATGGCTCCGCTTGACAACACCAAACAATGGTTATATTATAAAAACTATAAAGAACTATAAAACCGAGGTGACCCACATGACCACACCGATCAAACGCAACATCCTTCTAAACCCGGGCCCGTCCACGACGACCGATACGGTAAAAGCCGCTCAGATCGTCCCCGACATCTGTCCACGCGAGGAGGAGTTCGCTTTCCTTATGAAAAATATCCGCGACGATCTCGTCAAGATCGTCCACGGCGACCCGGAAACCTACACCGCTGTCCCATTCTGCGGCTCCGGCACCATCTGCATGGACATCGTGCTAAACTCCCTGGTACCGGACTCACCCGACGGCACGCCCCGCGCCCTTGTCATCCACAACGGCGCCTACTCCGAGCGCGCCTGCGAAATCTTGGACGCCTACCATATCCCATACGTCGATTGGGTGCAGTCCCTTTACAAGCCCCCGAATCTCGCCGAGCTCGAGCACATTCTTACTAAGAAAAACGACATCGCTGTTGTCTACGCCACACACCACGAGACCGGCTCCGGTCTCCTCAATCCAATCCGAGAGATCGGCCGCATTGCGCACGAACACGACGCAGTTTTCATCACCGACACTACATCATCCTACGCGATGATCCCCATAGATATCGAAAAAGACAACATCGACTTCTGCATGGCATCTGCGCAAAAAGGCATCCAGGGCATGACCGGTCTGTCCTACATCATCGGTCGCACCGACCTCATCGAGAAGTCGAAGCAAAACCCGACTCGCTCCTACTACTGCAACCTCTATCTGCAGTACGAGTTTTTCGAGAAAACCGGCCAGATGCACTTCACACCACCGGTGCAGACCATCTACGCCGCACGCCAGGCTCTCGACGAATACTTCGCCGAAGGGGAGTCAGAAAAATGGTCGCGTCACCAGCGCATCATCAACGCCATCCGCGCCGGCGTCGATCGACTTGGATTCAGAGAACTGCTCGACAGAAAGAACCAGTCCGGACTCGTCTCGGCGATTCGCTATCCCGACGATCCGAATTGGGATTTTGACAAAGTACACGACTACTGCTACGAACGCGGCTTCACCATCTATCCGGGAAAGCTGGAAAACACTGGCTCATTCCGCCTTTGCGCCCTTGGAGCGATAGACGCCCCCGATATAGAAAACTTCTGGGAAGTGTTCGAAGCTGCGCTAAAAGAAAACAGGGTTCAGATACCCGCAAAGTATACGGAGGAATAATATGGCTATCGGAATCCTGCTCGCTGCCGGCATGGGCATGCGCATGCGCCCACTCACAGAAACCACAGCAAAGCCCCTTCTTAAAGTCGGCGACACGATGCTCATCGAGACCGTCATATCCGCTCTCGAAAACTACGGCGTCACAGACATCTACATCGTGACAGGGTACAAAGCAGACCAATTCGCCACACTCACAGAAAAACACCAAGAGGTCCATCTTGTCCACAACCCAGAATACGAGACAAAAAACAATCTCTCCTCCCTCTACGTCGCTGTAGACACGCTCCGAGGTGAGGATTGTTTCATATGCGAAGCAGACCTTTACATCAAGAAGCAAAACATCCTATCATATGCTACCGCTAAGCATGCGGAGGACGACCACTCTGCTCATGTGACAACCAAGCGTGATCGCATCTCCGGCTACTTTGCCAAGTATCACGCCGGTCCCACCGACGACTGGTGCTTTGACACGGACAAAACCGGCCGCATCACCCGCGTTGGCAAATCCGGCATGGACACCCACATGATGGTCGGCCTCTCCTACTTCAATAAAAACGATAGCACCGTATTAGCCGATGCTATCATAGAATCATATAATACCCCAGGAACCGAGAACCTCTTCTGGGATGATGTCGTAAATCAAAACCTCGACAAACTGAACCTAACCATCTTCCCCGTAGGCAATGACGACCTCTATGAAGTCGACACCCCGGAAGAACTACAGGCCCTAACTGTGATTTGACCTCCCATCTCTCCATCACAACTGCTCAATCAATCCCAAGATCTCATCAATGGGCATCAGATCCTCATCCGCTTCTGCCCCTCTATGATACTTGAGGATACTCTGCGCCACCTTCTTCATCGCCGGGAACGCTGCACGAAGAAGCTGATTTGCGTAAATCACGATATTCACCCCATGAACTGCCAACTCGTCCTCCGTAACGGTATTATACGACGACGGAACAACAACCAACGGTGTATCCTTATCGAACTCTCTAAACTTATCGCAAAACTCCAATATCTCATCCGGCGACTTCTGACGGCTGTGTATCATGATACCGTCCGCACCAGCATCTCGATATGCAAAAGCACGAGAAAGCGCATCCGCCATCCCCCGTTCCAAGATCAGAGACTCCACGCGAGCGATGATCATAAAGTCATCCGACAGTTGTGCATTCTTCCCGGCGCGAAGTTTCTCACAGAACTCTTCAACCGACGCCTGAGTCTGCCCCGCTTCTGTTCCGTAGAGACTATTCTTCTTCAACCCAATCTTATCCTCAATAATCACCGCCGAAACTCCCATCCGCTCCAACGTCCTCACTGTATAGACAAAGTGCTCTGTCAAACCACCGGTATCACCGTCAAAAATGATTGGCTTCGTCGTAACCTCCATTACCTCATCAATGGTATGAAAACGCGACGTCATATCAACCAGTTCGATATCCGGTTTTCCCTTTGCCGTCGAGTCACAGAGCGATGAAATCCACATTGCATCATACTGAGCGATCGATTTCTCATCAACCACCTGCGTGTGCTCCGCGATCAACCCGGTCAATCCCGAATGTACCTCAATCGTCTTTACGATCGGTGTCAACTCCATCACGCGGCGCAAACGATGTCTACGAAACTCCGGCATAGCCAGTTTCTGCTCCATCAACCGATCGATACGTGTAATCTCAGGGCTTCTGGTAAAAGAAACCTCAATAAGTTTTCCACCATATGGTTCAAGTAGCGAGACGATATTCTGACGAATCCTCTCCATCCACTCTCCATTCCAGTTATCACCATGGATCACGTAGTCCGGATGCAGTTCACCGATCACATCATCATACATGATCGTCTTCTGAACAATCACCTCAGCCACTAGATCAATCGCGCGGATCATCTCAACCCTCTCCACAGTTGTCTTCGTCGGGAAACGGTTATAGAGCATCATCTGAGACGACGAAAGTACACCAACCACAACACGACCATACTTTGCCGCCTCACGAAGGATGTTCATATGTCCCTCATGGATAATATCTGTACAAAAGCAGGTATAAATTGTCTTCATCTATACTGTCCTCATTTCTGCAAGAGTTTTTGCATCTTTTCCAATAGCCATCCGCGTTAGTTAAGCTGCCCTTTCAACCGTTTCATTCTCTTTGAATCCTCCTTCGACATTGCATCATAATAGCTGGCTTTGTATTCAAGGTACAGCAATTCAAATCGCAACGCCTCCTGTATCGTTTTCTTCAACCAATCCGAATCTTCGCTGGATCGGATCACAACCTTTCTGGTTTCAAAACGGTCGATAAATGGACTCATCCTTATGATAAACGGAATCGATTCTACTCCGATTCCACCGCCGAAATTCGTAACTAAACCCGCATTCCTTGATTTCTTGACAAACTCCATCGTGGCATCAAAAACCGCATCGCTTTCGATATCCGATTTATCTATCCCCATAGACGCAGACAGATCACTCCGTCCCACGGTAGCACCGGTAAGGAATCCCTTCCCCCGGCTAAGTATCTCATCATAGTTTTCCAGGCAGGTAATCGTCTCCGCATTGATAATCCTTTCAGCCGAAGTCTCCTCCCCGTACACCTTGTGATACGCACCGATAAACTTTTCCATGGCAAATGGCGTCTCGATCATCGGTACCATCACCCCTGATGCCCCGAGCAGCTTGCACTGGTCCAAATCTCTCACAGCCTCACATCCGCCGATTTTGATAATCAGCTCCATATCCGCCCGAAAAACAACCTCGTTCAACATGATAAGCTCGTCGAGTCGAGAACCCTCCGCCTCAAACTCTGCCTTTATTGCCTCCACGCCATGATACTCTTCCAGTTTTCTCAGAGAATCCAATAATTGCCTTTTAATGCTATTCATACTACCTCTATCCTCCGACTCATCTGTCTGACCAGATCATATCCATCCCAGTACACTCCAATATCCAACGCTTTCCCTATTGGCACGATTCGATCGATCCCCGTCACACCCTGGTCCAAAACCTGCTCGGCAAGCCCCCTTGCATCCACTCCATAGTAAGTGCAGGTCTGAACCTTGCGGTCGATTGAATCCAGTATTTCCAAAATACCATCGATCTCCTGTTCGCAAAAAAGGCCGTATTTCCCGTGACAACCATCCAGCATATCCACGTCAGCATTCGCAGGAATATCAACAACATACAGTTTGTTTTGATACTTTTTCAGTCTTCCCACTCCCTGCTGAACGATCGCATCATCACAAAGCATAGTATATTTCTCACTGGCAATGAACTCACTTACATCATACCCCTCTATGGTTTGACTAACTGCATCCCAGAACCTGTCTTTGTCCGCCTTCTCCGCTCCGATCCAGTATATCATCTGAGGTGATGAACAAGCATTTTGATCCATCATATATGTATCGTTGTAGAACTCACCGGCCAACTTCTCCAGTTCCTCCTCCGATGCACTACGAACCGTTTTCCCATCGATAACCGCAATCGAATACCTATCCGCAAAGGTGATCTCAGTGCTTCCCGGTTTGAGAATAGACCTTCGTATAGCAGCTATCGTCTCGTCACCTCCCCATATCAATCGTATGTCACACATACCGGAAAGCCTGTCCGTAATTTCCGAATCGTGGTCATATCTCACGATGGATGTCATACGGCGAATCGCCTCATACCTATCATCCTCAAACAACTTATTTAAAGTATCACATATGATATCCACCTGAGAAAAAGCCTTGCTCGAAACTCTGACGATATTGGCATTCCCCGCAAGGAGACCAAATGCATAACTAAACGCAAAATTAACCGGAATATTGGACGGTGCGATATGGAAGCACAACCCTCGTCCCATCCGCAAGTCCTCAATATGCGCCTCTTCCCTCAAACGCTCTAGATTTCCTTTTCGGCAAAAAAAAGCAAAAGAAACCACATCACCAAGGCGTCTTCCCTCAGGATGAGATCTCATCAACCGGCTCCAATCATTAAAAAAATCACAAACTATATCGCAATACGGTCTTAACGGTTTTACAACAATCTCCTCCGGCTTAACACCGGCCAATATATCCATACGTGCTCCTCCTTGACAATCATCCTTGATAAGTATCGCTGCAGCCTCTCACCTCTGCTCGTGCGATCCTGCCCAATATCTCAAAGTATTTCCCTTTCCTTCCACAGGGACAGTCGTCAACTCCCAGGATTCTTCCCTTATCCTCGGTCAGGATAGCATGCCCCGGATAGGATGTCGGCAATACAGACATCACCTCCATCAATCCAGCCTCTCCGTCCGATACCTCAGAAAAATCCTCCGAATCCCGGATGATCACATCAGAATAGATACTGGTGTGCAGATGTCCCTCTTCACATTCAACAAAAATAGACCCCAGCTGTTCCGCCATTCCATAATAGTTATGAACAAACTCAATCCCACACTGTTCCCTGAGACTGCCTGCATATTCATCCTTATCCACGGCCAGATCCTGTAGTTTTTTCCATCCGCCTACATGAAATAGTCTTGATCCTTTCCCAAAGTCGACTTTTTGTCCCGCTTCCTTCAGGTTGAGATAAAACTCCTTCCAGATCATATAGGTATACCCGAATAAAAGGATTGGCTCATCACCGTGCTTTTTCAGAAACTCCTCGATTACTCCCAAATCCGGCTTCATATCCTCATCAAGCGCATATGTAGTATCCTTACCAAATATGGAAAAGCCGAGGATTCCCGCCCCCCTTGCCGAAAACATCTTGCGATCCTTGATGGCTCTCTTAGAATCAAGAATCATGAGTGGCAACCGGTTTTCCCCAACATAGGAAGCCACGATCCTGGACAGCGCCTTCTGCTGCGCCTTGGCATTGTCCGCGCTCAAAGCTATACGTGAAACCTGTTGTCCGGTCGTCCCCGACGATGTCATCACACGGGTGATCTCCTCCTCGGGCACACTGTGCAGATAATGGTTTTTAAATAATCGAACCGGTACATAGGGAACCATTTCCGGTGAATCGATTTCCTCTATATCTACACCCAGTGTGTCCAGAATTGCTTTATACTCCGGACAGGCTTCATAGTGATAGCGGCACAACTCCCTCATATAATCCGCAGTCTTTACTCCCTTTTCTCCCTGTTCCAGCCCATACGGATCCAGTTCAAACCAGTCATCCAGCTTCATTTTCTTTCACTTTCCTTCCTGTTTCCTGACGTAGACATCCATCGGAGAAGTAAACTTGGCCCCCAGATGCGAATACAGATTCATCACTGCGGTGTTTGTCGTGGATATCCGACCGATAACCCGGTTCATCCCAGCCTCAGCGGCTACCAGTATCCCTTTCGTATACAACTCAAGAGCCACTCCGCTTCCCTGATATTTCGGAAGGACTGCTGCCAATGTGATTCGCATTGCATCCTCCTCCGATGTCAGCGCCAGAAACCCTATTCCGTTTTCGCGATATTCCACCCACAAAAGGATCGTTCCCGGATGCTCTAACTGACCGATCAAATCCCTCATTCGAGCCACTGCATCTGGATCCGATCTTTCGCCTGAAACATAGAACCTGTAATCATTGACATACGCCTCGGAACAAATGGCGAGCATCTCTTCCTTTTTTTCTGACACCGACTCCTTTGAAATGGTAAACCGATACCGATTCAATCCCTGAACCTGGGTACTCTTTACCTCAACATCGACAACACGGTCCAGGAGAGAAAAACCGTCATAACTCAGTCTTCTTCCTTGATCTCTGTCAGGTGGAGAGATCGTGACATATTCATAGTCCGTCATCTATGCCTCCCTGCCGATATCAAATCTCAATGTCGTATTTTTTCAGTAGCTCAATCCCCTTCTCATAAGAGTCCAAGTCTATCATATCATCGACATCAAACACGAATCCAAAGCTGTCCTCCAGGCAGGCAACCAATCCCATATGTCCCACGGAATCCCACGACGGAATCGCCTGGTATCGTAGACCTGTGACATCATATTCATCATCAAGTGCCAACGCCTGCCGGAACGCCGCATCATATTTCTCAAGATTAGTCATGAACAATCCCTCCTCATTGATCGATTGGGTCTATTATCATTTCGCTCAGGAACAACTCTCTGTCAAGAAACGGTGACAAATCCTCGATTGGCCTCATCACCATCCGTCTTTCCTTTGTCATGGCAAAGGAAGTCATGAGAGTCCGCGTCCTGTCTTCACAGAACACCTCACACAACACCGGCCCTTCCGTATCCAACACCTCACGAATACTCTCTTCCAGATGATCGGTAGTATCGATACTCATGTAACAGATTCCGAATGCTTCCGCCAGACAACTGTACTCCGGCATCCCCAGTCCATCCTCCAACCCGGTTCCAATGGTCCTTCGAAAGGCATCCTTCTGTGTGGTCTTGATCGTGGCATAACCTTTATTATTGATTACGATGATCTTGACCGGTATACTTCTGTGATGGATGGTAGCCAGTTCCTGGATATTCATCATGGCAGAGCCATCACCGGTGATGGCCACCGTGACTCCATCCGGATTCGCATAGGCAGCCCCTATACCACCGGGTATCGAAAACCCCATTTCTCCCTGCGCATAAGCATGAATACTACGCTGTGTCATGCCATCATATCCGACCACGGATGGCACCAGTTGCCATACGGAGCCGGCATCACTGAGCAACGTCGTTTTCTCCGGCATCACCTTTGATAGTGCATCCAAAAACGTATACAGATCCGGTACACTTTTCTCCTCCGATACACACAAAGCATCTTTTTTGGGAAAAACACATTTCCAATGCATACACTTATCTTTCCAGTTTTTGTCGATATCATCGGAAGACACTCTTTCCGACAGTTTATGCAAAAATGAACCGGCATCCGCACATATCTTTTTATCGACACGTATGGTGTTTTTATTCATCTCCTCCGGGTCAATATCGATCATACATATTCTGGCTTCTCTTGCATATTTATTTGCATCACCAACCGTATCACGGCTCATCCTGTGGCCTACGACCAAAAGCAGATCACAGTTAGCCACGGCAAAGTTCGCAGCCCTGTTGACCCCCAATGTCCCGGTCACCCCTATCGCATAGGCTCTGTCACCATCGATCAGATCGACTCCCGTTCTCGCACACACGACCGGCATTCCTGTCTTGTCCAGGAACGACTGCAGTATTCCCACAGCTCCGGCCGCCCGGATCCCGCTTCCAACCAGAAGAAGAGGTCTCGAGACGCTCCGGATCCATTCACTGATCTCCTCCGCATCTCTATCTACCGTATCTTCCGGTTTCGTTTCCGGCCTCCACGAATCCAGTGAATCCTCATCTACCATCCCCGCCTGCACATCCAACGGCAGAATGAGCCAGGACGGTCCCTGTCTCCCGTTGACAGAATGATAAATCGCCTTATCCATCTCCGCACCAATCTGCGAAGCATTACGTACGACAGACGCGTACTTAGTAATTCCCTTTATCATGGGGTAGACATCCGCCTCCTGTCTTCCCACCTGTCTCACATCCGCACCGCAGCCATCGATACTATCTTCCTGTTTGACCTGACCGGATATGATGATACACGGGATTCCATCCTGCCACGCATGGAGGACACCGGTAATAGCATTTGTCCCGCCACACCCCGTTGTCAGAAAACACGCACCCAGTCCCTCTTTCTGTTGTGCATAGGCCAGTGCAGCCATTGCAGCCGCCTGTTCGTGATGCACCGACACGGCCGTAATCTCCTTATCCTTTGCCAACGCATCCGTCAGATACATACATCCCACGCCGGGAACAAAAAAAACATGATCTATTCCCTGCTCTTTCAGGCGCTTCACGATATAATCAACAACTCGAATCATCTGTTCCCTCCGATTACAACAAGCCACCGTCTACACGGAGAATCTGTCCGGTTATAAACCCAGACTCATCCGACGTCAGATAGGCAACGGCATCTGCTATCTCCTCCGGCTTTCCCATCCGATGCATGATATTTCTCGAAAGGATCACATCCTGATCCTCCTTGCTCATCTTCTCCGCCATCTCCGTCTCGGTCAGCGTGGGTGCAACAGCATTAACCCTTACACCGTAAGCCCCCATCTCTCTGGCAAGCCTCTTCACGGCTCCCGCCACTGCCGCCTTACTGGCGGTATACTCCAGATTTCCCCACGCGTCATAAATCGCGGCAGACGCAATAAAAACGATACTCCCTTTCTTTGCCCTGATCATCTGGCGCCCCAGTAGCTGTGTCAACAGAATCGGTGAGAAAAAATTGATCTGGAAAACACGCTTCATCTCATCAACGCCGGTCATCATATAGGATCTCGACTCATTCGCCACAGCAGTATTATGGACAATCGCGTCAATCGGGCATTTCATCTGAATAATCTGCTTTGCAGCCGCCTTGACAGCCTCTTCATCCGAAAAATCCGCATATACCATACGAATACTAACATCGCATTCACGTGCCATTTCTTCACTAAATTGTTCAAAATCCGGCTTTTTATCCCTGATGATCGCGATGATGTCCGTTCCTCTCCTAGCCATCCCTTCCAAAATCGCCTTTCCGATCCCCCTGTTACAGCCCGTAATGATAACAGTTTTCCCATGCATTGGCATATTAAAAAACCTCCCGGCTTCCCTTCTACATCAGCGTTTTTCCACTTCATCTTCAAAACAACAAACAGGAGCCATCTCTGGCTCCCATTATCGCATAAATCACCTAGGCTGTCAAGAGCGCCGGCCCGCTACCGAATCATCTCTCGGCTCAGTTGTGTATCCGCAGATATATCGGTATTTGCAACCCTTCCGAGGATATTGTCATACTCCGCTGCAGGGAACTCACCGGTCCCAGGACGCTTCACCCACAGGTTATCCTTCGTGAAGGTCTCGCCTACACGAACATCCTTTATCGTAACCACCGTAGCAAACGCAAAATCTATCGTCACTTTTTCTTCAGGGATAGCACACTTGCTCCCGCCTCTCATCTGCGGAATCTCACCGGCCGCCTTCAGCAGCTCTCCGAGAGCCACCTCATCCATAGAACATATGATATCCGGTCCGATCCGATCCATCCTGTCTGTATAATGTCTCTCGACCAGAGTAGCACCGAGTCCCATCGCGGCAATACAAGCATTGTTGTTCAGGGTATGATCAGACAATCCTATCTCCACACCGGGAAATGCCTCCATCAACTCTCTCATCGCCCCAAGTCTCACCCATTCCGGCTTGGTCGGATACAAATTGGTCGTGTGCATCAGCGCGTACGTCACACCATACCTTTCCAGAATGCTGACCGTTTTCTCTATAGATGGCAAATCATTCATCCCGGTAGAAATAATCATTGGTTTTCCATATTCAGCGATATGCTCCACCAGCGGATAGTTGTTGCACTCACCGGATCCGATCTTATAGGCCCCGACTCCCAGCCGCTCAAGTCTCTCCGCAGCAGCTCGGGAGAATGGCGTACTGATAAACATCATCCCCAGTGATTCTACATAATCCTTGAAAGCGCGTTCTTCCTCCTCATCCAGGGCACATGACTCCATGATATCGTATATCGATCTATCAGAATTCCCTGGAACCACACTCCTGGCAGCACCACTCATCTCATCCTCGCAAATATGTGTCTGGTGCTTGATCAGCCTTGCGCCTGCTCTATGTGCCGATGCCGCCATCTCTTTCGCCACGCTCAGACTGCCTGCATGATTGATTCCTATTTCCGGTATAACCAGAACCGGAGAATCCGAACTCACCTCAATCTCTCCCATTAAAAATGACATCGCGTCCAACTCCCTCTGTCAGATTATTCACTCGTGATCAATGCCCTGACCATGAACAAATCTGTCTCATCATCAACATCAATACTTCTTTCTTTGGGCATCAAAACCCCAACTGGATTGTCATTCAGACTTGTATCCAAGCTGAGCCGATCCACATGGTTAACATAGACAGCACCATTTACCCGGTACATTTTTTTCATATCCTGCCTTCGAATCGTAGAGGAAGTATCTATGTAATTCTTTACCCTCCCTACACCGTCCGATATCTCTTCGTATTCTCTCATCAGCACGGGCGGATCATTGATCTCACTGATCGTCACTACATCCTCACCGGTATCTACAGCCGCACGGATGGCAACCTTGATGTCTACTTCACGCCTCAAAGGACTGGTTGGCTGCAGGAGGACAAGCAGATCATACTTCTCACCTTCCTCCGACCGGATACGCTCCAACGTATATATCACGGCATCGATGGTTTTAGACGTGTCGGATGCCAGCTCAGCCGGGCGCAGCCATGGCACCTCTGCTCCTTCCCGGATTGCTATACCTGCAATATCTGTATCATCCGTAGACACAACCACTCTGTCTATCTCATCACAATTGGTAGCTGCCGCTATGGTGTATGCAATCAGCGGTCTGCCGGCAACATCCACCACGTTTTTCCCGGGTATCCCCTTGCTTCCGCCCCTGGCAGGAATGATTGCTATTGCTTTTTTCCCTTCTATCATATCCGGCTCCTCACATCAGGCCATTATCTGTTTTTTCCTCTGGGATACAGATCGTTCGTATCCCACCGGGGAAGCAGATATGGATCATCTCTACCTATATCAGCATCTCTGGCCTCGCAGGTAAGTCCAAGTGCCGCTCCCAGAGACTTCGCAATCCTCACGACTTCATCATTCACCCCGCCGAACGGATAATTTACCACCCAGCAATCAGGATCAATCAATCCGCCATCTGCACCAAACTCATCCGATGAAAAATAAGCTACTGCTTCCGATACATCCTGCTCAACCACTTCAATATCCGTCTTGTTCATCCATATGTGGCCGCTCCCATGTATTCCAAAGAACATCCCTCCATCCTTCATCACCTTCATCTGATCCGGGTTCATATATAGCTCTCCGGCAAAAGTCTCCTCGTCAACCCCGACATACCTGTCGAAAAGAGTTGAAGCCATCTCACTTCGAACATCTCCGGCCAGTCGGTTCTGCAGAAGTCTTTTAACAAATATGATCTCACCAGGATCCCATCGATTTGCCACAGCGAGCTCCTCATAGAGCTCATCCGCCGTTTCCGACACCCTGCCATCCACTCTATACTTATCGATCAAGTCATAACAATCTTTCACCAAACACTTGATCCCGGCATCTCCTTTGTTTTCAGCCTCTGCGAGGATAAAGTGAACCTTATTCACATCCAACAGCTTATGCTCCCTCACCGCCATAGTCACAGGAAAAAAAGCCCCTTGCATCCCGTACCTCTTGAGAATCGGAAATGCAACCGTGTAGTGATCGATGTATCCGTCATCAAAGGTAAGCAACGCAGCATCCTCCGGCAGTTTGTAACTTACACCAAACTGCGCTGCCTCCAAAACATCCTCCATCCTGACCGGCGTGAAGTGATCACGTATATATTTTACCTGTTCCTCAAAAACATCTCTCTCAACACCCTTTATATGAGGATATCGGCTTCGGTCTATGTCTCTCACATAGTGGTACATGATGATAGTTAATGACATGATAACCCCCAATAATCATATAGAATCCGAGACCGGATAAAAAAATCTTCTTCAAACACATCAATAAAGTCATCTCCGGAATTTCGTTTCAATCTTTCTATATCATCCGCATATGACTTATCATCTATATAGTTTGTATCCTCATCCGGCAAAACAAAAAAATATTCTTTACCATCTACAAATCGTATATACTTGTATTTACCGTCTGTACCGCCTCGATACTGCAACGATAATCTCTTATTCTGTTTTCCATCCAAAGCCCAAAGAACATACAATATCATATACGTATCATAATTCTGAAGAGGTGCAAAATCATCCGTTAGCCTTTCTAATTCGGTCCCACCACTCATTAACAAATCCAATACATCTATAAATCTATTTAAACTAAACACTCCTTTATCAATACATCTCGGCTGGAGACTGTCAGACATAACCGAGAAAAGAATTCTAGATCTGGATTCTTCATAATAATTATTATACCGAAACCCATGGTCACTAAAATATATTTTAATGCTATTCCCATTCAAAAAAGAATAATACCATTCAAGCTGTTCATCTAAATAGTATCTGCAATTGATTCTGTTTACTTCAAGCTTAGAATGCATTTCCGGATGCTCGTTCCAATACTCTGTATACTCATAATAATTCCACGTATATCTAGGAGTAAAAGGACTGCAAAACGGTTGATGAGTTTCCCATAGATTATGAATAATTATTACCAATGGTTCGTTTACAGATGTTAATAATCGCAGTGCCTCCCATTGATGCACAGTCGAAGGAATTCGTGTATTCCGAAATACTTTTCTTTGATACTCTTCGCATCCTTCCGGATAACCTGACGTGTAAGATTTCATTGCCAGATGCTTAAACTCATAATGATGCTTTTTACATGCCTCTACCAGCCGAGAATCCGACTTGTCTTTTCTTTTCTCAAACAACCTCGCATCAATATTGTTCTCTCCATAATTAATGGTCTCAATCACAGAAGAAGTATATGGAATTACAGTATATGCATCTTTGTATACAACAGATTTTTCAACTATGCTGGACAGAAACCGCATTTCTTTGAAATCAACGCCAATATTGTCGACCCAATTAATAATTATATCCTTGTACGGCCTGGACTGTATCTCACTTTTGATCCGGTTTAGCAAATTGGTCAATCTGTCAACCGCTTTTAGAATACTTGCCCCTTTTCCCTCATTTTGTCTTCCATATATCTCGCAATATTCATCTAAATATGAAAGAGCATTCTTAAAGTCATATATTTTAAGCAATCCTATAATGAATAACTGGATGTCGTTTTCCCCGCCAAATCTTTTATAGTTGATCAGCAGGCGATATAATTCATCATTTGCAGGTACATATTCATCAAAAAAAGAAACAAATGTGGAATTGTAAACATCAGAAAACTCAGCATTAATTTCATCATATATGTCAATCACTTTGCCGCAAAACCCAACCTCATAAAGCTTTTCTTCCATTTCCTTTCTGTGAACAAAACTAGAAATGATGATAACATCCAGCCACTTAATATGCTCATTATATGGCGAGATAACCCTTTTCCCATTATATTCACCGCTGTTTCGACTTGAATCGATATAAAACATAATATCATCAAGACTGTATAATTCTCCAAGTTTTTCTGTATGTAGTCCTGTTCCATACACACCAATTCTCTTACCATCGCACTGTTTCTTTAGAAGTTCAGTTATGAACTCACATTCTTCTTTTTTAATATTTTTCAAACTAAAACAGCGATAGAATTCATCAACGATATCATCATACTCTTTTTGAATATCCATTTTTCATCCTCAATATCAATCATGCCTTATGAAGTGTAATCGATTCCGAGAGCACCTCTTCTTCCATCTCTCTTAGTTTTTCAACACACTTTACTACATACTGCCCAACTGCTGTCTCTTCTGACATCTGGACGCCATATACACCCGCTTTATAGATATTATAAAGCGCTTCAACCTCTCCGATCGTCGGAAGTGGCTTAGTCTCCATGCTTTTCAAGACTTGTGTAGCCAAAAAAACTCTCACATCATAAAAATGAGCCCGTCTAATAATAAAATCTTGAAATCTAGGAATACGATCAACTCCAACATCGGTAGACAAATCGCCACGGTCTATAAGGATATACCTCGTCAAAGGCAAAATATCGTTTATATTGTTTACCGCATCCAAAGTTTCAATCTTAGTGATAATCTCGGTGTTTTTCGATAGCAACCCCCTGGCTTCACTCACATCCTCCGCTTTACGTACAAAGGATAACCCAACAAACGAAAGTGCCCATTTATTCGCAAGTTCAATCAGTTTCTTGTCCTTTTCAAACAGAAACGGCATACTATCATGTATTCCACGAACATGAACCCCCTTATTGTTGATCAGAACGCCATCCGACTTTGACAAGAACACGATATTCTTTTCGTCCGACGAAATTACCTCAAATTCAAACACGCTATCATTTGCCCACGCAATCATCCCCGGCCTAAGATGTTTCCAAAAACCGGAATAGTTAAAGCACTCAGAAGGAATAGAAAACTGCTTCCCAACCTCAACTTCAACACCACCATTTGGAAGTTCTTTGGTACGCACTTTATTGCCCGGAAGATCCATTAGAATATCTGCGTCGGGTTCCTGTCGACGTATCTCCTTAATATAATTCTCGATATCAGTAATACCCCCATGTGCTCCATTAATCCTATAAATATTTCTGGAGTCATGCACCTCACTCAAAGGTACCTCATGAAGAAGTGCCGGTCCTGTAGTCAGAATAAAACGTCGCATAAGATTCTCCTTTCTTTAATCAACCACCCTTAATAATAGGTCGTTATCATTATTTTGTAAGAATCATAAAAATACTCTCATCCTTTTTTTGCTGCCTTCTTAACCAGTACCCCGCAATCAGGGAAGACAGCATCGTAGTTAGTATCAAAACAGTAAAAAACTCAATGCTAATAATCTCATAGGAATACGCAACCGTAGCTAATACAATTCCAGGGCCACCACGCGCATTCATAGTAACAGCAAAATTAATCTTTGTCTGGCGATTTAGATTGGAGAATTGAAGCATAACAAGCGTCCCAATCGCTTCTAAACCAAATGCCACTACAAAGAAAAGCAAAAATCTCCAAGGTGAGAAATTATGAATCAGATTTAACTGAATTCCGACCAATGCGAAATATATTGGCACAAAAAAGGAAAAAGCAAAGTTACCGAGTGACTCCATACGTTTTTTCGCATCACTCTCGGGACGGTCGCCAACGAAAGACTTGACTAGATAGCCAACAAGAAATGCTGCATACATAATGTTGATCCCCACTGTATATAACCCAGCACACACCAACAGCAGAATCACAAAACTAACCGAGTAGAATGTAATCGGTTTCAAATCAAGTTCTTTCACTTTCATATAACTGGAAATCAGCTTTGCAACAACAAACAAGCCAATAGTGCATCCAACCACAATAAGCATGTCCGGTATTTCCAACTCGCCGGTGGAGGCAATTCTAGTAGCGGTATTCAAAAGAATCCACAAACACAAATCCTGAAATGTAGATACCGTGAGTACCGTGTTGGAAAACTTCGTATTCATTATCCCCATGTCAAAGAATATCTTTGAGATCACTGGTATCGATGTAATCGCAATACCTATAGCAAACACTAATCCAAAAGAAATGCTTCCGCCGGAAGGCCCCTTGAAATAATCCTCAAAAATCGGAATAAATGGAATCGCACCCGCCATCGGAAGAATAGTTGCTCCAACAAACACACAACTTATCGTACGTGCATTACTCTTGTCTATTTCAAGTTTGGTATTATATCCCGAAAGAAACATCAAATAAATCAGGCCAAGTTGATAGAAAGCATTCAGAACTTTCCCTTCTTCAGGATACCCTGAAAAAATACCGTCAATGAAATCAGGAAAAAAGAAATACAAGCATGTCCCACCCAGCAGAATACCACCTGTAATCTCTCCCACAACACGCGGAGCCTTAATCTTTTCCATCAACGTCCCTACTCCATAGGCAAAGAGCAGTAACAATGCAAGGGCAATTAATGTAATGACAATTTCGTTTTCTGACAAGGTTTTCAATGACATCTCGACTCAACCTCCTATTATTAATGCCTTAACCCTATCAAAGAATACGCATTATATCAACTATCTAACAGCTTCTTTATCCTCTTTCTAAGAGAAAGGATAAAAATGAGAAATAGTTATCATCCAAGAAAAAGAGAAAATCAACGACCGACTTGCTGGATAATCTTATACACTCGGGAAATGCTCAGTTTATACTTATTAGCCAAATCCGTAACCTCATACATACCGCTGTAATAGTCCTCACGAAGTTTCATGTTTCTCATCTCTTTATCATTCCATTCATAATCAAAGGGGAAATACACCGTCTGTCCGGATAACGCTTCCGATATCTCATAAAACTTTTCATCTCCCACAATCTCTCTTAAAATATCTAATGATTTATGAGAAGTCATATAAAACCTCACTCAACAAAAATCGATTTACAGGAGCAAATCGCATCAAAAATCTCCTTGCGCAGCATAAGTTCATCCGGAATATGACCATCACTTATATATCCGCGAATAATTGTTCCGCTTATCTCAACTCTGTGAGTATTATAGTGAGAGCAGGTATGATCCGTTACAACTTGTTTACATTTCTTACAATAATAAGGTTCTCTAGTCAATAGAAGTTCTATTCCAAGATCATACTTTTCTGATAGTTCTCTCGCAAGTGCATGAGCATCATATGCTCCATAATACCCACCAACTCCAGCATGATCCCGTCCAATAATAAAGTGCGTACAACCAAGATTCCGTCGAATAATAGCATGAAAGACAGCCTCCCTAGGTCCTGCATATCGCATCTGTGTACGAAGACCTGCCAAATACACCCGATTTTTCGGATAAAACTCAGATATCATAGTCTCATAGGCAGCTATAACAGCCTCCTCCGAAAAATCACCCTTCTTTTTCCAACCGGTTATCGGATTTATAAAAAGTCCATCACATACATCTAGCCCAAGACGTTGAATATGCTCGTGCGCCTTATGTATGGGATTTCTGGTTTGAAATCCAACAACCGTTCTCCAACCATTATTTGCAAATACTTTTCTTGTGTCTTCCGGCTTAAGAGCATCTTCCAAAAGCTCTTTTTTTATAAGTTCGGTCTTGCCACCTATTCGATAAGGACTTCTTTCCTTTTCTTTCTTCACGCCTGGATGCGCCAAATCAAGGGTCTTGAAAACCATTTTCAACGCTTGATCTGTCATTTCAAACCAAGAATCTACTACTATACTTGCAACAATATCCTCCCAAAATAACAGATCAACTGTATCTCCTGTCTTGACAGAATCATAGATTTCTTTCGGCACATCCAACGTGACGGGAATAGTAAAGACCTTCCCATCTGACAATATACAATCAGAAACAACAGACTCAAAATCATCTTTCCCCATAAATCCATCAAGAGGATACAAAAGACCTGTTTCTATATTGATCACGTCCTGAAGTGTTTCCTGATCTATCGTTACGCTGTACCTCATCTGATCAATCCTCCCCATACTTCTTATGAATATAGTCAAGAATACGATTATAACTCTCCTCTTCAGATTCCTCATCTACATCAATAACTAAATCCGGTGACTGCGGCTCATCAAAAGATGTATCCAATCCGACAATCTGTGTCTTACCCATATTGTCCCTGTAAACATTCTTCACATCATTTTTAATACTCACTTGAATGTCTTTTCTCAAATAGATCTCGTTATATCCAGTAATCTTCTTACGAGCAAGCTGTCGTAGTCTCTCAATCGGAGCAATATTACAGATTATCCCAACAATATCGTTCCTGTCAAGCAAATAAGCCCCTAAGATTATACGCTTTATATTCGCCTCCCGATCCGTATCTGTATACCCCAAATCACGATCAAAAAGGTCACGAACTTCGTCCCCGTCAAGAAGATAGCACTTCTTTCCAATATCATTGAAGTGTTTTTCCAGTTTTCTTCCCAAAGTGGTTTTTCCAGCACCGGATATTCCAATTAACCAAAGAATCATCTTTCCTCCTTTTTTTGTACAACTATAACCTGCATCCATATTGCGTTCATTCGAAGAATACATGTTCACCATCTTCATCAAACTCGATATTTAATTTCAACTTCTGATACAGCAAAACCGTCGCGATAAACTTGTCATACTTGAAAACGTCAATATAATTTGTACCGTTCAAATCACGAAGCAAGGAAATTCTATTCCGGTATTTCTTATCATTAATCAGGTTGGTTTTCTCATCCGGAAACCTGAAATAAAACTCCCTGCCATCAATATATCGAACATACTTATCCTCACACGAACGAATTCCACGGTATTGCATTATTGAAATATCCGCATTTGCATAACACCCCTCCAACATCGCGATCACGTTTTCTTTTGAATACATATCATATCCCTGAAGGCGAATATAGTCTGACACTACATCGTCAAAGTTATAATCACAACTATATATGTGCTTTAATACATCCCGAAAGTTCACAAGAGAAAACAAACCATCATATACCATCGAATTGATATCCGTACTGTTTATGCATAAAAACACTCTGGAACGCACATCTTCGAAAGGATACTGCCACCCGTAAATCGGGCCATGATCACTAAAATATATTCGTATGCTGTCTTCTGAAAGAAAATCTGAAAACCACTTCATTTGCTTATCTGCATAATTATTTGCCTTGTGTCTCTCGTCATCCAACGAATTGACATCAACTATTCCGCGGGCACAGCAATCGTTTGTATCATAGAGTAAAGACAAACAACCATAGGGGGAAACAAATTCATGCGTCTCATAAAGTGAATGGATAAGTAACACCAAGGGAGTGTCAGCCTCATACAGGGCCTTTATCGCCTCCCACCTTATTATCGTAGACGGTAATGAGTAAACTCTAGTCTGAAACCTTTTCATACTGTAGACACTGTTGTCTCCAAAGAATCTTAGGGCACGATCCGGCGCCCCAGCATATACAAAACGATATCCATTTGCTTCAGCCTCTTTAATTAGTGGACTATTTGAAAAAGGCAAATCTTTATCGAACAGTTTCCCTTCAATGTTTAATTCTCCAAAGCAAAGATTCTCGATCACGGATGAAGTCCACGGAACAACAGTAAAAGCATTATTAAACATAATCCCAGAGGCGATTTCGTCTTGCAAAAAGGGCATCGCTTCCGTATCATTCCCAAGGCCATCTATCCAATGGATAATGATATCTTTCTTCTTCCTATTCTGGATCCTTTTCTTGATATCACTCAAAACCTTTTTGAACGAATCGCATATACCTTTTAATGAAACATAATTGTCGTATTCGTTCTCAACGTACAATTCCATATACTTTATTGCACTCTGAAAGTCTCTGACTTCCAGAAAAGATACTATGGCTGTTCCCATTAGTTCGCTTTTTCGTTCAATGCTTTCCGCAAACTGCAAACCATTTAGAGCCAAGAATATCTCGCTAAAGCCAGGAAATGGGGTTTGATAAAAAACGCGATCCAGAAACACACCTCTTCTTTCGGCCTCATCGTAAATGTCAAGAATATATCCTTTATACCCCTGGGAAACAAGCGCGAACACCATTTCCTTTCGATACATATAGCTTGAAATTATTATACATTCTAATCCAAAAACCAGATTATCATTCGGCCTTACAACAGGCATTTCAAAGCACGACTCAATATCGGGGTTTTTATCAATAAAAAGAATTACATTTTCAACTTGAAACCTTTGAAACAGTTCACGAGTGTGTTCACCGGTACCAAAGATACCAATTTTACTATACTTAGCGCAAACAGAATGTACAATATCACCAATGACAGAAAAGACCCTTTTCCGCTTATTATCAATACCGAGAACTTCATACACTTTATTTGTGACATTTTCAATCTTTTCTTCTATATCCATACCTTCTCCTTAGGAGCAATTATTCTAGTTATCCCAAACAGGTCTAAGTTGTTCTATATCCACAAAATCCTCATGAAAAATAGGATCTTCTAAGATCGTTTTCAAGTTTTCATATTCACTATTGTTAACATCACTGACGTTTTCATCCACTGTACCGCCTTGTAAAATTTGGAACCAAACCCTATCCACTTGAAGTCTTTTTCCCCATTCTGCAAAGCTTTTCATCTCTTTCCAATTGTCTTTTTGAACACAAAACCGCCACTCCAGATACGTAATCCTACCTTCAATCCGCTTAACTGATAACATTTCAAGGTTTTTTTTCAAGGATTCAAACGACCCTCCAATTCTAATTTTATCGTATGTTTCTCTCGTGGTCGCGTCAACAGAAATTGCTACATAAATCTTGTATTTATCCGCTAAACGATCAATCCTATTCCATTTTTCCTCAGTAAACAGAACTCCATTTGACGCTAAACGAACCGTTTTTAAGTCTGGAAAACGATCCTCATCAATACTCTCAAGAAGTCTTAAATCGTTATCACCAAAGAATAATTCCCCTGCACCATTTGCACTAATTAGTTCTAACCCATCCCATCTCTTCTTACACAATTGATCATAAATGTTTAGAATATCTCTTTCTTTTGAAGAATGAATGCTTTCCGGTCGACACATCTTGCAACGAAGATTACATGATGGATCAACCCCGGTGTGTAAAGACTTCGGCGCTCTATCCATAATTGTTTTTTCTTTGTCTATTATATCCTTGTGCTCATCATCCAACTCCTCATAATCTACCAACTTGCGTCCGCTACATAAATCGAAATTACAAAAACAGTAAGTTCCGTCTATAATTGATTGCCTAATCTGACGTGCCATAGGCGAATTCCAGATTTCGTCCAGCGACTGAATCTGAGGGTTTCCGATCGGAATATAATTGATATACTGCGGACAACACGTAAGAGCCTGGTTTCTATACAGCCACATATTGTCAAAAGGGACAAGACAGTATTTCCCTACAATAGGTTTTTTGTTGAATTGTTTTATCAGTTTATCACTTGTAGGTGAAATCAAATCCTTTGCATCATAGTAGAACAAAACCCCTTTCGAAGCCAGTTGTTTAGATATATCTAACCCGTGATATAGAGATGCAATTATTATAAATACGTCTTCCTTGCCGTGCTTCTCAATTACTTCATCAAGCGAATATACGAGACCACCATTTTTCTTTACACCCTGAAGTGAAATATCATTATCTATAAACCCTCTAACACAACGAACTAAGTTCAAACTTGTGAGATATGAATAAACCTTATCCCCTGACTGCCCTGCACCAAAAATATAAATAGGAATGTCAACCCCCCCCACATTTAATACTTTATTTAAAAAATGCAAGTCCTTATCTTGAATCATATTGTTCCTTCCTCCCCAAAGAATCGTCAAAACTTAACGCCGAAAAAAGACGCGATTTCTTTAACCACATAATCTACATCTTCCAGAGTAAGATCATGGAACATAGGCAATCTTAACAATCTCTCGCTCTCCTTAGTGGTGTACACATCCTCTCCACAGAAAATGCCAAATTTTCTTCCTGCGATAGATGAATGTAATGGAACATAATGGAAAACAGCACCTATCCCCCTGTCTTTAAGAAATGCGATCAGTTTGGTCCTCTCATCTAAATCCCTCACCTTGATATAGAACATATGAGCATTATGCACACATCCTTCTGGGACATGAGGTAATTCTATATATCCATCGTCTTTCAATGCTCTTAAGCCATTGTAGTATCTTTCCCATAAAGATAATCTTTTCTTATTAATCTCTTCAGCAAACTCTAGTTGAGCGTAAAGATACGCAGCATTCATCTCACTGGGAAGATATGAGGAACCAACATCTACCCAACTATATTTATCCACTTCACCTCTGAAAAACTGAGATCGATTCGTCCCTTTTTCACGAATAATCTCAGCCCGAGCCGTGTATGCTTCATTATTAATTAAACACAAACCACCTTCACCCATTGTATAGTTTTTGGTTTCATGAAAACTATACGCTCCAAAGTCTCCCATCGTCCCCAAATCTCTATCTTTATATCTTGACATCATTCCCTGGGCAGCATCCTCTATCACTAGCAGATTATGTCTATGAGCAATATCAAGAATCTTATCCATCTCACAAGATACTCCAGCATAGTGAACGGGGACGATAGCTTTGGTTTTGTTTGTAATGGCACACTCAATGAAATCTTCATCAATATTCATTGTATCTGGACGAATATCAACAAAAACCACCTTCGCCCCTCTGATAACAAACGGATTTGCTGTAGAAACAAATGTAAAAGATGGCATAATCACCTCATCACCAGGTTGAATATCAGATAACACCGAAGCCATCTCGAGAGCATGTGTACAGGATGTTGTGAGAAGAACTTTTGTACTGAGTCTTTCCTCAAACCATTCTGTACACATCCGCGTAAACGGTCCGTCCCCATTTAGTCTTTTATTGATTTTTACAGCATCACCAATATAGGAAAACCCTTTTTCAGACAATGTTGGCGTGTTAAACGGAATCGATCTAATCATACTACACCTTTCATCAGATTTATAATATCAGTTAGAAACAAAGTTCAACTATAAGCACAAGTAGTTTGTAAGCCATCAAGCCAACTGAACATAATACCAATTGAATCAAAATCCCTTAAGTCTCCAGGTTCATACACAATGCTTTATGAACACCTGATCAATCCTTCTAATCTTTTGACCAGTCTCAAACATCAGGCGAAGTTGCTCAGGGTTATTGCTAGATACTCTCCCTGTCAACTTCTTATATCCTTTATTGTAACTATCCACAAGTGATGCAATATGCAAATAATACCCGAGTCCCTTAAAATCGTTGTATATACCTATTAGAATTCCATCAATAACATCTTTGCTTTTGGGCTCGTTAATGAAAAACCCAATCTCTTTATTATCAAACAACACAACGTTTGGCATGATCCCCTTTTCACACAAATCATTAATCCAATTGATGTACCTTGTGGCTGAAATTTCAGCAGAAAATACCGGATCCAGTGCCACCCTATCTGTACCAAACATCCCAGCCCTGATCTCACTCTGTAATCTCTCTAAGTCATTTTGATTCATCTCTCTCCAATCGCACAAGGAATCAAAATCAAATCTTTTTTCACCCTGAACAATCTGGCTCAACCTGTATGAAAAATGAAAAATACACTCTATGTACCTAAACCCGATCTTCTGAACAAAAGAAACGATATCAGGTCTATTCACCGGCACCCTTAATACTAAATAAGGGACAGAATCAATCACATTTAGCTGAGATTCCACAGATTCTAAAGAATCCTTATTGTCAAATAGAATCTCCTTACATTGGCATCCCAGATTTCTCTTTTCCCAGATTGCATCGACAATATTCATCCTAATCCCCCGACCATTCCTTCAATAATGCTCTTCCACATCTCTGCCGCCTTTTTTTTGTTGCCTAGCAAATATTCTTTTCTTTTCTTGATCATTTCTTTGTATTTGTTATATACGTTTTTATCATCATGTATCAGCATGATTTCGTTTCTAAGGTCCAATTCATCTCCAGGAACAGTGTTTTCTTTTCCCATCCACATCATCCCATCAGATTCATACGTATTCATAAGTATGGGCAATTCATTGATAATCGCCTCAGCAATTCCCAACCCGCCTCCTTTTCTGGGAATATTTAAATATATGTCTGCCATTTGATATAACTCACCCAAATTCGGCTCACTATATATATGAATCACCTTTTTGTTTTCCACCAAGCGTTTGTCTATTCTTAAATGATCCGGTCCAACTATCATCCAACAAATATCATCAGTGTTTTCAAGTAGCTTCTCCATCATCTCCATAAAACCATCCGGAATCAATCTGGAAAGATCAACTCCAACAGTTATCATTAAAAATGTATTCTCGTTAATACCATAATCTGTTTTTTTATATGTCCCATTCGGAATCCTAAACCCCGGCGGCCAAACCGGTATACTGTGATAATTTACAGAAGTATCAAGGTTATATTGAGAAACCTCTTTTTCTACATCCTCCACCCCAAATGAACCAACTGTCACATCAGCAGGAAGCGAAACAAGACATCCAGATAACGGAGCATTAATTAACGGAATCTTTTTTATAAACGCAAATGAAACCATTGAATACTCTCCACATAGGTTTACAACCGCTTTAGGATTCAACGCAAATATCTCAGCAATCTGATTCATCATGCGTTTTCTTCTATTCTTTATCCTTGGAAAATGTACGTTAAATCCGTATTTTTCAATAGATGCAACATCCTCATCGTTAACTAGTTCTATCGACAACGGGTTGTAATACTGAAATACATAATCTTTTCTTTCTGAGCTATAATATGAGACCTCATCCCATTCAAATGAAAGCGTATCTTCCACAAACAGATCAACATCATAGCCACACAGCTCACTCAACATATGGCACGTTTCAACAGCAGCACGTGTTGGCCCATCCATAATCCCATCATAGATAGAAAAATGGTAGACTATTACAACAACATTATTTGAATTATTCTTATGATTTAAACTAAGGACTTCCTCAACATGCCCATGCGAATCTAGCAAAGAACGAACAAACCTTATATGAGCATTTTGAGATTCCCTGAAATAGTCTCGGTTTATGCACTCTCTATGTTCCCAATTCCAAAGGGCAAAATCTAAACAAAATCCATCAAGTTCATTATCCGGTATTTCGTTCGATACCAGGCGGCAGAATTGATCATATAATTCTGCAGAGTCCTCCTTCATCATCACCAAAAATCGTATCGCACGCATTTTTAGTCCAGCATTGTTCTTGTCATTTTTGACGTTTTCTAAAAAAAAATGTTTCAAATCGATATATTCCTTAGAGTTTACGTCCAAATATGGCACATATTCTCGCGCCCCATAACTAAAACATTTCTTATAATAATCACAGATCTTATTACTAAAATCATTTAAGTATCTACTGACATCTAATCTATCTTCGCCACAGATTGTTTTAATCTTGTCTTTAGGAACAGACAAATCAAACAATTTTCTTTGGATTTCCTCTGCATGACTCACTGAAGATATTACAACATAATCATAATCATTCATAACAAGAAGCGTTTCGGGCGAATAAACGTCTATCTCCTTAATCGACTCATACAATTCGTGTTTTATATCTACATAATAAATAATGTTATAGTAGTTTTCAACTTCATTCATCACTCTTAAAAAAGATGAATACCCACTCGCACCATAAATTACGAGTCTTGAATTGCGTGGCATTTCATCGTACGGAAAATAGTACATAGGTCTTCTAACTTTTTTATTCTTCACCACTTTTTCTTTCATATCACTTTCCTCTTCAATTCATTCAGTATCTTCTCTGATCTCACAAAGAATTCTAGAACAAATAGCCTCTGTCCCCATTCCACATTTTTGTAAAACAGCATTTTGCGTATCCGCTTTTTTTACATCATTCGAAAACCCAATTTGAATAAATTTTGATTCAGTTCCATGTCCGAGCACACCAAACAGTTTGTCTCCCACCCCGTTAATCAGACTATGCTCCTCAATTGTTACACAAAGGCTTCTGCCACAAATAGATTTTCTAACAAATTCCTCATCCAATGGGGAAATAGTATGAATATCCATTACCGCAGTTTGAATCAAATCCTTCTCTAGCCTTTCTGCTACCTCAAGCGCCGTTGCCACCATCGATCCTGTCGCAAAAATAACTACATCTTTTCCCTCTCGTAAACAAACATTTTTGCCAATTTGATAATCATAATCCTCTCTGTATACAATTGGCATATTCATCTCACCCGACAATCTCAAATATGTCGGCTTGTCGTAATCTTTAAGTGCTTTTGTTGCCTTATATGTTTCCCACCCATCTGCGGGAGATAGAATAGTCATTCCAGGTATCGTTCGCATTAACGCGATATCTTCAACAGCAAAGTGGGTATACCCCAGATTCCCCATCCCAACTCCGCCGCAGCTGCCAATCAACCGAATAGGGAACCCCATGTATCCAACATTTATCCTCACCTGCTCGAACGCGCGCATCACAAGGAAATTCGCATAAGTCGTGGCATATACATGCCAACCGTCTTTCGCAAGACCGGCAGCGATTCCAATCATGTTTTGTTCAGCGATTCCAACATTGATTACTCGATCGGGATGTGTTTCTTGTGCTGCCTCCAACCCGGAAAAACGGATCACATCTGCAGCCAATATGACTGCTCTATCATCCTCATCCAGGATCTCTTCCAATCCCTTGGCACAGGCTCCTCGCGATCCAAGCATAGAGAGTTTGCGTGCTGTTCTCTTGTCAAACTGCATCTTCCTCCCTCCATTCTTCCAGTGCTTGCTCGTATTCTCTCTGCTGGAGTTTACGATTGTGCCAGATTGGATTCCCCTCCATGAATGATACACCTTTCCCCTTGACCGTATCAGCAATCACACATAGCGGTTTATCATTTTTCAGATTATTCGCCAATGCCGAACACAACGCATTGACATCATGACCATCCACTCTTCTCACTTCGAATCCAAATGCCGTCCACTTATCGTCAAATACCCCCAAACTCATCACATTCTCAGTATTACCATCATACTGAAGGTGATTTCGATCCACAACAACAACCAGGTTATCAAGTTTAAAGTGTGCAGCAGACATAGCCGCTTCCCATATAGCTCCCTCCTGGCATTCTCCATCTCCAAGAATAACATACACTCGTGAATCGTGATTCCTCATCTTCCTTGAGAGCGCCACCCCGACCCCCTGCGACAATGCCATTCCCAGGCTTCCAGCGGAAAACTCAATGCCAACTCCTTCGTCCATAGCCGGATGTCCTTGAAGATTAGATCCATCCTGATCAAATGTCTCAGCTAAAGCTTCATCCATAAAACCATAGGTCATAAGGGCCGCATAATATGATAGTACACAATGCCCCTTCCCTACAACGAGAATATCCCTTTCGGAAACCGACATTTTCGTTGAGAAATTCATAACCCCACCATATAAAACAGCAAATATCTCAACAGCTGACAATGCAGCTCCAAAATGAGCTCCAAGTGGGGCAATATAACCCATATCCAGAATCAGGCGTCTCATCTTATGGCAGTTTTTCGTTATCTCATTCAGTTCCATATAAATACTCCATACGGGTAAAACTCCCCCCCGATCCGTACGCAGACAATTCTGCATGAATACCATCCGGGCAATTCACCGCATCTACTAATCGCCTCGCAATAGGAACCGGTGATCCGGCGATTTCAGATTGGTGATCCACTCTTTTTGCAAAACGTCTTATATGTGTGATATCCCAGTCATCGACTCGACTGAGATGCATAAAGCGAGCATGTCCGACAGTATCTTTGCCAACGATCACCGACACAGATTCTTCCCGGTCCGCCGCTATCACAAGTGCCTTATCTTCATCTGAATACGGTTTAAGCAGACCCATTGCAGTCTCAATTCCGGTCAACATGCCATCTGCTCCAAGATTGATATCATAGACAACACATTCATTTGGTATATCCAACTCCTTCTGAATGCGAAAAGCTGTCGACGGGAACAGGAACTCCTCATCCTGTGTCACCAAAATCAGGATCTTGATCCGCTTCTTATCATATCCTTCAATTGCTTCACATGCAGAAGCCTTAACGGTTTCCGTCAACTCTCCCACACCACTATAATCAAGCCCGGCCTTCTCGATAATATATCCTTGATAAATTGATGACTCGCATAGATCCTTTGATTCTACTCCATTTAATTCCAGCTTGTTCAGAGCTCTTACATCTTCCCGTATCCCATCATCATAGATTGCTCCGGAGGATATTACTTCAAAGTATGTGTCCGGGGCAATAACCATCGATGCACATCCCCATGAGTGTCCGGCTCCAAACCCGCATGCAAAAACCGTCTTCATAGAGCCAACAAACCGTCCACTGGTTTCACACATTGTCAATGGTATAGACGCACACCCGGTATTACCATACCGATCATAGGTCACAGAAACGTTTTCTTTTCCAATACCCGATAAATCTGCAACCTTATCGACAATGAACTTCTGCGCCTGGTGCAGATAATAGTAATCAACCTCTATCCGTTCTTCACGGATTCCATTCAAAAACTGCTTAATGGTCTCAACAACATCCCCGAGAGAAAAATTGAACACCGACATTCCATCCATTATGAAATCATGATCTCCATCCTCACGAATGATATCGCGATATCCTCTTCCATCGGACATCTGTAAAAACCGGAGTGGATAACCGTTATTCTTCTCAACTGCAATTGCCACGCCGGCATCACCAAACAGAATCCGCGTAGCAGGATCCTTGCCATCTACAGACTCGGATGTGGTATCCGAAACCAGGAGCAATGCCCTGCTGCCCTCCTCACGCCCTTCAAACAGTGCACCGATTGTCTGTAACCCGACAATAAATCCGGAGCATGCGAGATTAACATCGTACGCAAGGCAACCGTCCTTCAACCCTAGTTCTTTTTTCATAAAAAAGGCAGTGGACGGAATCCGATAACTGGCATAAGATGTCACAAACACAAGGCATGTAACATCATCTCCTGACCACCCCAAGCGCTCCATAAGACGCTCAGCAGCATGAATGCACAGGTCCGCCGCGCGTTGTCCATCGCGACACACAACACGATTCTTTATACCCGTAACTCGAATCTGCCGGAGAACACTTTTTTCATCTTCTCCCTTAGCCAAATCCGCATTGTTCAGTACTTGATCCGGGATAGCAGAAACAATCCCCCGAATCCTGATTGCATCATATTGATACATCATGAGCCCTCAACACTTCTAATCCTTTTGCATACGAATCCAACCCAATTATCTCTTCTGTCTCAAGCATAATGTCAAAGGCATCCTCAATCTCAGCCACCAAATCCATATGGCCAACGCTATCCCACTCCGGAATGCCATTAAACTGTAACGACTCAACGTCAAAATCATCATCAAGTGAAAACGCCTTTTTAAACGTATTTCTGTATTTTTCAATCATATCCATAGTCTTATCCTTTCTTTTGATCAGTACATGCCACCGGATATTCGAATGGTTTCTCCGGTAATATGCCCGGAAACATCCGATAGCAAAAACTCCGTCCACATAGCAATCTCTTCAACCGGAATAACCCCATACGGCATTCGTCTGTTGAGGTATTCTTCGAAGTTATCCATCGATTCCGCCGTCCCCCATGCCATCTCGGTATCAACAAAAGCCGGTGCAAGTGCATTAACACGAATATGGCGCGTTGCAAACTCTTTCGCCATAGTACTGGTTACTGCATTGACTGCCGCCTTTGATGCTGCGTACTGGCTCATGGATTTTTCACACATCAACGAAGCAATCGATGACATTACAACAATACTGCCATCATCATTCGAGTACCTCTTGCTTGCAAAATGTCGACTCAATTCAACAAATGCAAAATAGTTTACCCTCATGTTTCTCTCCATCTCATCCGGAGAAACTGCTTTAATAGGGATATCCGCGCACACACCAGCGGTAAACACCAACCCATCAGCCTTCAGTCCGTGTTCTTTTAAAAAAACAAATACATTCTTTAGTTCATCAGTCTTCTCAAAATCAACAACATATGTCAGAGCATCCTGATCGAGAGACTGATTCAATTCTTCCAACTTCTCTGCACTTCTTCCCACTAGTAGCAATCTTGCCCCGGTTTGATCCAGCCTTCGCGCTACTCCGCTCCCAATCCCGCCGGTTGCACCGGCCACTATGATCAGTTTTTCATCCAATCCTGTATCAATCATAACGCCAGTCCTCCTCTTCCGGGGTCCATTCACTGATCTTTACCGGGTAGATTCGTCTCGGATCCATTTCAGCATAAAGCGTCGCCCATGAAAGGCCGATACCAAATCCACACATAACCAATCTCACCGTCTTGCTTTCAATCAAACGATCTCTATTCACGCAAAGTGCCAACGGAATAGACGAACTCGATGTATTGCCGTAATCTTTCAAGCAAGTCAGATTTCGCTCAACAGGTATCCCACACACTTCTCCGATTCCATTGACAATCAGCCCTTGTGCTTGATGAAATACATAATAATCTACATCTTCATCTGCCAATGAATACTTTTTCTTAAACTCCGTGATACTCGGAGCTACCACATCCATCGAAAAATCATAGACTGCGCTGCCGTTCATTTTTGTATATTCGCCGGTCCTCAGAATAACATCATATCCGTTTCCATCGGCATACTGTGTTGCATACAACGGGGAATGCGGCTTCCTTTCCAGCGCCACAGCAGATCCTGCTACTCCGAAAAGCATATCCTCACAGACATGCTCAATATAGTCTTCTCGATTCTTCTGATCCTCCGTTCGGTACTCAGCATCCCCGGCCAAGAGCATACCTCGGTCACCCATGTTTCTCATTAGCGAAGACAGAATCTGAATGCCGGCAGTGAATCCAGAACATCCCAGATTGACATCGAAAACTACACATTTCTTAGACAATCCCAATTTTTTGTGGATATAGAATGCTGTAGACGGGTACAAAAAAGAGGGAAACTGTGTAACAAAAATCAGGTAATCCAAAGAATTCGGCTCCCACTTCAGCTCTGAGAAAAGCAATCTCGCCGCTTCCATACATGTAGCTGCTGCCGATTGTCCCTCCTTCGGAAGATGGCGTCGTTCCACTCCCGTGATTCGAATCTGTCGCTTAAGTCTTTTGGTCCCGATCAGGTCTTCCCATCGGCTGTTTTCTTCGACCCTGTCCGGCACTACAGCTGCAATTCCTTCGATACTGATATCCTTAAATACTGCTTCCATAATGAGTTCCCTCAGATCGTATCACTTCAAGAAATCAACAATATCCTGAACCGTCTTGAAACTTTTCACATTCTCAACGCTCAGTGCAACACCCATTCTGGTGCGTACCTCCGCCATCAGCGCGAGTTTGCTGAGAGAATCCCATTCCTCAACATCGTCGAGATTGGCATCCAAATCAAGCTCCCCCTCGTCCATTTCAAAGATTTCCTCTAACAATTCGATTTTTTCTTCTGTTGACATTTTCACCCTCCATTCCGAAACTTATTATCATTAGTTTCTTATAAATTACCTAGAATCATTTTTATTATACTCTGGCATTTAGATGCCTATAGCATAAGCCGATTGGGTCTGTCCTGGTCGCTGTCCCCCTTAAATACGTGAATCAAATCCTTATTCTTATCTCCGAGAGAGAAGAACAACTCAACATTTCTCTGTTCATAGGGTTCAAAATAGTTGGGAATGATGTTCACGTCATCCTCTGACCTTTCTTCAAACCCGGCGGCTTTCATACAATCCGCTGGTAACCCATAGCAATACAAATCGCAGTATTCCAGGGACTCCTCCCTCATAAATGTGTCAAGTCCCGCTCCGATTCCAGCTATATCATCATCATCTCCGATCCAATCAACCAACCTCAAAACTCTGTATTCACCAAGCTCCTGGATTCTCCCAACCATAACTCCGTTGTTCCACTGCCACAGATGATATCGGAACACGGGATGATCAAAGTACCTGTGCGTATAATACGAGATATCCTTGTATGGCACTTTACTCTTGAGATAATCCTCCAGGAATAAATCCGAAAGATCTGCCGGGCTTTCAAGTACTCTCAGTTCTTTTATTTCGTCAGCATTCACTTCACATATTCGCTTATCTGTAATCCTGGCAACATGGTAACAATCCAAATTATTCAACCTGTAGAAGTGACTCACCCGCTTCATCGTACAGCCTCTGGCGCGTACTAATAAACCTCCTTTATCAGGCGCAAGTCCCAAACCAAAATGATTCTCGCAATGAGTCTCCGTCTCCAGGAAATCCACCATTTCAAAACTAAGGAGTCCATCCGCCCCCGGCCTAACGCAAATCATGGTCGAGGATATATCGGGTGTTGCGGATTCATTGTACTGTATATATCCAACAACTCCGGATATACCGTCACTATCCTCCGCTATTACATATCTGAATTCTCCGTTGACATAATGCTGATACTCCATGAGCTCACGATATCTAGCCATTGGATGGTCAGCGCGCCAAACTTCGCCGTAAAAGCGCATCACTCTATCAATATCTTCATAACGGGCAAATCGTATTGTCATATTTTTTTAATTCCTATGTAATCCTGTTATATCATCCAACTTCACCCTCTCAAACACCTCCAGCTTCCCTCCACGCGTAGCATTGTATATCTTGATCCCATGCGAATCAGCATATTTTTTTGCCGCAAAGAAACCTTCGAGTTGTCGATCTTCCCGCGTTATATAGTGATTTTTCCAGATTACTTCTCTGGCAGCCGTCTGTAGAATCTCGTTATAATCCGATCCTTCCCTTCTTGTAACTTTTCCGGACGAGTCAGACACAATCGAGTACGAATAATCAACTCCCAGAAAATATATTTCCTTGATCCCCATGTAACAAGCCAACTGCAGATTTATATAGGTGACCATCGCCATATCATACACTATCTTCGAGATGTCATCGGAAAAAAGCGGCTCCGATGTAAGATACCCGGGGCTAAACAGAAAATAATTGACGTTCTTCAGCGTCTCCTCATTTCTGTATTGGAAGCCCATTCTGTTAGCCGCAGTAAATAATTCCCGACAATTCTCCGATAGCATCCCTCTTTTTTCAGGCTTAGAGTAAATACTGAATAAAAAGTTTTCATCGAATGTCGTATAATACGTGGGCCGCCAACTGGTATAGGGATAAATAGCATAAACCGAATTGCTGGCTATCGTTATCTCATTGCTTATCTGATCCAGGTCACCGGGTGCGAGGCTCGGTCCATTCCCAATCACGAAACATCGTCCGCCGGAATGGATATCCTTGAATCTTTTTAATCTATCCGTATACACACGGTAATGTGTAGCTTTATCAAAAAGATCATATACCAATTCCGATTTTCTGATTCGAATGATGTTATTATCTCCCAAACCATTGCTCACCAGATCTCGAATCATCAATCCGCCAAACTCGATGGACGAAACAATAAACACTGCATCTCGAACAATAGTCTCGTCTGAATAATGAACGCACGGCTT
This sequence comes from Eubacterium sp., assembly GCA_036343395.1. Classification (GTDB taxonomy): domain Bacteria; phylum Bacillota; class Clostridia; order Lachnospirales; family Lachnospiraceae; genus Eubacterium_F. The sequence goes on along the minus strand of JAZASH010000002.1, from coordinate 40,150 downwards.
GTCATTCATTACATTCGTTCTTTTCCCGTCGACATATCCGCACCATTCATGTCCTGAATAGTTGAGATACTGTCCAAGTAAATCACCATTCACACCGGCCCCGACTATGTACACATTTTCGGATACAATTTCGCGAAATACACATTCAAACTCTTCAGCCGATGATACGTCATATACCATACGCGCCTCCGCTTCCAAAAGCTAAACTACAACTTCGGAAATATCCTTAAAACTCTTTTGAATCTGGCTTTTCCATATGGTAGCGTCATTCAGAACACTCATAAACTGTTCTGTACTGTCACCCTTGCCAAATGCAGATTGCTTTATCCGATAACTGTCAACATCATTAATCGCCGACAGAATCTCATCCTTATCTTCATCAACATGTATAATATTCTTTAACGCTTGTATATCATACCTGCCCTGCTGCCTGCTCCCGATATCAATTGCCGGCACTCCGTATACACCGCTTTCCCTGATTCCTGCGCTCGAGTTTCCTATGATAAAGTCCGCATTTTTCAGTAATGTCAGAAAATGCTCAAACCGAATGGACGGAAACACTCTGAAATGTTCATCGTTTTCCAAGTCATGAATGGCTTCCAAAACAATTTCCGTTCCCAGATCGTTGTTGGGATATACGACTATGTAATTCCTTCCCGATTCCTTTAAGGCATCGACAACTATACTGGTGTGGGATGCAAGCTCATATAATTCCGTTGTCACAGGATGATACATGAAGATCCCATATTTTTCAAAAAATATCTCATAATACAGTTTGGAATATGACAATTTCGGAAGTCCGTCACCAAGCATCACATCAATGTCCGGAGATCCTATGATAAATATGCGGCTCTCATCCTCTCCGAGCTGGATAATTCTCTTTTTCGCCTCCTCATTGCAAACGAAATGGATATGCGCAAACTTCGAAATAGAGTGACGGATCGAATCATCAATCGTGCCCGACAGTTCTCCTCCTTCAATGTGCGCTACAAGGATATTATTTAATGCCCCGGCAATAGCGCCTGCTAGCGCATCTATCCTATCGCCGTGTACCACAATCATATCCGGCTCTATATGCTGAATATAAGAAGTCATGCTCGTAAGGATGCTTCCCAAATTCAGACTCATGTTATCGGAAATCTGTTGACCAAAAGCAACATAGACGTTTTGATAGCCATCTTTCAGTACTTCCTTGTACGTGCTCCCATACTTCGGGAGAAGATGCATCCCAGATACATAGATATAGACATCATATTGATCCAGCACGTCCATGTGCTTCATGAGAGATTTAATCTTTCCGTAGTCAGCGCGAGTTCCCGTAATGAAAAGAACTCGTTTTCTGTCCTTCTGAACCTTCATAATCTCCCTCTATCGTAGGGATACCCCCTACGAACGTTTATCCAATGCTATCGTTGTCATTCTACTACAATTCCTTAGGATTGTCAAGAACCAATCCGGCAAATCAAGTTGCTTTGCAAGCGCGTATTCCTTGTAATTATATCGGCAGGATTCAATCGAATATTAAGTCGTTTGCTCACTTTTTTATATGCTATCTGATTATGTGATTGATATGACCTGGCAATGCCCTCCTATGACAAACTACACTTCCGGGTAGTATCCCCAATTCGGCTTGTCCATGTCACCATCTGCCTTACATAGAATTACATCATCATCCGTCTCAAGTCCGTATGCGATATCTTTGTTTTCCCTAACGAAAGGTTCATACCAATTCGGAATAATATTGGTGTCTTCATCCGTCCTACGTGAAAATCCGATTTTGGACAGAACACTATCATCAAAACCATATGCGTAAAAATCCATATATTCAGCCCCAGACGCTGTCAGAATGTCACACCATCCCGTGCCAACCGAAGAAAGTACACTTCTATCACCAATATAATCAACTACACGCAACGCACTCGCCCCTTTATGCTCTATGGTTCTTGTCACAAACAATGCGTCGCACACTGAGTTCCGCTCAATACCGTACACATCATAATGATAAATAGGGTGTTCATAATAATGATGTCTAATATACCATTTTGATTTGAACGGGATTGCATCTGGATCTCCCCCACCATAGGATTGTTCCATCCAATCAGCATTATCATACAGCCTAATACGGGCTGCATTTCCTCTGGAAATGCACTTGCAACTGCTGTTTGTATTATTGACCAGAGCAAGCCTATACTCATCTATATTCGGATTAATCCTGTAGTAATGTGCCAGCCGACCCGTTTTTTTGCCAAAAACAGTCTGTGCAAGAGCAAGTGTATTTGATCTCATTCCAAGAGTCAGATGCGTTCGGTAGGGGATGATTGTTCTTGCTCTGCGATCGAGCTCCATTCCAAGCATGGGCAAAGCACGATTTGAGTTGATTAAGATACTGCATCCCCAGATATCGGCCCCTTCCAAAACCGGGGATCCGGAAACAAACCCTTTCGCACCGATAATATCGCCATCCAGTTTCGATAATGCCAGCAAAACACATATCGCATCCGAATCCTTCAACCCAAATTGCCACTCGACATATCTTCTGTCCTTCCCCATAATCTTGTTCCCTGGCCAATAAGCATCATAAAATGCCATGATATCTTCAATATCATTTACCGTAGCCAATCGAAAGATGTATTCATCATCATATCTACTCATGCAGCTCACCTCATAGTGATATTATATGTGCAGGCATTGATAAATGTTTACGTATGTTAGCGGCTACATCTCACGGGTGATATCCCGATAGATATACTCGCTTGCCAGCACCCCGTTCTCTTTTCGGTAATCCAGTGCCTCATCAAAGACAGCTCTTCTCAATGCCCTCATCTCATCCTCGCCATCAAGGATCACATTCTGTAAAAACGCCTCGATTTTAGCATAGTCCCTGCCGTCTGCATGGTAATAGGTATTTACACACGTCTCTCCAAGCTTGTTGAAGCGCTGTTCCGGTCGTGTCAGAAACAGGCACGGCTTCTGTGTGTACAGGTATTCTCCGACAAACGAGCCGCTATCCATGATCATACCATCTGATGTGGCAAAATGATCGAGGTAATCCCCCTCCTGCACGACTCTCGCGTTTGGAAGCGACTCCCATTTCCCGATATAGACATCATACGCTTCATCCGACTCAAATAGTCCTGCCGATACCGCATACAGTTTGAGATTTGGATGAGGTTTAAACACGAAAGAGACCTGATCGGCGTACTTTTCTGCCAAATACAGTAAAAACCAAAGGTTGTGATGAAAGGTTGACAGGAGCACAATACCGTTTTTAAACACACTGTAATGGGGAGCTATGATCACTCTCTTGCGTAACCCGGAGTCCTTTGGCGACGGCCACAGTTCGACAATCTCACTTTCCGAGTAATCACGCTTTTCATAAAGCTTATCCATCTTAGGGAATCCGGAATATCGGACGTTTTTCCCGCGCAAAAACTCGTGGATTTCATACCCTTCCAGGTTTATCTTGGAATCTGTGTATAGACGCCACATCACATTACAAAATGGTTTATTGTAGGTAAACACCTGTTTATAGGTGCCTTCTGTGTTCTCAGCGAGAGATATCCCGTACGGAATATAAATATTCAGGCACCTCAGAGGCATATTCCACACCTGAAAAGCCGGAGCTGTGGACTCCACCCACGACGAAAGCCAGATGAGTATATCCGGTACGCCACCCAGTTCATCCCAATCCCTCGGTTTATCGATATCCGTATCGTGGCCTCCATACACCTTATACTCTCTTGTCTTAAAAAAGTCGAGTGTCTGGTCATATGCCTGCTTCCTCAGCGTCGCGCTCCGCTCCATCAAAGCGGTTACAACTACACCAACATCAAACCTCTCATCCTCTGCCAGCAAACAATATAGTTTTTCTGCCTGCCACTGTGCCGCAGAGTACGTCAAAAAGCGAACACGTACCTTCTCCCCCTTCCGTATCCTTCCGCACACATATTTCGTCCCATAGTCGACTGCGCGATCAAAAATCTGTTCATAAAGGTCTTTTGCCCCATCCAGATCTTCACGATACGCAAATAAGGCTCGAAGATGATCATAGGTATAGCGATCAGACATGCCGACATTCGAGTCGAAATCTCCCCTGTCGATCCCATCTATCAATTCATTAAGCAATTTCTGAAAATGCTGTTCCAAATCCATTCCCATCCTCCTACTATTCCTCACATGGTATCAGTGGACTCGTTTCATCTCATTTGTTTCAACGTCTTGGAAATCAAAGTCGAAGATACTCCCTTTGTATATGGGAAATAAACGATTCGGATACCGGTCCTCTCACATTCCTCCTCGTATTGCTTCCACTTGTCCGTCCCATACCAGTCATCCCCAACAAAAAGGACAGATGCCCCGACCTTTTTGCACATCGTCACTTTGTCCATATCTCTCTGTGGCACCACCGCATCCACATAGCGGATACTCCTCACGATCTCAATCCTGTCCTCAAAAGGGATTAAAGCATGTTTGCCTTTGTTAATCACCAGTTCATCCACTGTCACGCCGACGATTAGTCGATCACACATTCCTCTCGCATTTTTGAGTAGATTCAGATGCCCAATATGAAATAAATCAAAAACACCAGCTGTGTAGCCGATTACCATCTCATTCTCCCTCCATCATATCCAAATATCGTTCTAGACTCCAGATCATCCATCGCTGATCTCCGGACATACCTTTCACACAATTCTCGATAAACTCTGGTCTCTTCGGACCTTCCCACACTCCCAACCACTGATCCATCGGACGAGGCATCGGAATCTTCGTAGGTGCCGTATAATCCGGATACAACTTAGAAAAGAGTTCCCTGACCAGATACTTTGTGTCACCATTTCGGACTCGGCCCAGATCGAGCCCACCTTGAAGCATCGTTTGTGAATATGGTCCAACAAACTCCACCCCTGCCGTTTCACATGCGTTCACGTAGGTTCCCAATGCCTCCTGTCGGAAATACACATTGGTAAAGTCATATCCATCAATACATCCACCCTCGCACAACGTTCTGTACGGCTCCATCGGCATTTTAAACCATCGTAAAACCTTGTACGGCATCACATATGTATATCGATCCACAAACTCTCCGTACGTCCAGTCTTTTGCCAGGAGTCCATCCATTCCGCCATAAATAATATCGGCATTTTCACCGAAAACTATACCCCCAATACCATCTGCTGCCGCTTTTTCCGCTGCCAGATAGATTTGACCCTCTATCGAATGAATCGGCGCATTTTTGTGCATCATACATTTTTCTGCAGCACGACACAAATCATCCCAATTGATATCGATCACCTCGTGATCCAGCATGTTGATCTTTGCCCACACCGCTGCCGTCTCCGACTCATCTGTCACCGATACTCCCGGCACCACACATCGAAAGGTGTATGCCTTTGTTCCCTTTGGTACGAGCGATGCCAAAATAGCAGAATCGATGCCACCACTCAGTGCCAAAGCACAGCTTTTTTTCGAATAAGCGTCATCGGTTATTCTCTTCAACACCTCCAAAAGCTCATCTACGGTTCCGACCGGGGTACGATTGAACGCCAAACTCGCCTGACGACATGGTCTATCTACATAAAAGCATCGTGACGGATCATACACATATCGATACATAAGGTATGAGCTCATACAGAATTCTTTATCAACAATCAACTCACTCAAGAGCAATCCTCCATCCTTGCACGTCAACTAATCTCTATATGCCCAGTATGTACTCCCTCTCCAGCTCAGGGATCCTATCCAGATACGAGTTTTCATGCCAATTCGGTACATGTCGATCTACCATATCACGAATCTTTCCGATAAGGCTTTCCGGCAATTCAAATCCTCTATTATGCAGAAAAGCATAAGGCTCATACATAAAGCAATGTAGGAAATTGAGCTCGATTTCTTCTTTATAAATCCCATAAAAGTCCTGTTTTCTCATAAATTCCAGGAGTTGCAGCTGTACCGACAGGTGATCCTGGATCGTTGACGGATCAGACATCGTCTGATTGATGGTTCCGTCTGGGTTCAGGTGATAGTAATACAGCGGAATCTTCGTCACCGCAACCCTTTCAGCAAAGTATCGCAGCGGATAGGTAAAGAGTGGCTCCTCATAACAGACCCCCTCCGCATAATTGCATCCGGCACGCCTAAGCAGATCTGCTCTGTAAAACTTCTGCCAGCAGGAATTATTGATCAGATCTCCACGTAACACAAACTCCTTTCGTTCCACCGGCGAAGCAAATTCATACACTTGGTATTCACATTCCGACTCGCTTGGTTCGGTGTTCAAAAAATCCGGTTCTGATCGATACGAAAGCGTGATCAGATCGGCTGCACTTTCCTCTGCTATCCCACACAGAATCTCGTACATCCTGTGATGTATCATATCATCTGCATCAACAAAGCTGATCCAGTCTCCCGATGCATAGCTCATTCCGATATTTCGCGCCCTCCCTTGGCGACCGTTTTTCTCACATAGAATCACCATAATCGTATCCGGATAGCGACTCTCATACTCCTTTAGTACATTCACCGTACCATCCGTCGATGCATCATCCACAAGGATCAACTCAAGCTTATCCGTACCTATGGTCTGATTCACCAATGAATCCAAGCAGTCACGGACACGGTTTTCCACATTATAACAGGGTATGATCACTGACACCTTCATGTTTTCTATCCTCCATCTATGCGTAGAGCATCGTAGATTTGGCCTTCTCATAGTTTCAATCTGTATCTACTGTGGCTATCGTCTCCCAAATCCTACTACCAAAACTAACACTATTCCGCGGAGCCGCCTCCATCAAACGGTTGATAAAGGTGTCGATCCTTTCACGATCAAATCTCTTTTCTCTTTCCAGCAACAGAGCCGGAACCCCTTCTAGTGTACACGTCAGATACTCATGTGACCCATCACCGATATATCCGTCTATACGATCAATCCCATCACAAGCACAGGCTCCGACTTCCTCCTGAACACTTTTGTAAACATTTCTCACCCCCGGATGATACTCATCCAGAACTCTTTCCGTAATTTCATCCAGTCGCCATACAACTCGAACTCTGTCGCTGTATTCATTGTTAATATACATCAAAATATCTCTTGAATCAACGATCACAGACTCACCGTATTCATAAACAATCCCCGGAGATAAATAGTACACCACATTCTTAACATTATCTCCACTGTTTCTTTTCTCATATTTCCAATCATCTATAGCTGTACCGATCGGTAACATCTTCGCCTCCCAGTTAATATGCGTCGTCATATCGTTCAGCAATTCAACAAACACCTTCTTAATGCCTCTCGACTGCACGATGATCTCATCCGCATATACAAAGCCGGGATTTCTAACGTATCTGGCGAGAGTGTAGCGAGATCTTTCATCATCATCTGCTATCTCGGAGAGTTTGAAAGCAGGGACAAGCACTAGCTTATCTGTATACTTTACCAGGTTTTTAGCATGAAAACCTGGATCCGTCATTATGATATCGCTAAATTCGTCATAAGGACACTGCATCACGATGACATCCGGATGAACCCCCGGGACATCGTATGTACTATAATCCATTATAAAGACATCTTCCGGGTACCCTTCGTTATGGATTACCATTTCATTCGGGTCGATTCTCCCTTCGCCGTCTCGATAATAGTAGGGAACCGAAACAACCGTGACGCTATACTCCTCATCTCTCATAGCCGCTTCCCAGATAGTATGCAGGCTTTCCCAATCCTTTGGAGTGGTCGCGAGAAACAGGACTTCTTTTCGTTCCTTGATTTCATTGGAAGCCTGCAAAAAATCGTCTATCACTCTCTCCAGTCCACCGAGCACTTCCTTCAAATCATCTTGCCGGACCTTAGTCAAATCCCCCTCACAAACAGCGCTAAACACTTCATAAACCGATTCACAATACTCTTCAAATGTATGTATGATATCGGCTGTATCCGTGATGCGTCGTTCTATCATTTCGCCTATCCAGACTGCGAGTTCCTGACATGTCGATAATACTTCAGACAACTCACTCGTGTCTTCATTCGCATGCTCCCACTCAAGGATAAAACGATGCGCATCGCAGAAAAGTCCTAGTGCTTCCGTTAATTGCTCCTTCACCGTCCGTTTTTTTTCTCTTTCAGATAACACCTCCTCGACAGTATCTGCCTCATAGACGTATTTCAGTAATTCAATCCCATAGTTGTCAGCCAATGCCTCTTCAAGTCTGCGATAATAGGGATAGGCGTGCGCCGACCCATCTAAAACAGGATACATATAATTGCCAAAAAAATTCTTAAGGTATCTGTCATAGCCGGCCGGAACACGAACTGTCGTGAATTCAAACGGCATGTCTATACAGTTCTTGACATAGTCATCCGGGACCGGTTTGGCGCCGTGTAGCAAATAGTATACCAGCAATACCACTACCTTGCAGGTATCTGGTCCAAAGCTTCCGCAATACGTATCAAGCATCTTCCACGCCCATACAGAAAGTTTTCCGTCTCTATGCTCATCATAGGTCTCCCCGGTCAGTTTTTCGAGTGCAAAAAGAGCCTCCTGATACCGTCTATGATTATACTTTTGGTTAGCTTCTTTTTTATCAGCGTAATCCTTAACCTCCTGTATGATATCAAGATTATCCTTATATCTTTGGATTGCTTCCTTCCCTTCCGGGAGATAATCAATCAACACAATGTCCACCACACCGACAAACGGAAACCCATGATAATTCTTCCATTTTTCGATGTTCTTTACGGGATTCCGGTCATCCATCCATTTTCTAACCAGATTATCTGTTTTCATGATTGTATAATCACGGAGTTGATAATCCCCTGGGAGATCATTCTCCTCAATATACTTTAATAGCTTTTGATAATCCTCACGGAGCATCCCAACATCAATATCATCATCCCATGGCACACACCCTTTGTGACGTATCGCCCCCAGCAGATTACCGGAAATAAAAAAAAGGGGGATCTCCAGCCTATCGCATATTGTTTCAAGCTGTTTATAAGCGCACAGTCCGACAGCCCAGGCCTTCTTCATAATGCTAGGTACAAAAAAACCATCTCTAACTTCATCTAAAAAGTATTCTCTCGGTATGTTTATCTGCACTTGTTCTTCCTCATACTGTCAATATCCTATGATTTCTTTTCCAAAAACTCTTTTTATGATCTCTCCCACCTGTTTTTCAAAAGAAAATCTCTCAACAGCTTTTCTTCCTTTAGCAGCGATACAACATCTCTCATCCTCATGCTCCAGATAGTAGGATGCCTTATTGATACAGTCTTCTATGCTGTCATATAGCACAACCTCTTCGCCATCTCTAAAGTATTCCTCTATCTCAGGTTGTCGATTACTCAGGAGAAACCCACCGGCACCCAGTATCTCAAACACCCGCAAGGAAATCCCCGAAACGATATCTTTAAGCGTGATATTAAGATTAATCTTAGAATGGTGATAGACTAACGGTGCTGTATCATACGCAGACACGATTCCTCGAAACTCCACATCGGATAACCTGTCATCACCGGCAGGTGAGTACAATGCTGTTTTGTGCTTTGCTCCAATCCCGGATAGGATCTGTATTCTCTCTTCCCTTGTCACCTTTTTGGCTAATGTATGCTCCATCCAGTCATAGAAAGCTTCTTCACCCAACATACTAACGTCCGATATACCCTTGAAGAACTCTCTCCAATCAGGATTCATAGCCCTCCGAAGCCGATCTTTGATACGATAATCCGTGTAGACACCTATCTGATTGTCTACAATCTCATCCAACTCCTTTTTATGCTGATCCGGAAGCAGTTCCTTGACCGTATGATACTTGTTATCATACAAGATACCAACAAAAGATACTTCCGCCTTAAAATCCATTCCCGGATCCTCCCCGGATACTCCCTCTCTGAGAAGTCCATCGATCCGGTTTGCGTTTACAGCCAACGGCAGATGGTCGACCGTCTGAAATCCTTTCCTTTGATAGAGTCCCGCCTGCTCTCTGTCAAAGAAGAATATATGATTCGTAGGTAATCCGAGCGTCTTTTCCGGTTCCTTCAGTCCAAACGGACAATCATACACCCAGGAAATATACGGGATCTGATGTTTCGCACATAATTCAGCCAATGGCGCGATGTAATTCATCATCATTACGGCATCCACCGTTTCTTCATCGAGAATCCGATCAAACCTTCGATAAAAATAGTCATCTCGGTCGAAGTTCAGTATTCGATAGCCATACTCGACCGTGTCGATCCCAAGACTGTGCAGGCAATCCTCCAGATCGTCCTGCATATATCCGCTCCACTCACAGATTAAAAAACGCATATCCCCTCCTCACATCCGCCAATCCGTACAATCAATAATACCAAATATATCCTCAGCTATCTGTCCTGAGACATCAATTTCATGGATCCTTCGATAATCATTCCTCATCCTCTCGTAGCGTTCCTTGGTATCCGTAACAAATCTCATTGTGATTGGCAGGAGGCCTCGCAACAATTCCTTTTCATTTTCTACATCTCGATCAACATAATGAACACAATTTCCGTTATACATCGAATACATCGAGTTTCCACCGGTGTTTCTCAGTTCAAAGCCGGCCAGATTAATCGTCAGGATCATCTCCGGCATTCCCTCTTTCCACCACGCATCATAGTACCGTCCGATCTCATGATAAGCATCCAAAGGACATAGAAATGCATCATACATCTCTCTAACTGCTATGGCGTTCTGGATAGTACGGGCTGTCTCTCCATCTCGATCAAGCTCATATACAATAGCTATTTTCTTCTGCTGGCTGGAGATAGATTTCCATATCAGCCGACTACACTCTCCCGCTGATTCCGGCATCTTACTACTGATAACAGTCTGTAGAAACTCAGGAAATGTCCACCCGTTACCGAGCGTTTGCTCCATTACAACCATATCCGCAGGATTCCAGCTTTTCGCCGTCTCACTGTCTTCCAGACTGTCGACCCAAGGAGTTTCAAGCATAACAGGAAGCTCATGCATACGGCACTCATTCATCAGTGTACCCCCGTCTCCATACATAGCATCTGCCATGCCGGCCATCGCCCGTTCCGTCGCTCTTCTGTCTCCCTTCGCAGGAACAACACACAACTCGCCCGCTTTACGGACACACATTTCTCGCTTCAGATCAACAAAGACCCCACCATTTTGGACAAATCCGTCCTTAACTTCTTCATAGGCTTTCCGGATATTCGGCGCATAGATCAGTATTTCCTCTGCATACGGATCCTCACACCATACAAGCTGGACCTTATCTGAGTATTCTTCAACCATTTTGCATATTTTCTTCGCTTTTTCGATTCCTTTCATCCCATATTGATACAGCATGCTGGCACCAAGTGTATATAGGACCACTTTTTTAGGATATTCTCTTTTTTTCTCCTCTGCACGACTCTTTTCCAGTCTGGCCGTATAATCATCAAGCGGAAGTCCATACGCAACGATCCGATCGCAAATCTCGGCCGTCTCATCCATACTCTCCCACTCGTCAAAGATATCCATATATACCTCTTTCATCTTCGACGATTGCACCACAAGTCTGTCCGCCAGAACACCTCCCGGAGTCTTTAGATATGTACCGACCGTAAACCTCACCTGCTCCCGATCCAAAAAGCTTTCCTTCAAGCGAAACTGTGGGATCAGCACCATCCGATCTGTAAAGCGATACAGGTTTTCTGCGTAAAAAAACGGATGAATCGGTGTCGCGCCGGCATATGCATCGTAGGGCGATTGAAGAATAATCATAGCAGGGTGCCTGTTTTCAAAGTCGTATTGATCAAAGGCTGTCAACTCGACCATACTGGGAACCCCTCCCGCATCTGTTCTGACTGATTCCTTATCGATCTGCTGGTCTTCTTTTCGGTAATAATAAGGGATAGCGATTACATAAACTCTCCAGCGAGAGTCCGTACATGCAACCTCCCACAGCGTATGAAGCGACTTCCAATCTTCAGCTCTCTTGACAAGAAACACTACTTCCCGACATTCTCGGATCGCATCTCTGATACCATACATCGAGTCCGTAAAGCAGTTTGCATCATGGATCATCTGTATTGCTTCTGTCATGTTCTGTGGTGCTCTATCGCCCACCAAAAGCTGATACAATGTATACATATGTTCACAATACTGCTCCAGTACAGATACTGCATCTGCCGAATCCACAGCGCGCTTCTCTATGCCTGTCCCAAGCGTAATTGCCAGGTTCTGGCACTGCTCCAACACATCCAGCGCTTCCTCATCCACGGATTTACTCTCGATTCGTTCACATAAAAACTCGTGAGCTCCGACAAGTAATTCAATCGTAGAACTAATCTCTTCATACAGAGACGGTTTACTAACTCTCCCGTTCTTTACTTTTGTGATTGCGTCCGGATCATACGTATACTCGTTCAAGCCAAAGCCGGTATGCTTTTGGGCATCCTTATTCATACCGTCATAGGCCGGATATCCATGTGCACCGGCAACCATACGTGGCACCATATAGTTTCCGAAGTATCGCCTCAGTATCCCATCATATCCAACCGGAACCGTCATATGACCATACTCAAACGAGACTTCAACATAATGCTCATACAAAGACTTGTGTGCAAAAAGAGTATTTCTCTTCTCATAATACGCCGGCAATGCCACATAATCACAGTTCTCCTTAGAATAATTTAGGCAGAATTGATCCATCGCTTGTAATATCTGGATAAACAGTGGTCTTTTACTGTTTTTCCTAAAATGATACCCGGACACTTTCTCCAACTGCCTTAATCCTAAATCAAGTTCTGCGGAGCCGACACCCACTGAATGTTTTGCTTGCTCTTTTAAGTTTCCGGCCTCATGTAATACATCCCAATACCGAGATTCATCTTCTTTTTGGATTGGTAAGAACTCCATGAGGAAAATATCTATGATTCCCACAAATGGAAACCCATAGTTTTCTTTCCATAAGTCGTATTGTTCCACTAACGACTTTGAACTCATCCATCGCCTGACCAGATTCTCTCTCTCGTCAAAGGTATAATCGCTAATCCAATAGTCCTCCGGCAAGGCGTTTTTAACTCCATTGTTTTTTCCCTTTGCCCTTCTTTCCAAGATGGTGTATTCGCTGTGAAGCATTTCCGCATCAATATCATCATCCCACGGAATAAAGCCTCCGTGCCGTATGGCTCCAAGCAAAGTCCCCCACATCGCAGCCACATGGAGATTCTGTTCTTTACACACATCCTCCAGCGCATAGTAAGACTTCAGTTCTTTCGCCCACATGCGCTTCATCATACTGGGAATCAAAAAGCCATCTCTTACCTCGTCATCAAAAAAGGAATTCTCCACTGTTTCCATCTCGAATCTCCTCATAGCCTCACAAACTCTTTTGCTGTCCAATCTCCCTCTGTTACGATATCACCTTTCCACTCTCGTACTGCAGTATCATCTGTATCTGCCAGCGTTTCCACGTCAGGCGTTTCCCACAGGACAGGTTTCTTACGTGTACGAAAGGCAGACATCAAGGTAGACACATCACCAAAGAATACATCGCCGATATCAGCAGCCCGAACCTCGTTACCGCTGTCATCCCAGATAACTCGTCCAGCTCCCCGGAATTCATCAGAAAATCTTTGGTATTCTCTCCATGCTTCCTGGTTATTCTTCCGCAGGATGCGTCTCATGTTTCGGTCAGAAAACCACCAGATCGTAAAACCTGCTTCTTCAGCTATATCAAAAAACGTACGGGCTTTATCAAGGCTTCCGGCTCCATGCTCAAAAAGAACTCCGGCACTGAAGTGTACTACTGCTATTCTTCTTTTTCTTTTGTTCTCATCCAGCACAAGATTCAACCAGTCTTCAGGTACCTCATGAACCACATCAAAAAAAGTCGGCATTACGCATTCTCCGTTTTCATCCCATGTATCTCGGGGACTCCTTTCCGGAGATATCAAGACTCGCTTTCGGACTTCATATTCTGCGATCGGAAGTGTTACTGCTTCGATTTTGCTTTCCCAGTTGATTACTCCGTCCGGATCCAATTTTTTCAGCAATTCAATCCAAACCTCTCGTATCGCTGCAGATTGAACGAGAACCCGATCCGCATACACCATCCCGGGATTATGAAGATAAATTCCCAGCGTATACCGTGATCGCATATCTTTTGGCGGGATCGGCCGCAGCAGAAACGGTGTGACAAAGACCAATTCATCCGTATATTGAACGATATTGCTCGAGTAGAAAAACGGATGGACCGACATCGCATAACTATAATCATCGTATGGATTCAGAAAATAAATGGCGTCCGGGTGTCTCTCCTCAAAATCATAACTGTCAAAGGCTGTCAGAGTAACCTCATCCGGAAATCCTTCCGTCTCTATGATCATATGCTCAGTATCAAACTGACCGTTGAATTTGCACCAAAAATACGGAACAGTGATCACAACAACATCCGTGTCCTCCCTGTTCCTTTCTTGCTCCCACAGGGCATGGTAGGCACACCAATTCACGGCTCGATCTACTAAGAAGACAACCTCGCGCTTTCGATCATCGCTTCTGTTTTCATCTCTGTTTCTTCTGTATTGATCACGTTTTATCCGAATTTGTTCCTGCATCCCTTCAACTTCATCCCAATTCGGACGATAGCGTAAAAGTTCACTTCCGAACCTCTCACGCATATCCTTCTCCAACTGAGTATAAAAGGGGTAAGCATGGGTCGATAACTGGATGATCGGAACACCATAGTTACGATAGTATCTTCTCAGTATTCCGTCATACCCGATTGGAACACGAACAGTACCGAATTCAAAGGGCATCTCTACCGTATCCTCATAGAATTCTCTGGGAAACGCTTTCTTTTTGTCCTTCATGTAGTAAGGTAGCGATACGATACGATCGCAGCGCCCCCTGTCTTGTTTCTCACAAAAATCCTCCATTACCTTCCATAGCTGTCCGATAAGTGAAGTTTGGCCTCTCAGGTCAAACTGGATCTTCAATACACGCTGAAGCAAATCCAGATTATAAGCATACTCTTCCCGATCGACCGCATCCAGTTTCTCTGCGCTTTCTTCAAGCGGTATGCCGCGTCTCTGATGTTCGATGATGTCATCGGTCACCAATTTAACCTGAGATATAACATCCACGACATCCTGGTAGTACTGTTCCTCCTTTGGGTCTCTCGGCAGATAATCCGTCAGGAAAATATCCACATTATTAGCGAAAGGAAACCCAAAACTGCTCTCCCACTTCTCAGCGTCCCTCACAGAGTCCGGAGAGTCCATCCACTTTCTGACGAGATTGTCATTTCCGGACTTTTCATAATCTCGGATATGATAATCCTCCGGAAGTTGTCCGTTTTCCTCATACTCCTTCAGCTTTCTGTACTCAGTGCGTAAAATCTCACAGTCGATGTCATCATCCCATGGAATGTATCCTCCGTGACGTATCGCTCCCATCAACGTACCAAACATCACTGTACAGGAAATCCCCAACCGTTGGCATAACTCATCCAGAATCATATAATTCTTCAGATCGATCGCCCAGGCTTTTTTCATCATCGTAGGAACGAGAAATCCGTCTCTCACTTCATCCAAAAAATATTCTGGTGATACTGTTATTTCCATATTGTTTCTCCTAATGTTTCAAGTATTCCAGATAAGACCGATCCGGGTCAAAAAAAATCTTTTCGTGACCTGACCTTCCTTTAATCGGTGTCATGTAATCCCGGTATTCCGCCGTCAGTACTTCATGATAATGCGAAGGGCATGGCAGGTTCAGCCACTCAAACGGTAGATAAACCGGTTCTCCGTACCAGTCTCTCTTTCTCTCACGGATTGCTTTCCTTATGTGGAAAGGAAGAACATTGACCTTCTCGCTCTCCTCCGAAAAATCCAAACACAACTGCTCAAATTCATGATACCGTTCCACAGGCTGACGCTGTACCAGATCGATCACGGTGTCATTTCCTATGCGATACTGCACCCCCTCATCAATCTGATCACACATACCGATAGGATCGACAATCGTAGTCCAAAGCTCGACTTCCGCCTGATAGATAGCTATACTCTCGGCAGATCCATCCGGAACCACATCTAAAGGAAATATATCGATAAAAATTCCCTGATGATAACCAGGAGGAGCATCAGGAATCTCCAATGCGGTCGTTCCGGATTTCAAAAGCTTTGCAAACGGAAAGAAACCGTACCCGTTCGCTCCATCCTGCAACACATAGGGCTCCTGAAACTCTCCTCTTGCCACCTCCATAAAGCGCATATAATCCCGCCTCATCATAGAAACATCGATATCATTATCCCAGGGAACAAATCCTCGATGTCTCACGGCTCCCAGCAAAGACCCGAATTCCAGATAATACCGTATTTCATGCTTGCGACAGACTTCATCAAACTTTTCAAGTAGTTCCATCTCCACTGCCCAAATCCGTTTCATTTTTGCAGTGACCAGATGATCCGACCGGTATTCTTCCTTATAAAAATCACTATCTGGTTTCATACACATTCCTCTATTTCACTCGTTCCAGTCCTTTTCTTGCCGGTTCATAGTCCCCGGCATTCTGATAGTACGAGGCCGCTATCTCTCGATGTCCGAGGCACTCCTCGATCACACCGGCGTTGTAAAATGCCTTATACGAGTCCACCCCTGCAGCACGTGCATTTGACAACTGAGTACAGCGTATAAACTCGTTTATCGCCCGCTCAAACTGAGCTGTATTCATAAAAATCAATCCCATCAGAAACAGATAATCTGCCTGCTCACTAAGTGGGCCATAGTATCGCTCGAGGTTCGTGGCTCGTTCATACTGCTGTACTTCCAAAAGTGCGTACCCATAACAGGTGATAAGATCGACTCCCCATTCTTTTTCCGGATCCACACCGTGATCCAATGCTTTTTCATACCATCGGATCGCTTCGGTAGCTCCATCCGTGAAATAGACACTCTTCGCAATCTGGTAGATGATGTAAACATCCTCAGGCACCAGCCGATGCTCATCCATTAACAAACGAAGATTCCGCTCAGCCTTTTTCTTCCTGTCTTCCTGTGTCCCATCATATCCGTCATGGTCGAACAAAAGACCTGTATCATAGACTTTGACAGGAGATTTTTGCCTGCGTATCGCATCTCGAGTATCATCGCGGTTTTCGTCAAAAACACTACCCTCGACGACCTGTTCATGGATCCTCCCGGCAAAGTGGTATCGTCTCCTATCGAAAACTCTCTCTGCCCCGACGATGCTTTCCCCTTTATCACCGGTTTCTGTCCGAAAGCTCTCTCTACGTGTGATCCGTCCCACATAAGCATTGTATTTCTCAACCTGTTGCAAAAAGGGCTCAATCTGCCCTTCAATCCAGTATTCATCGCTGTCCACAATCAAAACCATATCATGCTTAGCCTTAGAAATCGCATAGTTTTTAGCCGCGGCAAAATCATCGATCCAACAAAAATCAAAGACACTGTCTGTGAATCCACGAGCCATGTCAACTGAGCCATCCTCTGAGCCGGTATCGACCACGACGAGTTCAAAGCCGGAAGGCTTCAGACATGTCAAGCATCGTTCCAACTTTTTTCTCTCATTCTTTGTAATAATACAAACCGATATCTCCATAAATCTCCATTTCTATTGGTAAACATATGTCGTCATTTCAAAGCATCATAGATGTTCTCAGAGACAGAAGCCTCTCGTTCCCGCGGACTGTAATTAATTACCGCATCAATAAAGTCCGGGATTCTCCAGTCTGCCTCAGCCTCGACAGTCATTCCGTCTGTCCAACGTTTTCCCTCGAGGCTCATACTCGTATCCACAGGCTTTAATGGCGCATCAAAGAGGACCGGTTTTCTCATCTCACGGCACCGGTTCATAGTTTGACATCCATCCCCATAGAACCCATCACAAAGCGCCGCCGCTCTTTCAATCTCTCCGGACTCATCCAGGATTCCTCGCCCGGAAGCCCTATAATCATCCATCCAGGCACGAAGCATCTTCCACGCATCGGGATCACGTTTCCTCAGTATTCTCTTGGCATACGGATCTGCTATCCAAAGCGGTACAAGATCATCCATGGAACAAAATAACTCCATGACCGTTTTCATCTTTTCAATCGCTTTTATGCCATATCCTAACAGCATACTTCCACTGATATAAAACCCGATTACTTTCCGTAAGCTGCCATCCTGCCTTTGCAGACAAGTCATCCATTCCTCGGGGATCCGTATCACCCTAGCATAGGGTGTTATACTGACACGATCCCCCGCTTTATCCATGAATGAATCCTCGTCGTCTGTTAGTCCGAACAACAATCGATCCCGGCTCAACCAGTCAGCACGCGGGCATCCTGTTCCGAGCACTCTGTTTTCAAAGTCGAACCATTTCTTGATCTCTTCATCCGCCCCGGACAATTCATCCAAAAAACCATCCAGTTCTTTTACAAAAAATGCCCTCATTGTATCAGATTGCAGAATTATCGTGTCAGCATAGAAAAATCCCGGCGTCCTCAGATACTGTCGAAGCATATATGCCGCACGTTGGTTCTCCCCTACCTCACGTAAAAAAAAGGGAGGAATCAATACCAGTTTTTGCGCGTATTTTCGAAGACTCTTCGCATAATAAAATGGATGAAGCGATATCGTCTCATGATACTCATCATAAGGAAACTGAAAAAAAAGGATGTCCGGACTCTCGTTTTCAAAGTCATAAGCATCATATGCAGTCAAAACGATCCCCTCGGGATACCCTTCCGTTTCGCAGACCATATCATCTCTGGAAACACTCCCGTCATAATTGCGATAATAATACGGAACCGAAATCACCACGGTTTCATACATCCCGTCACGTTCGTATAACTCCCATAACGTATGAATGCTCTTCCAGTCTTCCGGACACCGACATACAAAGATAACCGTTTTCTTTTCCTGACCAATGTCAGACATGGCGGTAATCAGGCCGTTTCCCCTGGTCTGTAGCTTTGCAGCCCCATCCATCAGTGTATCTCGGCTAACACCATCAATCATTTGCTGATATAGAGCATAAACCGACTCACAGTATACTTCCAGCATTTGTACGGACTCAGACGGTCTGATTGCACGTTTCTCAATAGCGTTCCCGAGCTGTATTGCCAAATCCTGGCACTGAATCAAAAGATCAGAAAGCCCAGCCAGATCAGTATTCTCGTCCTGTATCCCCGTCAACAAATACTGATGAGCCTCTCGGAGTAACAGACATCCAGATTCCACTGTTTCTCTTAAAGACTCTTTTTTGATAATATTTTGAAAATCTTCCCGGATCTGCCGTAAATCCGGATGATAATGAACCAATCTCACCCCTAGGAGCCGCTCCATCTCTCCTTCCAAACCGTCATAATACGGGTAACCATGTGCAGACTGCGCAAACGATGGCTTCATATAGTTTCCATAGTATTTCCTCAACAATCCATCATATCCGATCGGCACCTTAACCACCGTATTCTCAAACGGCATATCGATATACTCATCATAAAAGCTTTTGGGGAAAATCGCCTTGCAGGGCTTGAAATAATAGGGGACAGATAGGATTCGATCACTCTGATTCGAGCGATACCTGCCACATATCTGATCCATCACCCTCATCAGCTGATTAAATAAAACAATCCGACTAGATCGATCAAAACCGGTACCCGTCAGATCTTCAATCTTTGATAGACTCTTATTAAACTCTTGTCCCTCTGATGTCTCCAAAAAGAGAGACATTGACTCATTCTCACCAACAGCTTCAAGGAGAGAACGTAGATACGCCAATGTTCCAATCACAGATGTATATATATCAAATTCCCGTTCGTCACGAGGGGCATAATCCAGCACAAATAGGTCAATATTAGTAATATACGGAAATCCATATCTCTCCGTGATCATCCGACTATGGTCTGTCAAGAAGGCCGTATCAACCCATTTTCGAATAAAATTACTGTCTCCTGTCTTATAAAAATCCCAAAACTCAAATCCATCGGGAATATCCGACCGTTCTTCTCGAGCCCTCAGGTCCTCGAGAGCGTCACGGAGTATCTCCGCGTCAACATCATCATCCCAGGGGATAAATCCTCCATAACGTACTACACCAAGCAAAGTTCCGAACATCACGGATACAACCCACCCTGATCGATCTGCCAGGTCTTCCAGAGTTTCCAACGCATGGATAGACATTGCCCAATTTTTCTTCATCAATGGATCAATATAGAAACCATCACGTACCTCATCCAAAAAGTACTCTTTCGGAAAAATCGTCTTCATTTTATCCTCCCGTTTTTATCGAACACCACTTATATTATTTTACTACATTTCCCCGTTATTTGCAACTAAAAAAGAGAGGCACCATTACAGTGCCTCTCGCCAAATATTGCTTTATTTCTATCATCCATTGAGAAGTGAAAGCACGCCCTGTGTAGACTGATTTGCAGTTGCCAACATCGATGTTGCAGCCTGCTGGAGGATATTCTCCTTGGAGTATCTCGTCATCTCCTCAGCCATATCAGTATCACGGATCCGGCTCTCTGCTGCCTGCAGGTTCTCTGCTGTATTGTCGTCCACCTTGATGGTGTACTCGAGACGATTCTGCTGAGCACCGAGAGTAGATCTCTTAGAAGACACGACGTTGATCCAACTATCGATCGTCTCCAAATGTCCGGAAATCTCCTTTCCGTTTCCACCTGTGACATCAACTGCAGTGATACTTGTTTTCTTGATATTGATTAAAATGCCCTGCTCTTTGTTTGCGCCTACCTGCAAATACTGACTGGTATACGTACCATCCAAAAGGTTTTTCTTGTTGAACTGAGTTGTCGTGCTAACACGATTAAACTCAGATGCAAGCTGGTTAATCTCATCCTGAATCTTCTGGAAATCTCCGGATACACTATCCAATACGGCGCTGTTCGCCGCCTGTACAACCAACTCACGGGTTCTCTGGAGGATCTGATGCTGTACATCCAGCGCCCCCTCTGCGGTCTGGATAGCTGAGATACCATCCTGCGCGTTGTCCGATGCACGGGTAAGACCTCTTACCTGAGATCTCATCTTCTCTGAGATTGAAAGACCTGCCGCGTCATCCGCTGCTTTGTTAACTCTGTATCCACTTGCCAACTTCTCTGTAGCTTTTGCAACATTGTTACCAACTATACCAAGCTGTCTGTTTGCATTCATAGATGTGATATTGTGCTGTACTACCATAATGATTACCTCTCTTTTCTTTCTCTCACTATCCTTGTGAGTGGAATTGGTTTATTTGATTGTTATCTAACTTTCTTACCGGTATTAGAAGCATTCCCTTGCTCCTTACACCATATATATCGGAGCACTTTTCAAATACTTAACCCCTAAAATAAAAAAAAATCAAACCCGGCGAGGCACACCGAAAAATCGTTTATTTCCAGCAGCCGGCCGGCACGAAACTACGCATTACTATTATCATTACATAATAGTAATAATAACAAAAAAAAGAAGACCACCTCCGAAGAGGTGGTCTCCCGTACGGAACATCTTATGCTTGGAAAGATTATCCAAGTAAGGACAGAACGCCCTGGTTCGACTGGTTGGCCTGAGCAAGCATCGATGTAGCTGCCTGCTGAAGGATGTTCTCCTTGGAGAATCTCGTCATCTCCTCAGCCATATCAGTATCACGGATTCGGCTCTCTGCTGCCTGCAGATTCTCTGCCGTATTGTCATCCACCTTGATGGTGTACTCAAGACGGTTCTGCTGAGCACCGAGAGTAGATCTCTTAGAAGATACTGTGTTGATCCAGCTATCGATCGTCTCCAGGTGTCCGGAAATCGTCTTTCCGTTTCCACCTGTAACATCAACTGCAGTAATACTTGTCTTCTTGATATTGATCGTGATACCCTGCTCTTTGTTTGCGCCTACCTGCAGATACTGGCTGGTATAGGTACCATCCAACAGGTTCTTCTTGTTGAACTGAGTTGTGCTGTTTACACGGTTGAACTCAGATGCAAGCTGATCGATCTCATCCTGAATCTTCTGGAAGTCTCCGGATGCGCTGTCGAGTACGGCGCTGTTTGCTGCCTGTACTACCAGCTCACGGGTTCTCTGAAGAATCTGATGCTGAACATCCAGTGCGCCCTCTGCGGTCTGGATAGCCGAGATACCATCCTGTGCGTTGTCCGAAGCTCTTGTCAAGCCGCGAACCTGGGAACGCATTTTCTCAGAGATCGAAAGACCTGCTGCGTCATCGGCTGCTTTGTTAACTCTGTAACCAGATGCAAGCTTCTCTGTAGCCTTTGCTACGTTGTTGCCTACGATGCCAAGCTGTCTGTTGGCGTTCATTGATGTGATGTTGTGCTGTACTACCATAATAATACCTCCTTGTATTTTCCTGCAAATCCTTTTGCAGGGTGCTTTGTTTTTGACACCTTATATATCGGTGCCATGTTTATGTTTCTTAACCCCATTTTACAAAATTTTTCGAAAAAAATCAATATTTATTTTTCATTTTCTCGAAAAGCCCATAAAATAGGGGTTTAGACACTATTTGACTTCGTTCAAAAAATACGAGTTCCCCTCTCTGTGAGATCCCGCCATATTGCTGGCGTAGGTCGTTGCCGTCTGCTGACTTCGATTGGCAGCCCGTAGTTTCCCTCTTTCTCCGGATATGTACTGCTGGAATCTTTCATAGTTACGTTTTTCTAATACTTGTATCTGCGTCCCAAGCTCCGTAATATCCTGAATCAGTTCTTTCATAAGGCCAATCTCAGTTTGATAAAGGCCCTGATTTACCAGCAATTCATCCTCTAACTTCTTATATAGGGAATCAAATCCGGCATCGATCTGGTTTAACTCTCCGATCCCAACTCCTTTTTCCTCTAAAAGATCTTCAAATCGATCCACATCCATCTGACCTTCAGAAAGCAGCTGCTCCTGCTCCTTCGTCTGCTCATAAAGCGATGACAGAACAGTCTTCTTTTTCTGGAGCGCCTTCACCATCATGCTGATATAGGTATCGTTTTCGCTCGTCTTGCTCATCCTATCCTCCCGATCATCAGCCTTGAACTTTTGCAAGACGCATCACTTCTTTCCATGTATCTCGCATCTCTCGGATATACTTTAACGCCTCATCCAATGTTGAGATATCCTTATGCATATTGGCTTCCACTAGTTTTCGGTAGATATAATCGTATATCCGCTCAAAATCCTCCCAAACCGGATACTTGCGGTCCAGCGTAATGCGGAACTCGGTAATGATATCCTCCGCCCGCTTGATATTATCGTGCGCTTTCTGAACATCCCCCTTTTCGATGGCCATCTTCGCAATATTACAAAACTTGATAGCCCCCTCGTAAAGCATCAGGGTTAACTCGGCCGGCGTCGCTGTCAAAATTGCATTTCGCTGGTAATCACTCATTCGGTTTTGATTCATATTACATCCCCGCTCCTGTCATATTCTATCAGTATATCCATCCGCCAAGGCGCACCGTGACGGATGGATTCTCTATATGATACTAATACCACAACATCAACCCATACCCAATAGGCTACCCAAAGAGCTCTGTTGTGCCTGTAACTTCGCCATAGCCGACTCCATTGCCGCAAATTTCTTGAAATAAGCGTCTTCCATGGCAGCTAACTTGTCATCCCACTCCTTCAATTCTGTCTTGTAATTTGCAAGATCCTTATCGATCTGCTTATCGTTATAGAACGTCAGCGAACTGCTATACTCCGTTGATTTCATCTTGTTGAACATCGTAGAGCGAAGATTCTCAAAAATGTCCGTCAGTGCTGAAATCGTATCATCCGGATTCTCCATCAGGGCTTTTTTCAGTTTATCTGCCTCTCCGGAGTACTCCTCATCATCTTCATCGCCAAAGATGTGGAGAAGTCCACCCTCCTGATAATTCTTCGAGGTCATAATACCAAAAGATGACAGAGAATACATTTTTCCATTCACGGTTGTCGTGGACATCAATGAATCTCTCATGCCGGACATAATTCCCTGCAAGGTTGAGTCTCGGCGGAAAAGAGAATCCTTGATTTTCTTTTCCCATTCCTCTACTTCATCCTCAGAGAGTTCTCGTTTTTCCTCCGACGTCAGTGGCTCATAGCCTTTCGAAGATGCCGCATTATAGAGCGTATGCATCTCCTTCATCACTTCGTTGTACTCACTGAGCGCCTTCTTGATGTTATCATATACAGCATCCACATCATTGGAAACGGAGAAACTGACTGGCTCATCCGGCTTCGTCTTAGATACCAGACTGATATTTAGTCCATTGGCGCTCACTACCGAAGAAGAAGATGTCAATTCTGCCCCATTGAGAATAATTCTGCTGTCCTTAGCTCCAACTAGGGCCATTCCTGTATTCGGATCCGTGTAATTGCTATCCTCCAACTTATCACCACCGCCGATGGAATAAGACACAGCCCCCTTGGCGTCTGTTGTTGCCTGTACGTCATCCAATCCAAGCTTTTTCAGAACACCACCGTCTGCATCCCCAATGCCATCCGTAATGGAAAACGCATTGTCCGATCCGGTCTCCTTACTACTGAAGAAAAACTTTTTCTGGGTCGTATCATAATTAGCGTTAATCCCGGCACTTCTGGCGGTTTTCAAGAAGTCGTCAACCGTCGTATTCTCGTCAATGGTAAGCGTCTTAGTTCCACTCTTCCCCGTGAATGTCACGGTTTTTCCGATCATATCATTGATGCCGTTCTCATCTGTCGTTCCGAGCTCACTCAACTTCTGACTGGTCGAGGTGACAGACGTCTTTGCGCTGGTCAAAAACTGAGCGGAAGCGATATCTTTAACCTCCATCGAGTAGTTGCCAATAACCGCCCCTGCATCTGCCGTAATAGTCGCCTTACTGGAATCGGAAAGAGTAGCTTTCTTCAGGTTGTAACTGGATGGCAATCTCAGTTTGCTTACAGAGTTATTGTATAAACTCGTAAGTTTTTTGTTCAGCTCCTTCCAAGCATCCTGTTTCCACTCCAACTTAGTCTTGGCACCGGACACCTTTTTCTTTTTCAGGCTCTGAGCGCTCATAAGCTGACCAACAACGGCCTCCGTATCCATACCGGAGATCATACCGCTAAGTCTCATTGGCATACGCTCACCCCCTTTATCGCTTCTCGTCGACGAGGATACCGGCCATCTCCCACATCTTCTGGAGCATGTCGAGTGACTTCTCCGGCGGGATCTCGCGGATTACCTTGTCTGTGTCCTTGTCGATAACCTTGATCGACACGCGCTTGGTCTCCTTATGATAGGAGTACTCGCAGCGTGTACGCTCCATCGATCGGTTGGCTCTGTTCGTAGCCTCCTTGATCGATGCTTCCGACGCGACTCTCTCGCGCTCTTCTTTGGCTCTGTCCTCCTGCTGCCTCTGACCGCCGCCTTCACCTGCATTCTCTTTCTTCACAACAGGTGCTGCAGTTGCGGTACGGGATCCGTTCTCAGCCACATGATACATCGAGTCATAGCTCTCATATTCCTGCGGCTTCGGACGATTCTCACGGCTGGCGTAATCAGAACCAATTCCTTCGATTGCTTCTTTACTCATGATTCACACCTCCATGTGTTCTTATGCCCCCTCTGACGAAAGAAACACCCCTGCCCGGATGCTTCTATCATGACATCCGTGTCGGAAGGCACATAAACCTGTGTTGGCACAGCGAACACACCATCGTTCGCTATGCTGGTCATAGACTTCATTACTTATATCGTCACAAAAAGAGATATCTTAACCCCTTTTTGAAACTTTTTTATCCCAGCAGATCGGACAGAGCCTTCGGATCCTTGATATCGGCCGCCGTAGCGTTTGCCTCCTGGATCTGCTTATAGATTTCCTGACGGTAGATCGGTACGGATTTCGGAGCGTTGATACCGAGCTTCACCTGGTCGCCCTTGACCTCAAGCACCGTCACCTCAACATTATCATTGATTATGATAGACTCATTTACTTTTCTTGCTAATGCTAACATAGTTTCCCTCCTGTTCAATTATTCTCTAAATCTTATACTCCTGCTTCCTCATTCTTCTTTTTGAACAGGTCGTAAACCTTATACTTCACCTCATATTCCGGATTCTCAGCGATGATCTGAGCGCCCTTGCGGGTATCGGCATTGATGATGATCGGAGCCTTGAGATTGACCGTCATCTTGGTGATATCCTCCGGCACTGTCATCGTGATCAGGATCACGAGGTTTTCCTCTGTCAACTCACCGATCGTCCTCAGGAGCTCATCCTCAACAGTCGGATTATACTCCTCCATCACGAGCCACGGCTTGATGACCGGCAGAGCCAGGGTCGGCTCATCACAGCTCTGGAACCAGGAGATGTTCGAGTCCTGTTTTTCCTCATCATAAAGAATCGTATAGTCTTTGTACTGCTCCAGGCCGATCAACCCTCTCTCCAAATGAATGATCTTCTCCTCCGGCAGGTCGATCTCACCAAAAAACTTTGTCTGAACTTTCATAGTTAAGCTCCTTTCATTCTTCATGAAATCACGCAAGACCACAAGGATCACTTCCATGTGGTCATACCTACGTGTATTATACCATATTTTTTATATAAAATCAAGCAAACTCTGCCCCAGCACCTTGCTGGTCGCGTTCAGTGTCGCCTGATAGAGAAGGTTGCTTTCCGTGAAGTTGATATACGCTTCACCGAGGTCCGCATCCTCATTATCCGACTTTGCCTGATTGGTATCGATCTCGAGCTCATCGATCTTGTTTTTCGTCATCACCATACGGTTATAACGCGATCCGTGATCGGCGAGAGCGACATTGATCTTATCCTTTGCGCCCTGGATCGTCGTGATCATTGCGCCCAGCCCCTTTACGAGAACAGACTTCTGCAGATCCATCTGCGTCTGGAGCTGATTCTTCAGCTCGGTGAGGTTGGCAATCTCATCGGCCTGGCTTCCCTCGTCGAGGTCTTTGATCCGCTTCTCCACTTCGCTCATCTTCGCTTCGATAACATCCAGCTCATTACAGGAGTTCTTGATATCCTCGATGCTGCGCCCCACGATCGTCCCGACTGCCTTATACGCCTCCGTATTAACCTGGATGGTCTGGCTGAAGTTGATCTGATACTGGATCTCCTGAGGACGTGGCGTGAAGTTATTGTAGATATCCGTGTCACCGAGGTTATCGCTGTCCGTGTTATAGATGTACTTCAGACCGTTATCGTCGAGTGTCTCACATACAAAGTAATGCTCCGGCTTGATATCGTTCTTATCAAACTCTTTCTTCTGGTAAGTGATACCGAGATCCGAGCCGCCTCGGATGACGTCATAGATGCTATCGCCAAATACAAGTTCGCCGGTCTCCGGAATCAGATAGACATCATCAGCCCCGGGATTCAGGTGTTCATTGTATGTACCTGTCGGTGGCGTGACAGACGTATCGATATCATCGGCAATCCGCTTGATCGTTACTTCTTTGATGTACTCATCACCGTCTTTATCCTTAAACACGATATACGGCCCCGTCACACTGGCAACCGACGAACCGTCAGGCCCTTTAGCTGCCGGATCAAACGTCGTCGTAAGCGACGCATCCGCATCCACCAGATCCTGGTACGATACCAGGATACGATTGGTCGACTGGAACTTCGGTGCCTCATCCGCATAATCCTGCGCCGTTTTGCCGGCTCCGATCTCCGCACGCCCGTACACATAGTCATACTTGCGGATGTCACTGACCTCCAGCTGCTCATGGATCGTGTAAAGCACATTATCCTGCGCCTTATCAAAAAGCAATGCGCTGTCCGTACGGTATCCGGTAAAGAGATATCGGCCGGCGTAGTCCGCGTTCATGTCCTGCTCGTAGATATACTGAGCGAACTGATCGAGCTGCTTGTTGATATCCTCACGATCCTTGGCATTCACCGTACCGGTCGCCGCCTGGGTTACATACTGAACCATCGAGTCCAGGACCTTATCCACATCCTTGATCGCCGTCTCGGTCGCATCCATCCAGGAGGTCGCATCCTCGATATTGCGCTGGTACTGCTCGATCTCGGCGAGCGTCGTACGATACTTCAGCGCTCTGACCGCGATCGTCGGGTCATCCGACGGACGCTGGATCTTCTTCTGCGTATTGTACTGTGTCAGGTATTTATCATAGGCGAGCTTATTCTTCTGCATGTTCAGCATCGAATTCGTCCGCATCATTCCGTTCGTTACTCTCATACCCTAACTCCTTTCCTTCAAGGCGTATCCATCATGTTATGCTTACACCGCTGTGCCGTTGATCAGCTTATCCAGCACCTCGTTCATAACCGAAAGCACCTTGTACTGGTTCATCAGCATCTGCTGAAAAATCATCAGATCCTCGGCCTCTTCATCCTCGTCCACGCCCGATACACTCTGGCGGTTCTGATCGATGGACAGGAGGAGATTTTTCTGACTCGCGCTCAGGTGCTCCGATCGTGAGCACTCGACGCCCATCGACGAAGCCAGCGACTGGATGAACGAGTCCGGTGCACCGTGGAGGAACATCGTGCTGTCATCCTTCAACTCCGAAAGCTTCTGTACGTTCTCCCAGTTATCGTTACCGATGGATGTGATATTCCCCTGTGCATCCGTCACCACCGTCTTGCAGGCGAGCTTCGACGGATCGCGGATCATATCCTCTGCCACCTTGTAGTTGGCGGCGCTCATATAGTAATAGCTTGCGTGGTACTCACCGTTCGCGTCCTTATCGTTCATCGTGGCCGTGTCAAAGGGACCTTCTTCCTCATCCATCACGTAGTCTTCGCCCGTGGTCGGTGTCTTCGCGGTGAAAAAGTCGATGCCGTACTGATTGTACAGATCGTGGCCCCCATTCTGTATCTCATTAAACTTCCTCGAAAACGTCCGGACGAACTCATTCAGCTGAGCGAAGTAATACGGGATCCCTCTGGCCGGTACGTTCTCTCCGGCAGAGATCACGGTTTTCGGTGTCGAGTTCATCGCAGTCGTGATCAATGTCTCCTGATTGATGTCCGCTACATTCTTAAGTTTAAAAGTGTAGGTATACTCTTTATTCGTAGGTTCCCAGTTAGCCGAGAACGACTCGTACTGATAGGTAAAACCATTGATGATCAGTTCTCCGTCGTGCGTCGGGATGTTCAGCAAGCTGCTTTCGTTGATGAAATTCCCGACCTGATTGGCCGCCGGGCGCCCGATCGTCAGCGTGTTTTTCGTCGAATCAATCGAGTTGATCACACCCTCCAACGTCGTGGAGTTGTTCCCGTCGCGCATCTCAAAGAGGGACTGCAGCTTTCCGCCGAGGTTTCTCGCATGCTCCAAAAAGTCGGTACCGTCGGCCCAGGAGAGCTCATAGAGTCCCTTGATATCATTCATGTTGGTGTAGGTTTCTTTTTGTGTATAGACAATCTGGTTAACCTTGTAGCCATCCACCAGCGTGTTGCCATTTACATATACGTAAAACTGCGTATCCACCGTGAGCTCGTCCTGCTGACGACCGCTCGTCTTAGTGATGGTACCCTGCTTCTCCATCGTCTCGACTCTCACGTACTGTGACAGCTCATCGATCAGGAGGCTTCGCTGGTCACGCAGGTCGTTCGCCGGATTGCCGTAGGACTCGATGACATTGATCTGGCGGTTCAGCGAAGTGATCTTCTCTGCGATCGCATTGATCTGATCCACCGTCGTTTTGATGTCGGTGTTCGCCTCGTCCTGCAGCTGCTGCATGTTGGTACCCATGTTCTGGATGTACTCAGCCATCGTCTGGGCTCTCGTCGCAGCCTCGGTACGGATCGTAAGGTTATTCGGATTTCCTACTAAGTTGGAAAGACTGGAATAAAAATCATCGAACGCGTCCATGATGCGGGACTTGTCATCGCTGGTGACATTACCGCAGATCATGTCCTGAAGAGCATTCAGATAATACGTATCCGTATCATATTTGCTATAAGCGGCCTGTGTACGGATATACTTGTTGTCATAGTACTCATTCCGATCACGGGTGACATTCGTCACGCCGACACCGAAGCCCTGGACCATCGCCGAACCCCTGTTAGCCACGAGAGCCTCATAGTTCGTCGTCTGCCGCGAGTACCCCTTGGTCTCGATATTCGCGATGTTATGGGCAGTAGTCTGGATCGCCGCATTGTAGGTCAGCATCCCTGTCTTGGAAATTTCCATGGTTCCAAATGTTGATGGCATAGGCGCGTTCCCCTTTCATCATAAAATTATCTATGATTATTATCGGATAAAAAATATAAAAAAACAACCCCTAATCACGAAAAAATGCGCCTTTCGGCGCATTTTTTATGTTGTTATCAAGCCCCCAACCGTTCGATCAGGTGCTGGAGCATCTCATCCACGACGGTGATATACCTCGACGAGGCATCATAACACCGCTGAAACTTGATCAGATCGGACAATTCCTCATCCGAGGAAACGCCCATAACATCGAGCCTCTCATTATCCACACTGTGTACCGTCAACTCCTGATTCTCGACGATACCGTTCCAAACGTTGCTGACTGTCGCCAGGTTGCCGATGATACCGGCGTAATAATGATCGACATCATACTCCGTCTGCGAGTTCGGATCCAACGTCCCCATGGAATTCTCAAAATTCTTCACCACCTCGAGGATCGTCTCGTTGTTATACCCGCCTCGCTGCGGGCTGTTCTCCTGGAACTTCGTCGGAATCCTCGAAGAATCCTGCAGGATCTCCGGATTCATCGTCAGCTGACCGATGGTATACAGACTCTTATTGCAGTTATCCTTCTGATACTGCCACACAGCGAGCATATTATCCCAGGTGATACCGGTCGTCGCATCCGGAAAATCCGACTTCACAAAGGTCTTATTCTCACCATTCACCTGCATGGTGATCGTCTCAGTTGCCTCACCCTTATGATCCATCGTCGGTGCTTCCGTGATCTCTTCGTTGTAGATCCACACCGGATAGAAGTTACCATCCGTCCCCATATAGTACTGATCGGTCTTGGTAAACCGCTCCATACCGCGTCGGGAAAAAAGCTCCGTGCCGGCGGTATTATTCTTATCATCACCGATAAAGGCATGCTCATAGTCGAGGATCCGCACCGGATTGCCGAGGCTGTCCGTCAGTGTCCCGGCCACACGATTGAGCTCCTTGCCGTTTCCGTCTGTCATCTTGGTCGTCGCCGCACTCCCGTTCTTGTTATAAAGAGCTATCGGCGTTCCGTTCACTGTTCCCGCACCGTCCGGATACATGGTGTTACTCTCTGTCGCATAGGTCAGCGGGCTCAGTGTATCATTGATCATCGTCACGATTCCATGAACGAGGGTATCGAGCTGCACCTGGAGCGTCATCACGATCGAAGGATCGATGTACTTATTATACTCCTCGAGACGCTCGGTATACTCCTTGGTTGCGAGGTTATAGGCATCGATCGCATCTGTCTGTGTCGTATATTTCGGATCCGCCAGGTACTCCTTCAGCTCTGGCTTCTCACCGACATTATTATCCGTATAGTTTGCCGCATGACCGCCGCGGCTGACCATCAATCCGCGCAGCGACCCGACATCCGTATGGTCCGCGGAGTTGTAGATAAGCTCATCCTTGGTGAAGTAATCACCACCGTTCTCCCACTTTACCTTCAGCAGTGTGGAACCGGCATCACGGTTGTCCGGATCGTCCACCGCCCACTCCTGGCCGTTTTTATCATACTTACCGATCGCCACCGTGGTCAGTCGATACTGGTTGGTCGTATCCAGCAAAAACTGCCCCTGCGCAAAGATCGTGATCGTACCGTCACGCTCCTCGTTG
This sequence comes from Eubacterium sp., assembly GCA_036343395.1. Classification (GTDB taxonomy): domain Bacteria; phylum Bacillota; class Clostridia; order Lachnospirales; family Lachnospiraceae; genus Eubacterium_F. The sequence continues at coordinate 8,414 of JAZASH010000002.1, read as the reverse complement.
GTCTCAAAATCGATGATCTTGCTCAGGTCATCGAGAAGCTTGTTTCGCTGGTCGCGGTAGTCGTTGGCCGTCTCACCGGTCGCCTCATACTTCTGGATGTTTTTATTCAGATTCTTGATCTTATAGACGATTTCATTGATCTCGTCGACCTCCTGCTTGATCTCAACATCGAGCGAGGTCTGGTAGTTATTCAGGTCATCCTGGAGCACCTTAGCACGCTCTGCAAACTCCGATGCGATCGATACGACCTGATCCTTGTAAACGATGTTACCCGGGTCGCCGGCGAGCGATGCCAGGGCACCCTTAAGATCCGTGATCGCAGTCTGGAACTGCTCGCCGTTTAGCTCGCCGAGCATATCCTGGATCTCGATCGCGGTTTCTTTATTCTTATCGTAAAAGCCGAGCCGGCCGTTCTGCATACGATACTGATAATCGAGGAACTCGTTTCGGATCTGACGTGTCTGCTGGATGACGGTACCTTTACCGGTCATCATCACGTTATCCGACGGGCCGATCGATTTAACGTAAAAAGCATCCGTAAGCAACACCTGCTGTCTGACATAGCCCTTGGTCTGGGCGTTTGCCAGGTTGTGAGACGTCGTGTTCAACGACGCCTGCGCAGAGTGAAGTCCGGACACTCCTGTATAAAAACTTGTCATCAGATTGGCCATACACTTGCTCCTTATGTCACTGCGTCGCGTCAAACCTCGGATGCTGCGGCGCCATACCGCTCACCTCGGATGCATCGCTGCCGTAGTTCGAGCTGCCGGCCGTCATCTGAGCGCTACGCATAACATTCATATTAAACTCGACCATATCCATCGACTCCTGCAAAAGCTCTTTGTTCATCTCGTTGACATCTCGCAGACGATGAACGGTTTTCTTGAGCTTGTCGTGGATAGCCTGTAGATTCTTTCTGTCTTCGGGCTGTTTTTGCAGGGACTCCTCGATCTCATCCAGGGTGATCGTTTTCGGATCCTTCCCCAGCACCGTGGCAATATTCACTGCGACCTCTTCGCGCTTCGCCTCCAAAGCCGTAGTCTTATCCACCATCTCGCGTTCCTGGTCGGTGATGCTCTGCATCTTGTCCAGGTCATTGCTGACGATGGCTCTGGTTTTCTCTTCCTCGATGGGGATCAGTTCGGCATAGAGTTTCTCCTCTGCCTTCAGCGTCTCCATCAACTCTTCCATCAAGCTGGCCACAGTTTGTCCCCCTTGGTCAAAACAGTCAGCCCGCTCCCCGGTTCTCCTCCGATATATAAATGTCGGCGTGGATTATCCGAGAAGCTGGCTTGCCATTTTTTCAGCAACAGCTGTAAGCGGTACGTTATAGGTGCCGTTTGCCAACTGTTCTTTGATCTCTGCTACGCGATCCTCACGAACCGGCTCTGATTCCTTGGCAGCCTTCTTTGCTACCTGGTATGCACTACCAAAGTCCGAGATTTCGACAGCATCCTTCGGTGTTGCCGATGACGCATACGGAGACCGTCTGGTCTTGTTCGGGCCATAGACCTGATTCACAGCCATGTACGAATCAATTCTCATGTTCCTCAACCTCCGTTTCTTAGGTGCTTGACGGGCATATCTTCTCCCGCCTCACCTTTCGTTCACTATATTTATCGGCTTGTTCCCCGAAGAGTTAACCCCTTTTTGATATTTTTTTAAAAATCCAGCTTCTGCTGTTCACTCGGGTCGAGCGAAAGATCTGCCTTCTGACCCTTGGCGCCTCGCCGACGGTTGCGAACCCGTCTCGCGTTCATCACCTGTCCACGATAGCTAAAGGCCTCCGCCATCGGATCCACAGCCGTCCCGTAGACCAGCTTATCATCGATTGCGAGCGAGATAGCCTTCACGCCGCGACTCGTCTTCTTAAACTCGTTGACCTCGCCCACCGGGAAACCGAGCGACAGCCCGGAGTCGGTCAAAAGGATGACCTTCTTGGTCCCGGCCAGCACCTCGGAGCCGGTCAGTGTCTCGATGCCGACGACCTTATCGTCCTCGCTGTCGAGCTTTGTCGCGGCGATCTTCTGGCGTCCGGTCTCGAACTCGGCACCGCTCACCAGCTTGATATAGCCGCTCTGCGTCACGAACATCAGCATCGACTCATACAGCTCCTCAAAACCGATGTAGAGGATACCGTTTTCATCGTTTTCCATCTTGCAAAGGCTGTGGATCAGCGTTCCCTTATCCTTCGGCTTGCAGCGCGGTACCTTATCCATTTTGACCTGATACATATTACCCTTATCGGTAAAAATGCAGATTTTATCGGTGTTCTGGATGTGAATCGTCTGCACGTATTCGGCCAGTGCCTCCGGCGTCTGGCGGCTGTAAGCCCCGGCATCGATGCACTTGGTATAGCCGAAACGGTCGAAAAGTACATAGAGATCCTCGATCACGACCTCCTCGACATACGCGGTTACCTCAGCGTTGGCGAGCTCGGTCTTTCGCGGTGTCGCGTACTGCTTTTTAAAGTCGCGCAGGCGGCTCTTCATCACCTTGAAAAGCTCTTTTTTATCACCGAGGATCAGACGATACTCACTGATCTTCTGATTCAGCTCATCGTTCTCATTTTGCAGCTTCAGGATCTCCAATCCGATCAGTCGTTGCAGCGGCATCGCAAGGATCGCGTTGGCCTGTACTTCGGTAAAAAGAAGCGTTTTTGCCATCTCCTCGGAGCCTTCATTTTTAAACTTGATCTCGTCGGTCACACCGTCGATCAGGCAGGCCTTCGCCTGCTGTACCGAGGAGGATCCGCGCAGGATCTCGATGATCAGATCGATCACATCCACGGCGCGGATGAGACCCTCGACCACCTCGAGACGTTTTTTTGCTTTGTCTAATAAGAATTCATATTCCTTTGTGTAGAGCTCCTCCTGGAAGTTCACAAAGGCTTCGATCATCGTTTTGAGATTAAAGGTCTCCGGCTGTCCGCCGACACCGCCCTCCACCGGGCGGATAGCGAGGAGGTTCACACCGTAGGTGTCCTCCATCTGGGACTTTTTATAGAGGCCGTTGAGGAGGTTGTCGACGTCGCGGTCCTTTTTCACCTCGACGACGATACGGATACCCTCTTTCGAAGACTCGTCGCGCACATCGGCGATCTCGTCGAAGACTTTATTTCGCATCAGATCCACGAGACTCTGCACCAGTTTTTCCTTGTTACCGGAGACGGTGTAGGGGATCTCGGTGATCACGATATTTGTTTTTCCGTTGTCGCCCTTTTCGAGCTCGGTGCGGGCGCGGACACGGATCTTGCCCTCGCCGGTGCGGTAGATCTCCGGGAGCTCGTCGGCGTTGATGATAATACCGCCGGTCGGAAAATCCGGTCCCGGACAGTGACTGAGCAGGGTGTCCATACGCACACCCGGACTGTCGATATAGGCGATCGTCGCGTCGATCACCTCACCGATGTTATGCGGCGGGATATTCGTCGCCATACCGACCGCGATACCGGTGGTTCCGTTGATCAAAAGGTTCGGCAGCTGCGCCGGCAGGACCGTCGGCTCCGTCTCGGTATCATCGAAGTTCGGGGTGAACTCAACCAGACCTTTTTCCAGATTTTCCAGCATTGACATCGCCGCCGGAGAGAGCTTCGCCTCGGTGTATCGCATCGCCGCGGCGGAGTCACCGTCGATCGAGCCGAAGTTACCGTGGCCGTCCACGAGCGGCGCGTTCAGGCTGTAATCCTCCGTCATATGCACGAGTGCGTCATAGATCGAGCTGTCACCGTGCGGGTGGTATTTACCCATCGTATCACCGACGATACGCGCGCTCTTACGATACGGGGAATCCGGGGTCAGTCCGAGCTCCTGCATCGCGTACAGGATGCGTCGCTGTACGGGCTTCAGTCCGTCTCGCACATCCGGCAGCGCACGCGCCACGATAACGCTCACCGCATAGTCACGGTAAGAGTTTTTCATCTCCTCCGCGAAGTCCAGCTGTATGATATTGTCTTCCACTTCTTTTTTCGCCATTGGTTTCTCCTTTTAGATATCCAGCACCGCGTACTTCGCCTCTTCCATGATGAACTCACGACGAGGCGGGACGTTTGATCCCATCAGAATGTCCGTGATCTCATCCGCCTCCACGGTATCTGAGATCGACACCTGCGCGAGCACACGCTGCTCCGGATCGAGCGTCGTCTCCCAGAGCTGCTCATCGTCCATCTCACCGAGTCCCTTGTATCGCTGGAGTTCCTTGATCTTGATGCCCTTTTTACGGAATTTTTCCAACTCAAAATCATTAAAAAGATACTCGTTTACGCGCTGCTTTTTCTTGCCGCTGTTATCGTCGTACGACACGCGATACAGCGGTGGCAGGCCTCGATAGACCTTGCCCTGATAGATCAACTCCGGCATAAACCGGTAGAAAAATGTCAAAAGTAATGTTGAGATGTGCGCCCCGTCGACGTCGGCATCGGTCAGGATGATGATCTTGTCATAACGGAGCTTGGTGATGTCGAACTCCTCTCCGATTCCACAGCCAAAAGCCGAGATCATCGTTTTGATCTCGTTGTTGACCAGGATCTTTTCGAGAGGTGCTTTTTCTACGTTAAGAATCTTTCCACGTAGTGGGAGCACAGCCTGTGTACGGCGGTTTCTCGCGGTTTTTACGGTACCGCCCGCCGAGTCTCCCTCGACGATGTAGATCTCGCACTCCTCAGACTTTTTGGAGGAGCAGGCCGCGAGCTTACTCTTGGTGTCCACATCGTTCAACTGCTTCATGATGCTTTTGCGCGCCTTATCACCGGCGGTTCTCGCCTTAAAGGATTTGTGGACGTTCTCGAGGATGCGCTTCAGCACCTCGACATTTTTATCGAAATACAGCTGCGCCTCGACGCCCATCACCTCGTCGACCGCGTTTTTCGCGTCGGTGTTGCCGAGCTTATTTTTCGTCTGCGACTCGAACTGCGGATCCGGGTGCTTGATCGACACGATGGCGACGATACCGTTTCGGATGTCCTTGCCGTCGAAGTTGTCATCCTTGCCCTTCAGGAATCCGAGCTCGCGCGCGTACTGGTTCATAATCCTCGTGAGCGCCGTCTTGAAGCCGGTCACGAGCGTACCACCATCCGCGAGGTTGATGCGGTTACAGTACGAGTTGATCTGCTCGGTGTACTCCGAGGTGTACTGAAACGCGATCTCGACCTCGATGTCGCCGCTCTTGCCCTCGAGATAGATGACGTCCTGGTGGAGCTTCGGCACGTCACGGTTGATGTATTTGACGTAGCTTTGGATACCGAATTCTTCATAAAACTCGGCCTCCTCGCCACTTCGCTCGTCCTTAAAAAGGATCTTTAAGCCCTTGTTCAGGTAAGCGATTTCTTTTAGCTTTTTGCGGATGGTGTCCGCCTTAAACTCGACCGTTTCAAAAATCTCATCGTCCGGGTAAAAGGTGACCTTGGTTCCGGTATTATTTTTCAGGCAATGGCCGATCTCCGGGAGTTTGTTTCCCTTTTCCAGCTTGGTGACCGGCTTGCCACCATTTTTATACTCATCGCGGTAGATCCGTCCGTCGCGGCGCACCTCGACCGAGAGGCTCTTTGACAGGGCGTTGACGACAGAGGCGCCGACACCGTGGAGACCGCCGGAGACCTTGTAGACGTCACTGGAGAACTTACCACCTGCGTGGAGGATCGTGTAGACCACGCGCACGGTGGGGATTTTCTGCGTCGGGTGGATGTCCACCGGTACGCCTCGCCCGTTGTCCTCGATGATGACACCGCCGTCCTTTTTCAGGGTCAGGTGCAGCTCATCGCAGAAGCCTGCCAGGTGCTCATCGATGCCGTTGTCGAGGATCTCCCAGATCATATGATGGAGGCCTCGCGTACCCGTGCTACCGATGTACATACCCGGGCGCTTACGCACCGCCTCGAGTCCCTCGAGAACGACGATATCTTTTCCGCTGTATTCGCTCATGGATTACTACTTCCTTTCTTTTATGACCACCATACCTTGTGGCACGGCCACGTTCGCATACATCATATATTCTATGATATAAATAGCGTTTCGTCAAGTGTTTTCTATTGACAGAGTCGAACGCGTGTGCGCCCTGCCCCATCTCGCGGTCTAAAGCATACTGATTTTCTGCTTCAACGCCTCCTGCAACACCTTCGACAGACTGATGTTTTTCTGCTCAGCTTCCTTTGCCAGCCACGCCGGGATCAAGTAGTTTTTATATCTATTATATTTTTTTTAGGAAACAGTAACCAAGAAACTTATTGACTTTTTTATAAAAATAAACTAAAATTGACATTCGATAGAATAAAAATAGTGAAGCGTCACCGGCGCTCCGGAACGGAGGACCTTATGAAAAAAACACCGATCCTTACCAAAGAACAGGTTCAGGAAATCGAAAAAACATACCCGACGCCCTTCCATATTTATGACGAAAAGGGCATCCGCGAGAACGCGCGCGCGATGAAAGCCGCCTTCTCCTGGAACCCGGGCTTCCGCGAGTATTTCGCTGTCAAGGCAAACGCCAATCCCTTTATCATGCATATATTAAAGGAAGAAGGCTGCGGCGTCGACTGCTCCTCACTGACCGAGCTGATGCTCTCAGAGGCCGTCGGCTTCAGCGGCAGCGACATCATGTTCTCATCCAACGTCACCCCGGTCGAGGAGTACCAGAAAGCCTATGACCTCGGCGCTTACATCAACCTCGACGACGTCACACACGTAGACTTCCTGCGTAAAAATGTCGGCGTGCCGGAGAACATTTTCTGTCGTTACAATCCGGGCGGCGTATTCGAGATGAGCAACGGCGTTATGGACAACCCGGGCGACGCCAAATACGGCATGACCAAAGAGCAGCTCATCGACGCTTTCAATGAGTTAAAGGTGCGCGGTGCCAAGCGGTTCGGCATCCACTCCTTCCTCGCGAGCAACACGGTAACCAACGAGTACTACCCGAAGCTCGCCGGCATCCTCTTTGAGCTTGCTGTCGAAGTAAAAGAAAAAACCGGCGTCGAGATCGCGTATATAAATCTCTCCGGCGGTGTCGGTGTCGCCTATGATCCGGCCCAGGAGCCAAACGATATCGCAGTTATCGGCGAGGGCGTCCATCAGAAATTCGACGAGATCCTCGTACCGGCAGGCCTCGGTGATGTCGCGATCTTTACCGAGCTCGGCCGCTTTATGCTGGCGCCGTACGGACAGCTCGTCACCAAATGTATCCATCAGAAGCATATTTATAAAGAATATGTCGGAGTCAACACCTGTGCGGTCGACCTGATGCGCCCGGCGATGTATGGAGCGTACCATCACATCACGGTCCTCGGCAAGGAAGACGCACCGCACGATCACGTCTACGACGTAACCGGATCTCTGTGTGAGAATAACGACAAATTCGCCATCGATCGCTCCCTGCCGGAGATCGAGATCGGCGACTACATCGTCATCCACGACACCGGCGGTCACGGCTACTCTATGGGTTACAATTACAACGGAAAACTCAAGTCGCCCGAGCTCCTTCTCAAGGAAGACGGCACCATCGAGATGATCCGCCGGCGCGAAACGCCCCGCGACTACTTCTCGACATTTGATTTTTCCCGTTATTATGACCGCATCAAATTCAACGACTGATAGTCGCTGGCATAACAGTACTAATGAAACAGGGATGTTGATATCCGATTTCACATGAGGGGCCTTTCACACACGCTGGTGCACAGGCTTGGTTCTTTCAAGTCGCACGCCACTGCATGATAGGCCGGCGTAAGCGCAGCCCCTCATGGAAATGGATATCATACATCCCGTTTTTGTTTTTCTTTCTATTGTTTATACTTTTCTTCGCTTGGACCACTTACCATAAACGGTCTTCTTCCCCACCTTCTTATACGCTCTCACTCGTATATAATACGTGGCCCTCTTCTTCAACCCCTTCAAGGTAAACTTCGCACTCTTAAACGACTTCTTCTTAGCATTCTTCCAACTGTTCTTCTTCGTCGTATACTGAACCTCGTACTTCACACCCTTGAGTTTCTTTACCTTGATCGTGATCTTGCCGCCTGTGCGCGAAGCCTTGGTCACCTTCACCTTGCTCGGTTTGTCGGACGAGGAAATATCCGAAATGTCGGAAACGATCTTCTCGATGATGATCGGCGGATCGATCTCCGGCTCCTCAACTGTGGATACGGCCGGGCCGCTGGCGGCCTCCGGCGTCTCACTGGCCAGCGGTGACGCAGACGGTGTCGCCTTCGGGCTGCCTGTCGGCGTGGCGGACGGCGTCGCAGACGGAGATGCCGACGGCAGTGCTGTCGGAGCCGGTGAAGCCCCCGGCAACCCGGCACCCGAACCGCCACCAGTTCCACCACCAGTTCCACCGCCAGTGCCGGCACCACCTGAACCAGCACCGGACCCACTACCTGAGCCACCTGCGCCGGCCCCGGTACCTGTGCCCGAGCCACTACCTGAGCC
>JAZASH010000001.1:0-122125 GCA_036343395.1 Eubacterium sp. | reverse complement strand
TCCGCATCGTACTCGACACCGGTGATATAGTTGCTGAGCGCGTCGATCCAGACATACACGATATGCCCCGGATCAAAGTCAACCGGGATGCCCCACTTGAAACTCGTACGGGAGACGCAGAGATCCTGCAGCCCCGGCTTGATAAAGTTGTTCACCATCTCATTTTTGCGAGACTCCGGCTGGATAAACTCCGGATGATCCTGGATATGCTTTTCCAGTCTGTCCTGATACTTGGACAGTCTCAGGAAGTACGCCTCCTCCTTTGCCGCCTGTACCTCGCGACCGCAGTCCGGACACTTGCCGTCAACCAGCTGGGACTGTGTAAAAAAGGACTCACACGGCGTACAATACATGCCTTCGTACTCACCCTTATAGATGTCATCCTGCTCGTATAATTTCTTAAATATCTTTTTAATCTGCTCCTCGTGATCCGGATCCGTCGTACGGATAAAGCGATCGTAGGAGGTGTTCATCAGATCCCAGATTCGCTTGATCTCACTTGATACATTGTCGACGAACTCTTTTGGCGTGATGCCTGCCTCAGCGGCTTTCAGCTCAATCTTCTGTCCATGCTCATCCGTACCGGTCTGGAAGCGCACATCATACCCCTGTGCACGCTTAAAGCGTGCGATCGCATCTGCCAGGACAATCTCGTAGGTATTGCCGATATGCGGCTTACCGGATGTGTAGGCGATCGCCGTTGTTAAATAATACTTTCCTTTATCTGCCATTTTCTTTCCTCCGTTCTGACGGGGCAAATGAGTCCCGCCGACTTATTTTATGTAATTCTATTCGATATCTAAAAGCTCCTTGACTCTCGGGTCCGAGGTCATAAGTGCTGTCTTCGCGGTCTTCGTCAGATACCGCATGGCACGTACCGGGAACTCGCCGATCGCCGTCTCCCCTGTCAGCATCAGTGCTGACGCGCCGTCCTGAACCGCGTTGTATATATCCGAGACCTCAGCGCGTGTCGGAACGGGACTGTGCTCCATACTATGCAAAAATTGCGTCGCTATCAAAAACGGTTTATTCTCATGCCGGCACACCTGCGCGATCTCCTTCTGGACGCGCGGCACCTCCCACAGCGGAAAGGCGTTCCCCAGATCACCGCGAGCCACAACGATCATATCGCTGTTCTCCGCAATCTCTCCGATCTTCTCATACCCTTCCTTGCTTTCTATCTTGGCAAAAATCCTCACATCATCGGCGTCACTTTTTCTCAGTTCCTCCTTGAGGAGGGTGATATCTCCGGCTCCCCGAACAAAGGGAAGCATGACGCCTGTCACGCCATATTGCTTCACAAGACGGAGCTGCTTTTTATCCGCCTCCGTCAGAGTAGGCGCGTTCATCGCCTCATCTACGATGGTGATGTTTTTTCTGGAAATCAGTCGTCCGCCGCGAAGCACCTTACAAACCGCCGTCATCTTCTGCTTGTCACCCTTCGGGGCTCCCTTGACTGTGCCTTCCTGAACTTTCAGCACCTCCAGTTTGACTTTACCATCATCGATCAGAAGTTCCTGTCCCGCTTCGATGGCCTCCATCACCAATGGCGATAAGGGAACTTCCTCGTCAATTCCGAGTTTGATCTTGTGACCTTCCTTGACCTCGAGTGGCTTTTTCAGATCACCGATACGCCGCTCCGGCCCCTGCAGGTCGATCAGCAGCTCCGGCTCTACGCCTTCGGCCTCGGCCGCCTTGAACACACGACCGATCTCAAGAGAGGCCTCACTCAGAGACTGGTGTGCCAGATTCAGGCGCATACCGGTCATCCCATAGGCGAACATTTTTCTCAGTATTTCCTTGTCATCACACGCGCTTCCCAGCGTTCCGTAATACTCCATGACGTAACCTCCCTTCAAAACCATCTGTATATTATACAATAAATCCCCATCCCATGCAAGAACAACTTAAAAAAACAGGCGGAAACTCTCGGTCTCCGCCCGTTTGGATAGATATGACAGATTATCGGCTTATCCTCCGATCAGTCAAACTCGATGGTTTTGGTGCTTTCTTCTTCGATCGTAACCTCAGAGGTTGCATGATCTACGGCCACAAAGAAAATCGCGTAATCGATCTTCTCCTGAGCTGTCACGGTGAATTTCTCAGCAATAACACAGTATACACCGGCACTGACATTGGCTCCGATCTTAGCCAGCGGCGTGTAGCTCACTCCTATGTTACTCAGAGCAAGGATCTTTTCAGAAATCTTTGCATCCAGTTCACCGTCAAATCCTACTGCCTCCGGTGCGGATTCCTCCCAGCCTCCCGGTGTCTCAGCGGTCTGCGGATACGGGCCGATGTCTGTCACCGGTTTCACATCGACAAGTGTAACCTCTTCCGCCTCTGTGTTTTGAGAAACCTCGATGATAGCATAGGTCGTCTTAGACGGCTCCGTGAGGATGGTTTCTCTGCAGAATACTCTCCAGGAATACTTGCCGTCACCATCTGCCTTCTCGCCTAAGTTGATGAGAGGATAATAGCTGGCTCCTACCTGATCGCTGTTCACCGCATCGACCATTTTGAAAACAGTCTCACTGACGATCGGGATCGTGGTATACCATCTCCCCGGCTCTACCTCCGACTCATAGTCCGGCTCGATAACTTCAACCTTGCATGTCAGCGTGTACTTTTTCGTCTTTTTCTTGGTCTTTTTTGTTACGACGGTTGCCGTTATCTTGGTGGACTTGTCTGCCATAACACCGGTCACGACACCCTTCTTGGATACCTTGGCAACCTTTTTGTTTGCGGATTTCCATGTCGTTGACTTAATCTTATAGGTTCCTTTTTTGACCGTGAGCTTCTCGGTGGCTCCCTCCTTGATCACAAGAGTCGACTTGGAGATCGTCGGTGCCTTCACGGTCTTTTTCTTTGCGCCGGCGTTTGCAGCCGGAGCGAGACTGAGCGCCATCGCTGCTACCAGCGTGATCGCTGCTGCTTTTTTTGCAGTTTTCTTAACAGATACTCTCATACACAGTTCCTCCTCACAAAAAGAATGATATGTTTCATTATACCACAAACGGCGCCGGATGCAACCGTTTTTGACGGTCCTTTGCGTCGGACTGTGAGCCGTACGCTCTCCTACCGGATCTGGATGATTCGATCCGGGGTATGCTTCTCCAGATATTTTTCCATCGCTTTTTTGCCGACGACAGGGACACATTTATAGACGCCGGACAGGCGTTCTTTTTCCTCCCGGAGCACCTCCGAGTCATACCCCCAGAGCAGCGCCACAGGGAGCTCACGAGTTGTCTCCGGTGCAAACTGTTTTTCCTCGGGAATAAACCGTCTCAGTACCTTTTCGAGTTCTTTGTACTTGACCGGCTTGCTGACATAGTCGGCAAATCCCATGGCGAGATAACTCTCCCGCGCACCCATGATCGCATCGGCCGTCAGCGCGATCACCGGGGTGCCTTTCAGGATATCCATTTCCATCATTTTTTTCAGTGTTTCCTCACCGGTCAACTCCGGCATCATCTGATCCAAGAGAATCAGATCATAGGTCTGCTTCTCCACCAGCTCGATAGCTCCCTTTCCGGAGTCGATCAAATCGATCTTCATCCGGGTGTCCTTGATCATGCCATCGATGACATCCAGGTTCATCTCGTTATCATCCACAACCAGGACTCGCGCCTCCGGTGCGTACAGCGTGACATCATCGGTCTCAATCTGGCTCAGATATGCCTCGACCGCCTTGCTGAAATCTCCGATCGGATTGGGATTCACGACCATCTGCGGGATTGTGATAACAAAAACGCTCCCTCTACCAAACACACTGTTGAAGCTGATCCGTCCGTCCATCATCGTCAGGAGACGCCTGGTAATATGGAGTCCCAGGCCGGTCCCCTCGATGTGACGATTTTTCTTTTCTTCCAAACGGTAAAAGCTTTTGAAAAGCTTGGACTTATCCTCCTCGCGGATTCCCATCCCGGTATCGGATACGCAGACAACCAGCTCGATCGACTTATCCGGTCGCCGCCGGAAGGATACCTCGATATCGACGTGTCCTTTTTTGGTATATTTGATGGCATTGTTTACGATGTTCAGGATAACCTGGCGGACACGGATCTCGTCCCCGTGGAGCGCTGCCGGGATCCGTTCATCCACGATCATACTGTAGTTCAGTCCCTTTTTCAGTGCCCTCGGTCTGGTCATGTTGAGGACATCGTTGAGCACCGAAGCCAGGTCGTAGTCGACCGGCAACAGCTCGAGATTGCCGGACTCGATCTTGCTCAGATCGAGGATGTCGTTGATGAGTGACAGGAGGGTGTCTCCCGCGCTCTTGATCTCCAGGGCATGCTTCCTGGTGACGCTCTCTCGGGTCTCCCGCAGGATCATCTCATCCATACCGAGGATTCCGTTTAGAGGTGTACGGATCTCATGAGACATGTTGGCGAGAAAGTCATCCTTGACCTGACTGATATGCATCGCCTCGTTGGCCTCCACGCGGATTCCGATCAGCTGCTTGATCGTATGGATGATCGCGCAGATGATAAATCCAAAAAGACCAAAGGCCATAAACAGTCCGGAGAAAACACCATTGTGTGCAAACTGGTACGCACCGATCTGGATCACTGCCGCGACAGCCAGCACAACAAAGCCCACCGCCACATAACGATAGGATCGGATGAGATGGTGCTTCAAATCACGGATCAGGGTGATAAACATGATCACAATGCTAAAGAGCGCACACAGTGCCGAGGAAATAAAGCTGTCAGTCAGCGGCACCCAACCGATCACAAAGAGTGCTCCGCAGACGATAAAATTGAGCACATCGATCGTACCTGCAATCTGGATCAGCTTGCAGTATCGATTTTCCTGAAGAGAGTTTACGAAGTACAAAAACGGAAGCGGCATCACCATTACCATCAGAAACGGGATGTCCGACATCACCGACATATTGCTCGTGTAGAGTTGTCGAAAAACAGAGTTCGAGAGCACCCAACAGGCACCCAGAATAACACCGAGTGACAGATGCTCCATTTCGAGATATTTTTTATGAACCAGCTTATAGGAAAACGACGCGATCAGACAGATCAGACCCAGGATCAGGATCGTCAGTCCCACGAAAAACTCAAAGCCGTAATGGTCAAACATATAGGTTACGATCCCGAGTCGTGTACCGATAAAGACCTCGTACACCATGCCGGCGTTATACTCATAATGAACCCGGAGTGTCTTGCCTGCATCCTTGGGATAGACCGAGGCCATCACATATGCCTCCGCAGACTGATCACCGAGGATCGCATAGTCCTCGGTTTTTATCTGCTCGCGCAGCTCACCTCCGACATAAATATCCATATCCATCCCGCGGAAGCAAAGGACCGAATAGTCCGGATTGAAATCGCGGGGGATCTCGGTTTCGAGGGTGATGTCTCCATCAGTAGTTCCGGGCACGGTAAAAGGAACCCGGGTTCCGTCTTCCTTTACCTCGTACCAGTTATCACCGGGAAGAACATCACAAATATTTCCGTTCATGGGGGTGTTAGCGGGAAGCAGAATTTCGCCGAACAGAATATAGCCGAATACAACGATCAAAATAATCGTTGTTGCAATCTTAAAAAACTTCACGGACCGCCTCCCTGTATCGTGCTTTACTCGATCGCCGGAACGATCTCCTTAATCGCATATGCCGCCTCATCGTACAGAAAATCCTCAATGTACTCTTTGGCCGTTTTCAGTATCTCTTTTTGTGTCAGTCGGAACGGGTATCCTGAGAGCTTTATCACCAGTTCTTTTGATCGATCGTCATCGAAGTCATCCAGTGCCTCGAGGAGCTCCTGCGCTACCTGTTTGGCCTCCTCACCGGAGATCTCATCGGCCGCGTGAAACTCTCCGATCTCTCCGATCGGCGCGAGCTTTTTTACCAGATTTCCGTACTCCATGATCACACCCGGCGAGTCCTCGCGGATGGTATCGGTCCGTCCCTCTCTGGCCGCATCCTCCAACGCGGCAAAGGCCACACTCAGCTCCGGCGCGCCGATCATTTTGGCATTACTTTTCAGCGCATGCACCGTGATCATATAGCTGTCATAATCCTCGCGTACCAGAGCAGAATCCAGACTGGCAGAGTTCTTATCAAAGCCTTTATAAAACCGCTGGAGTGCGGAGATGTATTTCGTCTGGCCGCCGGTATACTCTTTTCCGCTTTTGGTGTCCAGGCCGATCTCATCCAGCCATTTGAAGTCATAATCCATGGGTTCAATCCTCACCTTCCAGTACATCGATAATCTTGGCTACCAACTCGGATTTTTTAGACGGTTTGATGACATACCCCTGTGGCTTTAACTCCGTCAGTGTTCGGATGACGGCATTTTTCTCCGTCATACCGGTCAAAAATACCACCGGGATATCCTCATACTTTGGATTTTCACGCATCCGTCTCAGTACCGAAGGTCCATCCTCCTCCGGCATCATGTAGTCAAGGAGAATCAGGTCCGGTATTATCTTTTGCAAAAAGCGAAACGCGGCTTCACCGGATTTGACCGGCGTCACGTTATAAAACTCGCGCAACTGCTCCTTTATATTTACCAGCTGCTCGGTATCATCATCCACCAAAAGGATGTGTCTGCGACGATCGTACTCAGCAGCATTTTCGTTTTCGTATTCACGGAAGGCGGACAGACTTTCTTCCTTGTCCTTTTCCATTTTTTCCTCGACTCGGATCAGCATCTCGTACAGTGAGAGCAACGGTACCGGACGGGATAAAAAGTATACCTTATCCAAAACGGAGTGCTTTTTGAAATAGGTTTCATCTTCCTCGTTGGCCACCACGATGATCGAGCAGTTGCGTCCCTTTACTGCGTCCTTCATCACGTTGTAGGAAAGGATGGAGTCGAGGGTCTCATTTCCCAGACAGATGATAATCACGTTGGGAACCTCCGCTAAAAGTACATCAAACAAAGCGGACTTGTTCGACGGGCATTTGACGGTAAGATAACCCCTGTCTGACTCGAGGTGCTCACACAGGTCAGACGCGACTCTCCGGTTCTGCCCCGTAACCATGATCTGTAATTTCATAATCGTTTCTCCTCCGTTTCTTACGTTCTCAATTATACCGTAATCCGGCCCGAAAAACAACGCGATCAGGCCGAACGGTCGATATGGATGACTGAACGGTCATCTACCTTAAATACGTATCTGTTTCATCGGTCGGGATGCTTTGCGACTGCTTCCATCTCTGCAGCTCCTCGTCCAGCTCCTCGGCCTGCTTTTTTGAGATGAGATACATGATCAGCCAGACCATCACATATCCTACAAACATACAGCCGAACATGATATAGGTGCTGATATCATCCAACGCATACCATCCCATCGGGAACCCTATGGCAACCATCGTCCCAAAGGTGATCACAAAATGCGTCACGGTACAGCGGGTAACCGACCAACTCTCCGCCTCATACACTACGGAGGATCCGATGGCTACACCTCCGAGGACACCACTGAGGAAAAGATGAAGTGAGATCATCAGGACACCCCAGTCTGTCGGTGAGAACAGAAGTAAAAATGCGATCCCGACCGGCACGCCCACGGCAAATCCGATGAAGCCGACGATCAGTCCCTTTTTCACGAATGGATTCATGACCTCACCTCCTTTCCCGCCGGGCCACGACTCAAAAGCTCTCGGATCACGTTCACGTAGCGACGCGCCACCCAGGTCTCCGAGTCATCCTCAAAAATGACTTTGATGGTTCCGGTTGTACTAAAATCAAACCCGGCTGCTTTTTTCAGGTTGATAATCTCAAACCGACTGATACGCACAAAGCAATCCGGATCCAGTTTCTTTTCTATATCCTGCAGGGACGCACGAGAGGTGTACTGTCCGGTCGCCGTATGGACGGCCACCTTACGATTCTCTGTGTGCAAGCGAAAAATATCCCACTGATTCAGCATCACAATCGAGTCTTCATCCTCGACGGCAATCTGTGGGAATTCACTGTCCACATATTTTTCGATCGCGTAGATCAGGTTCTCCACCAGTTCCGTCGTCTCGGCGGTCTGGATGACAACCCGAGGCTCGGTCCTGGTGGGATCGATCTCGACGCGAATGTCCACCTTATTGTTCATCCACTACTCCTCTTTGATGCACCCTGCCGGGCACGTTTATTATGTTTGATTATACACGAGATAGCGGCGCACGTCAACAAAAAGCGGCGGGAAGACTCCCGCCGCCGATCGATGCTCACTATGTATTATGCATTAGCAAGATCCTTGATATCTCCGAGAGACACCACGCCCTCCTCGTTTACATTAACCTGTACCAGGTAGTAGGATGGAACGGCGTTCGGAACGGTTGCTGTTCCCTCGCAGATAAAACTGTACTTGGTTCCTCTGATCTTCTCCTTTCCGAGAAGTGCCACCGCTTTGTATGAAACACCGGTAAATCCCTCAACCGCTTTATCAAAGTATGCGCCTTCACCCTTGGCGATCACCGGCGTCTCTGCTTCCGCCCAGCCGACAGTCGGATCGGTCCCATACGCCTCAATATCCGTATCACAGATCACATCCGAGATCATCGCCTCTCCAAGAAGTGTACTGTGAACCTCGATGATCGCATAGGTTGTTTTCGATCCGGGAAGAATCGGTGTCGAGCGGCAGAAGATTCTGAAATCCTGTCCGTCATCCTCTCTTGTTGCCAAAAGAGCGAGCGGTGTGTAGGTGGTTCCGAGAAATCCTGTGTTTGCCTTCTCTACGATCGCCTTCAGCGAGTTGTCTACCTCCGGCGAATCCACCGTCTGCCATCCACCTCTATAGTACCAGCTTCTGGATGCGGCATCTTCTACCTCTACATCGCCGAGTTCCTCTCCGTCAAAGAACACCTTTACCTTTTCACCAACCTTCAATTTTTCATTGAAGTCTTTAGAAAGCGAGAATGCCCACCAGATATATGACGTATTCTTCTTAAGAGTTACGGATGATTGAACAAGCTTATTCTTTGACCCATCGCTTGTTACAAACTCAAACTTTTTGAGATCCAGTTCATAATCCTGATCCGAATTGTTCGCAAAGATGCAAGCCACATTGAACCATCCGTTTCCTACGTGACGAACCAGCACCTGCTGAAGTTCAACATCCGTGGCTCCCTCTCTGAGATACTTCCATGAGTTGCGTCCTGTAGCTTCATCGTTCTGTCCCATGTCGATGTTTAAAACATCTCCAATGGTTACTCCGTCAGCCCCTATCGTCATATCGATCAGGCAGTATCCTTCGGTGGCTGCCGATGTTATGAGCTGGTACTCAGCAAGGATGCAGTACTTGGTACCGTTTACGATCTGTGTACCGATTTTTGCGATCGGAGAATATGTCACTCCAACCAATCCATCGATATTCTTGTTGAAAGCTGCCATCTCATCTACATCAAGCTGTGGAGTCGCACACTCCGTCCATCCTCCGTCGATGCCATCGGAACTGTTCGCAAATGCCTCCTGCGTGGTCAAATACAGTCCGGTTATATCTACATCCCCTTCCATAGATTCCGTGATCACCACGATGGCATAAATACTCGGTGCTGTCGGATTCGTCACCAATGTCTGTCTTGCAAATACTCTCCAGGATATCGATCCGTCTTCTCCGAGGTAGTGAGCGATCGTAGCTACGGGAGTATAGGAAACACCGTCGACAGATGCGTTGTACTTGTCAAATGCATTTTTGACACCCTCCTGAACAACCGGGCTGTCTTCCTTTACCCACTCACCGATTTTTATTTCTTCCGGTGCCTTCTTCGCTTTTACTGTTACTTTCCGGCTGATATTGTATGTTTTTGATGCTGTAACTACCTTTGCCTTAATCGTTGCTGTTCCCTTTTTCTTTGCCTTAACAACACCCTTTTTCGAAACCGTAGCTACCGCTTTTTTGCTCGACTTCCAGGTAACCTTTTTGATCTTTAAACCGTTCTTTTTTATCGTCAGTTTCTTTGTCTTTCCAACGGTCAGCGTTACCTTCTTCGGTGTGATGACCGGCTTTTTAGCCGCCGCCTCCGACTTCACCAGCGGGCTCATGGTAAACGCCATCGCTGTTGCCAAACCAAATGCTGCCATTCTTTTTGTAATTCTTTTGATTTCTTTTTTCATGATTCGTTCCTCCTTTTTGTTTTATACTATTTTGATATCCGTTTCGTTCAAAGACTGTTGTTTTGTCTTTGTTGAGCTCACTATACCACGCACATCCACGCGTTTCAACAGATCCGCCACGAGCGGTAGTTATCCGGGAACGAGCGGTATCAAACATGGTTCTCTGTCTCCTAATCACGCCTTTTTTTGCGCTCGTAACATCTTATCCTGTAACTCGTTCAGTTCTTTCACCTGTTTTTTATAGATCGTATACATGATCACCCATATGATGAAGAAACCCACAAGCTGACATCCTACCATAATCAGGAATCCTATCGGCTCTCCGCTGCTCCACCCCAGAAGCAATGACAGCGGAACAAAGGTTCCGACCGTCACCAGACAGTGCGCAGCCGTCGCAATCGAAAGTGGCCAACTTTCTATATCATAAAAAATCATAGTGCCGAATACAAGTGCCCCATATAGTCCGGACAGCAGGGATTGGATTATAAAAGCATAGGCCACATCCCCACTTGTCAAAGACACGAGTTTATCAGAAACGAGGATCAGCTCTCCGGCACTGAGACTTCCGGTCAGCATAGCGATACCATCACCGACAAGAATCCCTAAAGAAAACCCAAGGTTCGCTTTTTTCAGTATCTTCTTTAGCATAGATATCCCTCCTCTCCTGACAGTTTTTCCCTGATAAGAGGTATGTACCTTCTGGATGCCCATGTTTCACTTCCGTCAGCAAACTCGATACGAAGC
The DNA here is from genome assembly GCA_036343395.1 of Eubacterium sp. Classification (GTDB taxonomy): domain Bacteria; phylum Bacillota; class Clostridia; order Lachnospirales; family Lachnospiraceae; genus Eubacterium_F. The sequence goes on along the minus strand of JAZASH010000001.1, from coordinate 111,314 downwards.
GTGCCCGCAACCGTAAAATCATACTTGTCAACCTTCGTCAGATTTATGATCTCAAATCTCGACACCCGCAGAAACATTTTTTCATTTAGGAGACTTTCCATGTTTTGCATAGACTGCCTCGCCCTATATGTTTCCTTCGCAGTGACGATACGGACATTTTTCGCATCCGATGTCACATAGATTATCTCGCTCTCATCGATGACACATGATCTGTCGTACTCATCGAGAACAGTCAGCTGCTGGGAGTCAGATGGTTTTATCCTCCTCACCAGCTCGCTGATATCTTCGTCTTTTTCGCTTGCACGTATCAGAATATCGATATAATCTATGGATTCTTCTACCTTGAATCGAAGCCGTAGTCTTTTCATCCGGTATCACCTTTTTATACTGTGTGATCCTGGATCGTTGAGCTTCCGATCACCTTGCCGTCATAGGAGATTTCTACTGCGTCCCCTACTTTGATCTTAGCCAGGAAATCTTCTGTTATCGCTGTTGTTGCCCACTGCACATATGTTTTATTTTTCGGGATATCCCATGTATTCCAGGTAAGTCCACCTGTTGCTGTAGCTGTTTTGAAGCTAAACTTTGAAAGGTCAACCTTTATATCCTCATTAGTCGGGTTAGCAAAGATCGCTCCGAAGTTATACCATTTCTTTCCGTTTGACTCTCCCATATATGAGATCCAAACATCCTTGATCTCGAGCTCAACACCGTCTCTGATAAGAATATTGTTCCAGCTCTTTCTGCTGTCATCCGCAGGATCATCCATATATACATTTACGATGCTGTCTTTATCAACTGTTACTGTTCCGTCAAGGCCTACTGTTGCGGTGATAAAGAAGTTTTTCGGGACTGCCGTCGGAGTTACAGCTTTCTTTTCGCACGCGATAAGGTAGCTCGTACCTGCGACAGCCTTTGTTGCAATCTGTGCAAGCGGTGTGATGCTCACTCCGTCAAGTCCACCCGTGAGCTGCGATGCGAGGTCATTCAGTTTCGGTGACAGTGAGCTGTCAAGTACCGGTGTGTCGCAGAGACTCCAACCACCCGGAAGTCCTGCTTCGAGGTCACCAAGCATGGTTGTGTACTGTCTTGTGATGGCAACAGATGCATCAAGATACTCCGTGATCTCAAGGATAGTATAGTAGGATTTGCCTCCCGGCATATTGTCTGTTTCCTTAGCAAAAACTCTCCACGTCGTCCCCTCAGCCGTCATCTTGGTTGCAAATGTAGCAATCGGAGTATAAGTAGTTCCGTTATCTGCCTTATTAATGATGTCAAATTTCGCCTGTACACCTTCCTGGATCGTCGGATCAGTGGCAGTTACCCATACATCCTGTTTCGGCTCTTCACGTGTGGGAGTGTCCGGTACATATTTTGCGGTAAACTTCTGTCCGTTAATCACACACTTAAGTTTCTTTCCCTTGAAAGTAATACTTCCTTTTATTTTCTTGGTTTTCTTGCTTCCAAGATACTTACCTTTAACATTGAAATTGACTGTGGATTTTAACTTCTTTGTGAAATGTTTTCCAGTATCAAATGATTTTTTATTATCGGACCAAACGATCCCAATCTTGACCTTGTTATTGGCCGCCTTTTTAAGGTCGATCATCCAAACTGCCTTACCTTTGTTGTAAGCATAGCTGAAGGTCCCGTACTTTATGGAAACCTTTGCCTCGGATCTTCCTGCCGGTGCTGCTACCACGATCATCGCTGCTGCAAGGATAATAGCTACTGCCTTTTTCATTGTTCTTTTCGCTCTTTCTTTCATAGTCGTTTCCTCCTTTTTTTGCTTTATTCTTAGTTTCCTATCTATGTCAAAGACTGTTTTGGTCTTTGTTGAGCACACTATACCACGCGAGAATCCCGTTTTCAACAGATTCGCCACGAGCGGTAGTTATAAGGGAATGAGTGGTAAGCTAACCCGAAATACCTGTATAATTCAATCCAATCTCATCCTCTTTCTGTATTATTTTTTTACCTTTACTCTCTTGTGGCTTCCCGAGCGGATGATCGTCAGGATCAGAAACAGAAGAATGAATCCCCCCTGTACTGCGAAACAGATAAAGACATCACCGTGCGTACCCTTCTGGTCTCCGCATAAGAGATCATTCGCGCGCTCGTACCAGAAACCAGGCAGGATTTTCGTCACCGTTTGCAGGCCGTCACCAAGCATTGACTGCGGCATAAAGCCTCCGCACAAAAATGCCATGCCCAGACCCATCACCTGGGCCATCATGCTCATTACGGTACTTGACGGCCGGAAGGTCGATAAAAAGATCGTAAACATTGCAACAAACAACGAGAAGATAAACGAGTTCAACACGGCCAACCAGCTATTCGCCCCGGTGTACATACCACCATACAGGAAAGCACCACCGGCAAGGAAAATCATCCATACCACCAGAACCAAAACAGCACTTCCCATAAACACCTGCGTCACATAGGACGACACGGTAGTTCTCGAACACTGGATCCGCTTCCTCTGCTCCTCTCCGTTCATCGTAATCAGGATCGGACCGAGCATACTCATGATAACGGCAATCATGATATACATCAGCAGGCGGAAGAACCAGGCGAACTTTGTCGTGAAGTTCGCATCGAACATCTCGTCCTCCGGATCCTGCACGACTTCCACCTTGGTCTCAGCCCGATTGGCTGATTTCTTAACCGCAGTCATCAAGTCATCACCCATCGCTACACTCATACGGGTATTCCTGATATATTCCTGCAGATACACATTCATCATCGCAGTCGCAAAGCCGTCACGCAGATGAAATTCCTCAAAGACTTCTTTTTTCAGATCCTCTTTCTCCGTTGATCCGAGTAGCTCTGCATACCCCTTCGGGATTACCAACGAGTAATCAATCAGTGAGTAATACATCGCATCCATCAGTTCCCGGTTGTTCAATTCCCTGTCCGTGATATGATGCTTTTTTTCTAATTCGGCTATCAGCGCCTTACTTGCCTCCGTCTGATCCTCATCTTTCACGTACAGACTCAGGGAGGTGTCTTCAAAGTCGATCTTTTCTTCACTGGCATTGACCATCGGAAAACAGATGGCAAAAAATATAACCGTGTACAGGATCCCGATCCCGATTTTGGAGCGGGTTACCTTGAAAAATAGTTTAAAGACTTGCATATTTTTTCCTCCTTGTCATAAGAATTCCAAGGACGATAAATACAACCGTAAATCCGCCCATCGTCAGGAGCTTTACTAAGTAACGGCTGAGGTCGGCATCCATATTCAGGTAGTACATGGCATCCGTAACAACCGCAACCGGATTCAATGCGTTTACGATCGGAATCTGCACAGAGAAGATCGCGCGAATGCTGTCGATCATCAGTCCGCTCATAAAGCAGAGCGACATATTGACCGCCATCATCAGACCCGACTTGGCACCTTCGCTGAGTTTGCCGATAGCACCGACAAAAAAGCCGAGCGACACGCCCATCACCGCACCGAAGATGCCGGTGAGGTAGACGAGAGGCAACTTGTCACCGAAGTCGATCTGAAGCACAAACTTCAGGAAGGTGAGCGAGATCAGCACGCAGCAGCTGTGCGTGATGTAGGTCCCGATGAGTTCCGGCAGAACCACCTGCCACTTCGGTGTCCCGGCACAGGATCTCCTCATACCGATCGAAGAGAGATTGGCCTGGTTGCCGATCGCGATATGCATAGCAGCCAGAGAGCCGAAGATCGATACCATGGCGATCAGGTTGTACATATACATCGCAAGCGGATCTTTGTTGCCTTCGGTCAGTGGTGTTTCTTTTATGGTCGCACCGTTCATCACATCTTCGATGTTGTCAAGCGCAGCGCTCTTCTCCCCGCCACTGTTTGACGCCCAGATGTCCTTCGCCATCTTTTTCATATTGATGAACATATCCACATAGCTCTTCAGCGTACTCTGCGTGGAGCCGTTTTTCTTGATCTTGACGGATATATCTGTTTCCGCGATGTAGGATTCCATCATCGTATCTGTCAGTGTAGTTATATCCGTGCCGGCAGGTAAGGAAGAAAAATCCGTCGAATTTATCTTGTCCTTAATCTGGGTGAAATCGGTCATCTGATCCCAACCGGACCCGAAGACGTCCTTCATAAAGTCCATATCGTCGGATGGTTTCTTGGCTTCCTGACCGGGGAGAGGATTAATGACGATCACGCCTACCACTTCGCCGTCATTCAAAAGCTTGTAGGCCTCTTCCTCCGAGCAGTATGTCGGATCCAGCATGGCAGCCGCTTTCTCCATACCGTTCTCCGTTTTGCCGTCTGCGGTTGTCTGTTCGTCTGAACTGCTGTCCGATGTCGAAGCATCTTCTTCTGCGGCCTCACTTTCTTCACCGTAAAACATATGGAACATCTTATCACTGGTATTCTCAACAACGGCAACCTTGATCCCCATCGCCGCGCCTTCTTTTCCGAGATTCCCAAACGCAAACTTGTAAAAGAGGCCCAGGCAGATCGGGAAGATGATCATCCAGATAAGCACTTCCTTCGCCCGGAAGTTGCGTTTGATCTCGTAGCTTATATTCCGAAAAAACATACGCAAACCTCCTTTATTTTTTCTTCTTTTTTCCCTTCGGTGCGAGTTCCTCTTCTTCGCGTTCGTCCTTGTCACGAAGCTCCTTTCCGGTGATGGCAAGGAATACATCGTTCAGCGTCGGCAGCTTCTCGATGTAGACAGGCTCTTCCGTTGCGACAGAAGCCTTCAGCTCCTCCTTGGTTCCCTCGGCGATCTTTTTGCCGTGGTCCATAATGGCGATACGTGAGCAGATCTGCTCCACCTCTTCCATGTAGTGGGTGGTGTAGATGATCGTCGCGCCCTGCTCGTTCAGCTTGGTGATCCCCTCGAGGATATGATTTCGGCTCTGCGGGTCGACAGCAACAGTCGGCTCGTCAAGGATGATCAGCTTCGGCTTGTGTGCGATACCGCAGGCGATATTCAGACGACGAAGAAGTCCTCCGGAGAGCTTCTTCGGACGGAACTTCGTAAAGTCCTTCAGTCCTACAAACTCGATCGCCTCATCCACATACTGTTTGCGGGTCGCCTTGTCCTTGATGTAGAGACCGCAGAAGATGTCGATGTTCTCATACACATTCAGCTCATCAAAGACAGCCACGTTCTGGAGGATGACACCGATCTTGGATTTGAGATCATAGGCAGTCGGCGTCATCGGTTCCCCGAAGACCTCCACCGTTCCCTCATCGAAGGCAAGAAGTGAGAGAAGACAGCTGATGGTCGTGGTCTTTCCCGAGCCGTTCGGTCCGAGAAGTCCGAACACCTCACCTTCTTTGATCTCCAGATTCAGATGATCCACCGCGCGAAGCTCCGCATAGTTTTTTACCAGGTTTTCAATTTTTACTACCGTATTTGACATAGACACCTCTCTTTCCGAACAACAATTCTCATTCCCATTTTATACCGTATCAGTCAAAGAATAACCCGGGGCCGAGAACAAAAATATCAAGCAGTACGAGGATCACACTGATCGCAAGTAATACATAATTCGGCTTTGCCGGCAAGTCATTTTTAAAGCGGCTCTCCTTCGGATGTTTTACCATCACCCAGGTAAACATAAAGCCCCAGAAAAATACAATCCACGCCATATTGAAGAATAACACATCAAGAAATGTCAGCTCACCCGCCGCTATCATCGGCGACTTGATCATCGTCAGGAACGGAACGGTCATTCCCATAATAAACATTGTCAGGTGTAACTTGGATGCGACAGAAAATCGCTCTTTTTTATCCGCCGGATCGTGGATGAAATCATAGGAATAATAATTCAGTACAAAGAAGGTAAACACGATCGCGATGGCACCTACTGCAATCAGGATAATGCGAAGTGTTGTTACCAGTCCCGGCATATCCGCGAGAGCTTTCCACACATTTCCCCAATCGCCCATACCGATCAGTCCGCCGAAGAAAAAGTAACCAACAGCGGTCGCCATCTGCGCGCCAAATAATTGGATTAAAACCACCCGTAAAGTAGCGCCCATTTTTTTGCATTTGATCAGAATAAAAAGGATAATTATGGCGATGATAAAATTCATAATCGAAGCGCTTCCGCCACAGATCATAATCCGATTGAACGGTGACAGGGTCTGCGGATCGATCAAATGCGGACTCTGTACAGCGCCGGCTGAAAACCAGCTGATTTTGTCCCCATAGATCAGGTAAGTTAACGCGTGGAACAACTCGTGCATCGGAATCGTCAGAATAAAAACCAACAATCCGGTTGCAATACAGTTTAACCATGACATGTTTTTTGTTTGTTTCATAGTGTCCTCCGTTTCTGGGTTCTCGTACAGTCTCGTCGTCACTCGTATTAGTGTATTTTTATTCTCAGTTCAACTTTGACTGATTTTTCTTTATAGGTCTTGGTACCAGCCGCGGTTACCTGCACAACCATGAAGTATTTTTTGCCTTTCTTCAGGTGCTGTTCATCCGGATCGCATCGTAGCAATTGCCGGCCGCCAACGCTTCCTTTGCGGCATCGATATTTCCGTTCAGCGTGTAGGTAATCGTTCTGCCTGTTTTTGCTTGCCTATGTGTGCGATTATAGAGCAATCAAGAGGCACTTTCAATAAATATTGACCGAACGGTCGATACGGATGATTAAACGGCATTCTTGATTTTTTTTATGCTTTTTGACAGATTACCCTGATTTTGCGCTGTTGACAGGCATCCGCAACGATGGTATCATAAAAATACCGTGATTCCGATTTGGGAGGATAGTCAATGAAAAAATGGACAGACATCCCGGGGTGGGATTCCCCGAGTCCTGAAAATCCGTCTCGCCTGGCTCTTTTTGCGGAGGATCGGTTTTCGTACGGTGGTTTTGAAAACGGTGTTCGCTATTATGAAAACACCTCCGGGGAAACGGATTTGCCGTTGGTTGTATTTTTGCATGGGGCAGATGCCTGCGGATCGGATAACGAGAGTCCGATTGCCTTACATGACGTCGGTACGGTCTTTGCGGATGCGGCCTGGCAGGCAGCGCATCCTTGCCATATCGTGGTGCCGCAGTACAAAAAAGGCAACCACTGGGCGCTGCCGGTGATGACAGAATATATCTACGCGTTGACGATGAGCTATGCCGAGCGGTTTGGCGCAGACAGATCACGCCTGTATGTGTATGGATACAGCGCCGGGGCAATCGGAATATTTTCTTTATTGAAGAAGCATCCTATATACGCAGCAGCCGTCCCGATCTGTGGGGCAACCGAGGACTCCGAACTGGATACACTTCTCCAGACACCGCTATGGCTGTACCACGCGGACGATGATCCAATGGTAAGACCGGATACGTTTGAGGTTGTTTATTACAAGGCACCTCACGTCGGATCAAACGTGATTTACGAGAGACTGCGTCAACTGGGGCACGAGGAACTACACTATACGAGGATCCCGGCCGGACAGATGGAACACGAATACCATCTCCATCCGCATTGCACCTGGGTGCTGATGGGAAACGATCCGACGATCAAGGAATGGATGTTTAATCAGAGCAGGAAGGGACACCTCTGCGTTAACTCCCGGCTATAATGCTATGTGCAATCTGCTTCGGTACGAAAGCAGATTTGTTTATTCAGAAAGGATGGGCATATATGGCACAAATACAGGTAACTAATCTTACCTTTTCCTATGACGGAAGTTTTGATGAAGTATTGAAGGATGTTTCCTTTAATATCGATACAGATTGGAAACTCGGATTGATCGGACGAAACGGAAAAGGCAAGACGACCTTATTAAAGCTCTTACTCGGAGAGTATGATTATCAGGGAAGCATCAAGACGGACACAAGGTTTGATTATTTTCCCTATCCGGTTTCGGATCGCGATTGTGAGAAAACCGCATCCGATCTGATCGAGGTGTGGAAACCGCAGGTTGAACTCTGGCAGGTATTGATCCAGATGAATGAACTGGATATGGATCCGGAGTGCCTGTATCGTCCGTTCGGTACGCTCAGTTTCGGAGAGCGTACGCGGGTGATGCTGGCGGTTCTTTTTGCGGATGAAAATGAATTTCTCCTGATCGATGAGCCGACAAATCACCTGGATGATGCGGCTCGTAACATTGTAAAAACGTACCTCGCATCCAAGAAAGGATTTATTCTCGTGTCGCATGATCGAGACCTGCTGGACGGTGTTTGCGATCATGTGCTCGTACTCAATCGGGCGACGATCGAGGTGCAGTCCGGGAACTTTTCCTCCTGGTGGGAGAACAAAGAAAAGCTCGATGCTTTCCACCAGTCCGAAAACGAAAAGCACCTGAAGGAAATCGGCAAACTGAAAAAGGCGGCCGATCGGAGCGGACGGTGGGCAGATAAAAATGAGGGCACAAAAATCGGGTTTGATCCGGTCAAAGAACACGACCGGAGTATCGCGACCAGATCCTTTATCGGTGCGAAAACAAAAAAGATGCAGGCCCGTGTCAAGGCATATGAAACGCGGATCGACAGAGAAATTCAGGAAAAAGAAGATCTGTTGCAGGATATCGAACGGGTAACCGATCTGAAAATGCACCCGGAAAAGCATCATAAAGAAGTCCTGATAAACGCCTTGGACGTATCCCTGCGATACGAAGGCAGTGATCAGGAATTATTCAGTGGCCTTCGGTTTCAGATAAAACAAGGGGACCGTATCGTCCTGTCCGGGGAGAACGGCTGCGGGAAGTCGAGTTTGATCCGGGCGATCCTGGACAAAGCGCATATATCAGAGGAAACACCGAAAAGTGGATTGCTGGTGTCCGGCACGCTGGACGTAGCCTCCGGCCTGACGATATCCTATGTCAATCAGGATACCTCCTTTCTCTCCGGTACACCGCGTTCGTTCTGTGAGAAACGCGGTCTGGACGAAACAATGTTTTTTACCGCGCTCCGACACCTCGGTCTGGAGCGAGAACAGTTTACTAAAAATATGGAGGATTATTCGGAGGGGCAGAAAAAGAAGGTACTGATCGGAGCCAGTCTGATCACGCCCGCGCATTTGTTTGTCTGGGACGAGCCACTGAATTATATCGATATATTTTCACGGATCCAGATTGAGAAACTGCTCATCGACTATGAGCCGACGATGCTGCTGGTTGAGCACGATGTTTGTTTTCAGGAAAAGGTAGCCACCGGCACCGTTCATATCGGATAAACAAAACTTTATAGAGTGGGTTTTTACTGTAATACCCCCGTCTTGTGCTTTACTGAAATCGTTGTGGTTGATTTCGAAAGGAGGATTTTTATGATTAGAAAAAGAGTAACCGGTGCAGTATTGGCTGTCGTTTTATCTGCGTCTGTTCTGTCGTCCGGCAACGCCGGTTCCGTCTCACAGGCAGCGTACAAATTCGACAAGTCAAAAAAAGCCGTGACACAGCTTGAGAATATCTTCACGACGGTTGATCTCATGGATGCTACAATTGATGAGCTTTCTGCGGAGATGAAAAAGGGACATGTCACTTCGGCACAGCTGGTGCAGATGTATATTGACAGGATCCATGCTTATGATAAAAAGAAAAAGCTGAACTCCATTATCAGCATCAATCCGAATGCAATTTCTGACGCAAAGAAGCTTGACAAGGAGCGGAAAGCCGGAAAAGTAAGAGGACCGCTTCATGGAATTCCGGTTATCGTTAAGGATAATTATGATCTGAAGGGGACGGCTACCACGGCGGGATCCTTATCTCTCCTGGATCTGGTTTCCCAAAAAGACTCCTTTGTTGTAAAGAAACTGAAGGCAGCAGGGGCTGTTGTCATAGCCAAGGCGAATATGTCTGAGTTTGCCAGCAGCGCCGTCTTTTCTCATTCTCTGGTTGGAGGAGACGCCCACAACCCCTATGACATTACGAGATCTCCGGCAGGCTCCTCCGGCGGAACGGCGGTAGCTATCGCATCGAACTTTGCAACGATCGGTTTTGGAACGGATACCGGCGGTTCGATTCGAAACCCTTCCTCCTGGTGCAACCTGTTCGGGATTCGTCCGTCTAAGGGCTTGACCTCCATCGACGGAGTGGTTCCGCTTATGGCCTCCCGGGACACCACCGGACCTATGACCAGAACGGCGAAGGACTTGGCGTATGGACTTGAGGCGATTGCCGGTACGGATTCCAACGATGATTTCACAAAGGAAGCAGACGCTGATAAGTTGCGTGGAAAGGGCTACACCAAATACTTATCGGCAAGTGGTCTGAAGGGAAAACGAATCGGATATCTGACTTCATCCTTTTCTAGTAAAGTTGAATACGAGGACGTGGATGGCCAGCCTATTACGGATTATTATTTCCCCGATGCTAAGATCGAGCAGATGGTCAGACGCACCAGAGCCGACCTCAGGAAAGCCGGAGCAACCTTTGTTGATATGTCCGATGTGCTGACCGATGATCTTCTGTATGAGTGTTCCGATGGAGCCACTGAAATAACGATAGAATATGACATCAATAAATACCTCCATGCCCATGGCGATAATGCTCCTTTTAAGACATTGAAGGATATTATCGAAAATGGAAAAGAAGGAATTGATTATGATAATCTGTCGACAGACCCGTCCGATATCGAAACCTATGCAAGCACTTTTGAATTGACCACGAATCCATACAGTGTTAAAACAAATGGTTACATGAGATTGCCTTCCTGGGAAAATACTCTTTCCTATCGACAGATCCTGATCAATGCGATGAAGCAGAAAAATGTCGACGCGATCATGTTTATTTCGGAGGTTAATGTCCCGATGCACGAAGATATGTATTCCGAAGGACAGCAATACAATTTGAACCAAAATGCCTATTATTATTATAGCCAAGTGTTCGGACCGTCCATGGGCTGCCCGGATATGGTAATTCCCATGGGTTTCTCCGAAACGGATGCGAGCTGCCCGAAGGCCATGCCGCTCGGTATGCACGTTGTTGGAAAATTCGGTGATGAGAAAACCTTGATGCAGATCGCTTATGCCTATCAAAAACAGGCCGGATCGGATATTCGAAGGATTCCGGATACGTCACCGGCACTAAAGGATAAGAATCTGAATTCCTATCTGGACTCCCTGATGAACGAAGTATATATGATCGATTATTCCAGATTTAAAAAGAAACCCAAAGGAAAGATTAAGCTTATGCAGGTGGCATATAACAAGGCAGCAAATGTGAAAAAATCCGATCCGAACGCGGTCTATTCGGCAGCTAAAAATCTGGCCAAGGCGTACGACCGTGTCATGGCCTCAAAGAAAAAATGAGGTTAACGAAGCCTCACTAATATGCTACTATATCAAAGAGTAACTACCTATCGTGTGCTGATCGTAAACGCTGTATAGGAGGAAACTGCCGGTGTATCAGTTCCTAAAAAAAGAGAATACGACCTGTGTGAACGGTGTGTTTATCCTCATCGTTTTTATCAGTCACCTGCGCACCTATATGCAGCTGCAGCCACAGCTCGAGTGGGCAATGGCGAGCCTGTCTCAGCTGATGGTGGCGATGTTTTTATTCTACTCCGGTTTCGGCGTGATGGAGTCCATCCAAAACAAGGGGATGGACTATGTAAAAAGAATCCCGACGCACCGTGTCCTCCATGTACTGGCACTGTATATCCCGGCTGTACTTCTCTATGCACTGGTGGACCTGATACTGGGAATCCCGTTCACGACCGGACAGTTTTTTTTGTCCTTAATTGCCTGGTTAAATCTCGGGAATAGTAACTGGTATATTTTTGTGATCTTATGCCTCTATCTGGTTACCTGGTTGGGGTGGTTACTGGCGTCTTTGATTACTAAAAAATGGAGTGAAAAAGAAACGTATCGGGATGTGTTCGGACTGGTCTTTACGGTTGTGTTATCCGTCGGACTGATCCTGGTTTTGAAGCCTGTATCACCGGACTATTATTATAATACGATTTCCGCTTATCTGTTTGGTTTGTTTTTCTCGCAAAACAAGTATGCGATCCTGCGGCTTTGCGGCTTCGGAGAGAGTGGGAAGCCGGAGAGAACAAAAGGCGTTGTCACGTATGTGATCGTCACGGTTCTGATGATCGCGATAACCGTCGTGTTACGACATGTATGGCGTCTGAACTGGAACTATATAGTATTCCTGATCATGACGGTATTTTTCTGCATGGGAGTCGTTCTGATCTCCTATCTGATCCCCTTCCCGGACTATGTTTTTCGCTGGTTCGGAGAGAGGCTTTTTGAGGTCTATATTCTGATGCGAATCCCGATGATGATTCTCCTCCGGGTACCCGGTTGGGAGGAAGGCGGCCTGTGGTATGCCCTCGGTTGCCTCGTCATCACCGTGGTCCTGGCGTGGGTGTACCATGCGATCGTCCACGCGATCAGCCGGGCGGTTTGTCGGAATCGTAATGCCTGATCAACTCTTACCGGATTTGATCCCCACGAGAAAACAGAGCGGCGGGATTTTTCGTATTATCTGACAACACAGAATCGTCGCGGCGTAAGAAAGAAGAACCGGAATGGTATATAGTAACAGGGTGTTTTCTTTCAGGATATCCGAGAGCAGATACTGAAACAAAATCACAAACAAAAAGTGAAAACTGAAAAACGGATAAGATATGGCGGTGAAGAATCGCGTCAGCGCATTTTCATGATTGAAAAATCGACCTCCGGCGCCAAACAGCCCGATGACCATAAACCACTCAAAAATGGTTGTAACTATAGAATTAATAACATCGGAATCCACTCCGCAAATCACAAACAATATCACTCTGACTACACCGGCAGCAATGCCAATGGCAAGGAGAAAGATACCGTATTTCCGTAGCTTTTCAGTAACTGCCTTATTAGTAAAAACATAATAACCAAGAAACAGAAAATAAAAGAATTCGGTGAAGCTCTTGCCTCCGACAGATAATAACTCACTGAACAACGGCAAGGGCAGGCCGAGACACAGAATACCCCAAAACAAAATCCTTTTCGTCGCCCATGACGAACCGGATTCTTTTTTTTGTGCTCCTCTTGCGGATCCGATTTTCTTTTGCAATGCAATCACACCCAATAGCACGAAGGACAACAAGAACAAATACAATAAAAACCAAAACTGCCCGAAGGAGAATCCACCGTCTGCACCGGACATATCAGTAATAACCGTGAAGAACTTTTCATAGTGTTCAAAAAAGGATCCGTTATAGTCGTTGTGAAACCGATCTGCCAGATAGCACATCGGCGGAACCAGGACAAGTACACCAAACACGAGCGGAATAAGTAACCGTTTGATGCGTTCCGCGACGAACTGCGCATACGTTCTACGTTTCAGAGCGTAGCGCATACTTATACCGGCTAACAGGAACAGAAGCTGCATCACAAAAGGACCGAAGAAGACAATGATGCTACTCAATGCCGGGTTCGGTCCGAACTCGATATAGTTAGGTTCATCCCAGATTTTGAATGCCTGTGCGGCATGAAACGGGATCAGGAGAAGAATAACAGCCCATCTCAAATTGTCAATATAATGTTCTCGCACGAGTATCCTTTCCTTTCAAATCAGAGGCAATGATCCCATCAGCTTCCATCGTTTTCATCAACGCATCATAGCCGGTAAAGTGGATGGCGTGCCAGCCAATCTTCTCAGCCGCTGCAATATTGTCCTCATTATCATCGATAAAAACACACTCCTCAGCGTGCAGTCGATACCGATCCATCAACATCCGATAAAACGCCGGATCCGGCTTCATCAGGTGCGCCTTTGCCGAGATGAGATACCCGTCCATTTCAGGAAGAAAGGAGAACGTCGGCCAGTGCATCTGCGAAAGCTTGTCCGGATAATTCGAAAACAGAAAGACCTTGTAGCCTTTCTCCTTCATACTCATTATAAGTGGCTTCGCATAGTCATATTCCATTACTATTCCCTCAATATTGTCCCAGAATTTTGTGATCTGATCGGAAAGATCCGGATAAAGTCCGCAGAAGTATTCGCACGCCTCTTCCAGGTCCTTGTCTCCACGATCCATATCTTCCCAGAAATCCGTGAATATCATATTGTCCGTCAGGAATGTGATCGTCTCTTCGTCAAATCCCAGGTCACTCATATAGTCGTGGTGACGGAAATCAACGAGCGTATCTCCAACGTCAAAGATAATATTTTTATAAGTTGCCATCGTAATCTCCTCTCTCTTGGCGACGCAGACACGGTACATGCGTCGGGTCAGCGGTTTCGGACTAGTAGATTTTTTCAATCTCGCCGTCGATGCCGTATTTGGTTTTGAAACGGTACAGATCCTCGGCGCCGCGGATCAACATGTCGTCGCGGTATTGGTTTGTCTCCAAGTTAAGAAAGCCAGCGGTCTGCTCTCCTGTGCAGATGCTGGCCTTGATCACCGGCTTCTCCACCGCCGGGTCGTAAGATAATGTAGGTTGTTTTTTCTTGTGGAACATGAATACCTCCACGCGATGATGCGTCGAAGCTGAGGGACACATCATTTTTTCGCGAGTACTCCCGGCGGGAATCGAACCCACAACTGCCCCTTAGGAGGGGGCTGTTATATCCATTTAACTACGAGAGCATGTAGGCACGAGGCCGGGTCTCAACCTCGCGCCAATGAAATCACAAATACTTCTTCAGTGCCTCGACCTTGTCCAGCTTCTCCCAAGGCACATCGATATCATGCCTTCCGAAGTGGCCGTAAGCCGCGGTCTGCTTGTAGATCGGACGACGCAGGTCGAGCATCTTGATGATGCCGGCCGGACGCAGATCAAAGTTATCAAAGATAATATCAACCAGCTTCTCCTCCGGGAGCTTGCCGGTACCAAACGTATCGATACGCACCGATGTCGGCCAAGCCACACCGATCGCATAAGAAAGCTGTACCTCAGCGCGGTCACACAGACCCGCTGCCACGATATTCTTTGCCACGTAGCGCGCTGCGTAGGCTGCCGAGCGATCCACCTTTGTCGGATCCTTTCCGGAGAAAGCACCACCGCCGTGACGTCCCATACCGCCGTAGGTATCGACGATGATCTTGCGGCCTGTCAGTCCGGCATCACCGTTCGGTCCACCGATCACAAAACGGCCGGTAGGATTGATATAAATCCTGGTATGCTCATCGATCAGATCGGCGGAAACCACCGGATCGATCACGTATTTTCTGATATCTTCATGGATCTGATGCTGGCTGACATCCTCACTGTGCTGAGAAGAAATAACCAGTGCGTCGATCCTCTTTGGCTTTTTATTCTCATCGTACTCAACCGTTACCTGTGTTTTTCCATCCGCACGCAGATACGGCAGCGTACCGTTTTTCCGAACCTCTGAAAGCTTCTTGGACAGTGTCTGAGCCATATACGCCGGATACGGCATATAGGTCTCGGTCTCGTTGGTCGCAAATCCGAACATCATACCCTGGTCACCGGCACCGATCTTGTCGATCTCAGCATCGGTCATACCCATATCGGTTTTGTTAAACACACCATCTGCATCGGAATCCTGCTTAGTCTCAAGAGAGTTATCCACACCGAGCGCGATATCCGCACTCTGCTTATCGAGACGTACGACTACCTCACAGCTGCGGCCGTCAAAGCCCTTTGCCGGATCGTCGTAACCGATCTCGCAGATCGTATCACGGGCGATTCTCTCGAAATCGGCGGGGCCGAGATTGGCGTTCGTCGAAATCTCTCCGATAATACATACAAAGTTTGTGGTGATCGCGGTCTCGCAGGCCACACGACTCATCGGATCCTGCTGGTAGATCGCATCGAGAATTGCATCAGAAATCTGATCACAGATTTTGTCCGGATGTCCTTCCGTGACGGACTCGGACGTAAATAAGATTTTACCCATGTTCTTTTCTCCTTTCGGTAGCGCTTGTACTCCTCCGTCCTTTTTCTCTCCCTGATCAAAGCACGAAGAAGGCGAACACGTTTATGAAGTTGATAGTTACTTATATAAATGATCCGACACCCTGTGTCAGTGCATTTACCTGTTTCCCTCGATCCAGCGACTCATGCCGGCACCGTGGTTACCAAACGGACGCGTATGGAAACCGAGCTTCTCGTAGAATTTTTCTTTTCCCATCGCACTCATCAGGTTCACCATGATCGTCTCACCGGGTCCCACCTGGGTCTCCAGCCAGGCGAGCGTCGTCTCGATCAGACGCCGTCCCAGCCCCTTTGACTGATAGGATGGACGCACGATCACGTCGCAGATAAAGTAGACATAGCCACCGTCTCCGACCACACGTGTCATCCCGACCGGCTTCTCCCCGTCATAGGCGATGACCTTGTACAGCGCGTTAGCCAGCGCGGTCTCCGCGCGGTTCTCGCGGATTGTGACAAAGTCAACACTCCCACGCAGATCATTATAATCGGTAACGCTGATCTCATGCATCAGCTTAATTCCTTCTAATTCCATAGCTTTTCCATTTTACCCTATACACGGACGGTTGTCAATGGAAAACTTGCTATCCGACAGTCCGACTTTGACTGCCGTACATAGCACCGCAGATTCAATCGTCTTCCTCCCAAAACAACTCATCCAACGTCTTCCCGAGCGTGCGGCAGATCGCGATGCAGAGGTTGATGGTCGGGTTGTAATCGCCCTTTTCAATGGCATTGATCGTCTGACGTGACACCCCGCATGCCGCAGCGAGCTGCTCCTGAGAAAGATCCTTTCCGGCTCTCGCCGCCTTTAATTTAAGATTTTTCATATACAGCCACCTCAATTCTCGTTTTCCGCGGATTCCTGCTTCTTGTCAATGCACTTTTTGATGGCCATTTCGACGCAGAGGATGATAAACATCGCACCTACTTCCAGATTAATAAACGAGGTGTACACTGAACCGTCCTGGATAAATCCGCCTCTTATCCACGGTATGATACCAACCGCGATGTTGAACACGGAAATCAGCGACATACCGATCATAAATCGCCCCATATTGTTGTTTAGTCCTACATAGCCGTCATTAAAAATGCTGTGTGAAAACTGCACGATAATACCGATCAGAATCGGAATGAAAAAGACGTTCACCCCGAGTACTCTTATAATTTCCATGTTATCAACGCTGATAATCAGCATGATACAGTTTGAAAAGACAACTCCGTAAAATGCAAACATATACGATTTGCCGCGTACGACCTTCTGCCTTTCGTCGTACTCGGTTTTGATCTGTTTATCACGGTTCATAAACTTCATAAAACATACAACTAATGCCAGACCAACGCAAATTCCTATGGCTAATGATGCTGAACCCATAATGATTCCTCCTATCCGGAGCGATTCCATGCCGAAGAGACACGCGCTCCCATGACTGATTATGATTTCTGATTGTTGCAAAGACACGTGGCTTCCGGACGCCTCTGTCTTTCTTACATGACATACTATAAATCATACTTTTCATTTTGTCAAGTATATTTTACATATTTCATCAAAAAAATAATGGTAGCCTCATTTCTTCCCTAAAAAAGCAGCCATCACGTCGATCCGCTTGGCGGCGGAAAGGATCGCGGCCTTTTCCTTTTTCATATAGGCCTCCAGCATTTTTACTTCCCCGTCTGAGAAGCCGTCGTGCGACAGAATCCTGGCGCCCGGAAGGCGGCCTTCGGCGCGCCGGTCTCCGTCCTTGAACTCAACGAAGACCTGAGGCTTGCCATTTTTATCGTGTGTGATCGGAGAAACGATCATTTCGATAGATTCATTCATGCTTGTCCGCCCTAATCTTTCATCCGTTCTCCCTGAAAAAATCACCCAGCTTCTGATGCAACTCATCGCGCTTGATCGACTTCAGCAGGTACCCGGTCGGCTTCAGATCGAGCACCTTGACGATCGAGTCGCGATCACTCTTTCCGGTCAAAAACATCACCGGGATATCCTTGGTATCCGGCTCTGAGCGCAGCATCTCCAGCACCTGCGGTCCGCTGGTCACCGGCATCTCATAATCGAGCAGGATCAGATCAACTTTGTTTTTAGCCAGCCAGGTGATCGCCTGGAGTCCGGAGTTGACCATCGATACTTTATATGTCTCTTTTAACCACTCGCGGATCATATGCATATAGTCAAGGTCATCGTCCACGATCAGGAGATTTTTTTTGAGCGAATCAAAAGAAAACGTCGCCATAAATTTCTGGATCTCGGATAAGAATTTGTCCATGTCCAGCGGACGCTCAAACCACTGCCATACCATCTCCTTGGCCAGGTATTTCATGACGATATCGTACTCCTCCTTGGAGCCGATCAGAGCGACGGCTTTTTCTTTTTGCATACATACGGATTTTAAATATACCAAAAGGTCCGTATCGGCAGTTATATTATCGTCCATATAGACGATAAAAAGATCTGTCGAGTCCTCCTGTTGCTGGAGTTTGTGGACGTCGCTTCCGCAGAAAGCGGCATCGATTTCGATCCCCTTCAGTTTCATCACGAGGCCCCTCACGATAAAGGACTCCGCCGATGCAACGATCGATGTTTTTTTGTTCTTTTTCATGATAATACCTCCTTGATCGCATCCCATTCTAACGCGTATAGTTTCTTTTCGATTTGCTGCATTTTTTCTTCATCCTCCGGCGGCAAACGGAACTCTTTCAGAGAACCTATCACCATCTCCGCCAGATCATAGTCCTCGGCCTCGGCGAACTCTTTTAATGACTGATACGCATCCTCCAACATCGCCGGATCTACCGCTTCCCTGTTGTCATCCTCACCCGATGCCGCCGCGTTGGGATCGAGCGGTGAGAGTGTCTGCTTATACGCCTCATACATCGATAAAAACTCATCTGTTCGCGCCCGTATCGTATCGAGATTCTCGGCATTCCCGGCGTCCTCCAGCTGCTGTGCCAGCGCGTTTAACTCCATTGCGCCGATGATCCGTGCCGAGCTTTTCAGCGCATGCACCTTTATCGTGTATTTTTTCCAATCGTTGTCCTCGTAGTAGCCGCGGATCTCATCGGATTTTTCCCGGATAGATTTATAAAAAATCTCCAGCATCGAGAGATACATATCTGCATCCGCGTTGTTTTTCAGCCCTTCCTTAACATCGATGGTCGGGCACTCCTTTAACCAGTCGGGGAGAGCCGCTGCCCGGCTGTCTCCACCTGTCTCCTGCCCGGCTGTCGTATCGGATGAGCCGCCTCCTGCGGCATCCGTTGCCCCCTCCGTACCACCGGAGCCTCCGCTGACCGCTGCCGGCTTCACGGCTTTTTTCAGCTTACCGGAAGGGAGATACTCGCGCATCAGTTTTTCCATCTTCAGGCCGTCGATCGGCTTGGCCATATAGTCCTCGAAGCCTTCACTCAGGTACATATCCCGTACACCGGAGATCGCGTTGGCTGTCAGCGCGACGGTCGGTGTTTTTACGCCCATCTCACGCAACGCGTGCAGGGTCTCGATTCCGTCCATCTCCGGCATCATATGATCGAGGAAGATCAGATCGTACGTGTTCTCCTCGAGGAGTGCCAGACATTCGGCACCGCCGGATGCGGTTGTCACCTGCACCTGCGTTCTCTTTAGCAGGCCCTGAGCCACGGCCAGGTTCATGTCGTTATCATCCACCACCAGCACGCTTGCCTCCGGTGCGACAAAGAGCGGCATCGACGGATCCCCGCTGCCCAGCTCACCCTTTTTGGCCTCCTCACGCCAGCGCACGCCGAGCGCTTTGCCGGAAAGGGCGTTCTGCGGGATCGTAAAGGAGAAGGTCGACCCTTCACCGTAGGTACTCTCACACGTGAGCTCACCGCCCATCATCTCGATCATCTGTCTGGCGATATCCAGTCCCAGACCGGTCCCCTGGATGTGCATATTTTTCTTTTCATCCAGTCGTTCAAAAGGCTTGAACAGCTTTTCCATATCCTCCTCGCGGATACCGATGCCGGTGTCCCTTACAATGAAACGGATCATCACCTGTTTCTTGCCGGTATTCGGTGGCTTTTTACCGGGCTCCGTTTTGGGCTCCTCGATCCCGGGGAGATTGGTCACGCCCTCGGGGAGGTCCTCGCGGCCGGTCTCACTCATCTCGAAGATAACTTCACCCTCCGGTGTGTACTTGACCGCATTGGAGAGGAGGTTTAACAGAATCTGACGGAGTCTCACATCATCCCCGTACATCCTCCTCGGAATATTATCATCAATATAGCTACGGAAATGCAGATGCTTTTCATCGCATCGCACCTGGATCATCGCCGTCAGTGACGCGAGGAACTCGGCCATGTCGTACTCCTCGGCCACGAGCGCCATCTTACCGGACTCGATCTTGGAGAGATCGAGGATATCGTTTACGATAGAAAGCAGGCTGTTTGACGCCACGCGAATATCCAGCGCACGCTCCCGGACCTCCGGCGAAACATCGTCTCGCAGGATCAGCTCGTCCATACCCATGATCGCGTTGATCGGCGTACGGATCTCGTGAGACATGTTGGCGAGGAACCGCGACTTCGCCTGGTTGGCGCTCTCGGCCTCCTCCTTTGCGCGGGCGATCTCCTCGTACTGGTTGTTGATGATGGACATACTCTTGACCTTCGTCAGCATCCACGCGATAAATACAAAGAAAAATACCACGACGGCAACTAAGTAGATCCTGAAGTACGGTCGCTCAAACAGCTGTGAATTCTTGATGATCGGAAAGCTCTCCTCACGGACGACTTCTTCCTTTGAGCCCTCAAACACCTGTACCTTCAGCTCATAGTTTCCGTAGTGCAGATTGGTAAAGGTAAGCGGTACGATTTCATTTTGATGGCAAACGACCTCACCGGTGTCCGCTCCGTCCAGCCATATTTTTAATAACGGATTGGACAGCGTATAGTTTAGAAATGCCACCTCGATCTCTACCTTTTTCGCCGCGGTCGGGATCGTAAACGTGCCGTTCTGTGCGCGGATCTCCTCCCCGTCGGCATAAATATGGTTGATACAGATCTCATAGGCGTCGTTAAAATCATCGTAGGTTTTGGTGGATACCATCCGCACGCCATCCGTACAACACAGATAGAGATAGTCGTCGATAAACGCGTTCCAGGCGTTGGCTGTCAGCGTCGTATAAAAGCCTCTCGTACGGTTTAATAACGCGTAATGATAGTCCTCTTTATCCGCCAGGAAATCCTCTTTATTAACGATATAAATACCCGCACTCGAGCTCACCCAGACCATCCCGTCCTCGGCCAGATAAACGTCATAATTATTGGTGTACGGGAAGTTTTTCAAACGTCGGATGCGTTTGCCGTTGTCATAATAAATCGCGTTACTGGTGACATATAAATACCCGTCATCGCAGGGGACGATACGGAGCACGACCAACGATGCGAGTCCCTGATGGAGTCCGATGTGGTGGATCACTCTTTGGTTCTCGATCTCGTAGATTCCGTCTCCGTCGGAAGCAACCAGGAGGCGCCCGTCTTTTTTCTCGACCATACTGAGGATCTGCGGCGTCGCCATACCGTCCGCTTCTCCGAGCGTCGCATAGACTTCGCCGTCCTTTATATAAGATAGTCCCATGTTCGATGCCGCCAGGATCGAGCCGTCACTCAGCTCCAATGTCGAGCGGAAGCGCCCGCCGATCGTGCCATTGGACTCGTTATAGACCGTGCATTCCCCGCTTGTGGATACACAGACCAGACCGTCCTGTCCGTACGTGCTGACCCAGAGATTGTTTTTACTGTCACGCATCATATGGCGGATACGGACGTCCTTAAACCGCTCCAACCAGGGGTATTTCCTCGCACGGTAGGTCTTTCTGTCGAGCGCGAGCAGCCCGTTATCCATACCCATATACAGATCGTCCTCGGTTGCGACGATGGCGTTTACGACGCCGGCCGGCTCATCGGCTTTGACAAACACATCCTCAAAAGGAGTCCGTGCGTACTTCATTACACCTTGTTTATTAGAAGCAAACCAGATATCATCCTGGTAGTCAATCACAATATCACAGATCGAGCTCTCGAAACTCGGTTTTGACAGATTGGCGATACGGCCGTTTTTATCAAGGAAACCGAGTCCGTTTTCTCCGCAAAAATAATAGCCACTCTGATTGGCATCGTAACGGATGGTGTTGAAGTAGACTACCCCGCCCATCGCCATCCGACTTCCGGAGCGAATCTCGTTTCCGACCAACTCGATTTTTTCTGCCAGTGAGACACTGGTCCCAACGAGGAAACGGCCCTCGGTATCGCTGGCAATCGCAGTATAGTAAACGCCCGACAGACCCTCAAACTGCTTTGTCGCTATACGCGTTTTTCCTTTGACAAAAAAGAGTACACCGGAGTTGGTGACCCCCGCGATCACACCGTCTTTTCCCTTGGCCAGAGAGCGGACATAGGTGATGTCGTCCCACTCCTCCATCGTTGCGATATAACCATCCTTGTCAATGATCGACAGCGCTCCGGAGGTGCCGACAAAGATGTTCCCCTCGTCGTCTTCACACAGGGAACGGATCGAGTTGGCAGCCAATCCGGTCTGCATGCTATAGTAATCAATCTTTCGTGTTTGCGTATCGTAGCAGGCCAGGCCGCTTTCGTTGGTACCGATCCAGAGACGCCCCTTGGAATCCACAAAAAGCTGCATGACCGTGTTGATCCGATCGTCCGGATAAACTCTCTCAAACTTCGTCCCGTCATAGCGGTAAAGACCGGAGTAGGAACCCGCCCAGAGAAACCCATCCGGCGTCTGCGCGATCGTGTTGATCTCGGCCGTATCGAGACCGTTAGAACTGTCATAGGATATCGTCTCATATTCGGATGAATACGCGATGGCCTTTGCCTCTTTCGGTTTCGGATTTACGCTAATCGAGAGCGATCCTGCCAGGAGTATTCCGGCGAATAATAACGCTGTTTTTTTTGCTGATGACGGGATGCTTTCCGTCTTATTTTCATCGTTATTTTCCTGTTGTTTTTTTATAATTTTTGGAGCTATTTTTCTCGCAATACGGCGGATTGCTTCGATGGATAAACCAGCGATAACCAAGCTGAATACCTTATCCGGAACCTCGACAAAAAGCTCACTTAGGACGGTATTTAATCCGGACACACTGATGCTCTGGGAAAGCATATCATAGAGCGCATCACCCCACGCATTTCCCGTATAACCGTTTTGTAAATAGAGGTTGAGCGGTGTCGCGATCACGACGACAGTAATGCCGGCCAGAGCGGCTGACAAAAGAACATGAAAGGAATCTTTTTTCCCTTTCGGATAGACTTTTCCGATAACGATACCGATACCGACACTGACTAAAAAGTAAAGCGGTGAATCGTTAAAAATGTATGCCATGAGAAAACTACTGCCGGCTCCGGTGCACGCGCCGACGACTGGTCCCAACACGATGGCGGCACTCATCGTCCCGATGCAGTCAAGCCAGACCGGCAGAGAAAACTTCGTGGCAACCCAGCCTCCCAGCAGGTTTGCCACGACACAAATTACTACGATCACTATATTTTTTACGTATTTCCAAACACCGTTCATCCCGGAACATCCCCCGTAATCTGAACTATATCTGTTTTGTTATGCTTTAGTCATCGAGATAATACATCATCTTATCGCAGTCGATCGTTACCTCCTCAGACTCGCACTTATTATAGGCGGCCATGTCCTTGGAGTTTTTGGTGTACGCCTCCGGTTTGCCGGCGTTCACCGCTGCATTATAAGCAACATCGTCGCTGATGGACATCATGGAGAGATACGTGGTATCCTCTTTGACCGTCCCCTGCTCATCGACGTAGCTGTATTTGATCTCCATCCGGTATGCCATCGACATACTGGTATCGTCCTTTACCTTGATCGAAGTCGGTTTAAAGTTGTCGCTGCTCGTCAACAGAGAGCGAATGTTGCTGACCGCCTTCAACGCGGTGGACTCTGTATCCGTCAGCTGCTTGCGCTCGTCCAGCTTTTCCCCGTGGACAAACTGTTTTTCCTGCATTGTCAGCTTTTCGTATTCGCTTTCCAGCGCGATCACGTCAGCGAACGGCGTTTTATCATTTAACTCGTCCATGCGTGTCGCGATGTCGCGTACGGTTTTGAGATCGACATCTTTGTATTTTTCCAGTACTTCCGCGTTTGTTACCTCTGCCTTGCGGTCGTACGGAACGGCATTGTAGTCGTTAAGGGCTTTGTTGAAATCCTCCTGGGTCGGCAGGCCGGATTCCTCCAGTTTTCCGATCGAGTCCATCGCCGCCTCTACCGCATTGCTGCCCTCGGCGCTGCCAAAGATGCCGCGCAGAGAAAAGAAGCCGAGTAACGCTATGGCGAGTACGCCGACTGCGGCTGCTACGATGAGCAGGGTACGCTTGGTACCGGAGCCCTGCGGCTGTGCGGGCTGTGGCTGTGCGGGTGGCACGTCCGGTGTAAACGGCTGCTGTGCGTCCAGCACCACCTGCGCAGGCTGCGCTTCCGGCTCGGTCGGCTGTGGTGCCTCTGCGGCCTGTGGTTGCTCCGTTTCTGCGGTCGGCTCTGCTTCCGTGGCCGGCTCCTCAGGTTCTGCTGACGCAGTGTCCTCAGGCTCTAATCCTGACGGCGTTTCCTCCGCCGCCCCCGGGTTCCGAAAGGGCCGCGCCTTTTCTTTATTCTCAGGTTCCGGATTCATCACATGCTCCAGCTGCGGTCCATCCGGGAATTCAATTCTCGGGAGTGCTTCCCTATTAATCGGATCCGGCATTGGTGCCTCCGGGATCGTCGCATCCGGGAAGTCCAACTCGTCCAGATCGCCAAATCGGCTGTCTGCCACCGGCTCATCCGGGAAAACGATCGTCGGGTTGCCGTCCTCGTCATGAACAACGCGTGGGCTCTCCTCAGCCGGCGCAGGCTCTGTCACGGGGATGACCGGCTCCGCTGCCTCGAGCTCGACTGTCGGTGTATCCTCAGTCTCCGGCTCCTCCTCGGACTCTTCATCCTCTTCCGCGGCGTCCTCCTCCGGCTCGGTGATCGGGATGAGCGGTTCGGTTTCTGACTCGTCCTCGTTACCGGAAATCAGGTTGGTATTTTCTTCCTCATCGTCATCAAAAAGCGATGAGATGGTATTCTCTTCTTCCTCCGGCTCGGACAGGGAGATCGTTGCCTCCTCATCCTCCTCGGGCTCCGGTGTGGAGAGGGTTGCTTCCTCATCCTCCTCGGGCTCCGATGTGGAGAGAGTTGCTTCCTTGTCTTCCTTCGCCTCCGGGATCTCTAACGGGAGATCCTCGGTGATACCGGTCTTAAAGTGGGTCAATGCACCATGCTCTGAGCTCAGCTCCGGCAACTCTTCCTGCGGTCCATCCGGGAACTCTACGAGCTGCTGCTCCTCTTCCGGCTCATCGTCAAAATCGGCGAGCTCTTCCGCGATATCTTCATCATCGATGTCGATGGTCTCATCGGCATCCGGCTCATCCTCTGAGTCGTCAGCAACCGTATCTGCTGCATCAACGTTGATCGTCTCGTCGACATCCTCTGTGCTCTCTGCGTCGATGTCGATTGACTCGTCAGCAGTCTCTGTGCTCTCCGCGTCGATGTCGATCATCTCGTCGGCGGTCTCTGTGCTCTCCGCGTCGATGTCGATCATCTCGTCGGCGGTCTCTGTGCTCTCCGCGTCGATGTCGATCATTTCGTCGGCGGTCTCTGTGCTCTCTGCATCGATATCGATCGTCTCGTCAGCGGCGGCATCATCCGTCGCCGGTGTTTCATCGACGGCAGTCGGCTGCGGCTCCTCTTCTTTGAGCTTCAGGTCGCCGAATATCTCCGGTACTTTCTCCGGCTTCTTTTTATTCTTTTTCTTTCCGAACAAGCCGCCAAACAGGCTCTTCTTCTGCGGCTCTTCTTCCTCTTTGGAATCCGACGGGAGTTCCAAAAACTCAACCATCTCCTCCTCCGGAATGGCATCTAAGGTCTGTACAGCACCAAAGCCCGGCATCTCCTGCGCTTCCTCGAGCTGGATGGTCGGCATGTCGTCTGCCGCATCGGCCTCGTACTCCTCCATGCCGGAGATGCTGGTATCCATGTCGTCGATATCCATCGCAAACAGGTCGTCTTCCTTGCTTGCCGCAGGCTGCTCTCCGAATGAAAGATCCGACAGATCCGGTTCATCTTCCGCCTCAGGCTCTGCTTCTGCCTCCGGCTCGTCCTCGGTCTCCTCAGCCACAGGCTCTTCCATCTCTGTTTCTTCATCTTCCTCAGCAGTCTCTACGTCAACTTCTTCATCCTCAACTGCATCTTCTGCTTCGTCAGGCTCCTCAGGCTGGGGCTCTTCTTCCTCGACCTCTGCCTCCACATCCTCTGCTTCCGCCTCGGCCTCATCATCTACTGCGGCAACTTCTTCCTCTTCCGCGTCGTCCTCAGCGACAGCGACCACCGGCTCGTCTTCTTCTTCCTTGGTGATCGACAGTCTGTTTTCTTCATCCTCGTCGTCGGATGTGTTGATCCGGATCGTCGAGTCAGCGAGATCATCGTCTCCGCCCGGGAACTCGATATTGGAGGTTTCGTCCGGTGTGAGCTCATCCGGCTCGTCATCCGGGAAGGTCACATCCGCGGACTCTGCCACGGTCTCTTCCTCATCCGCCGCAAAACCGATCACCGAATCCGGTACCGGCGGTGCAGCCTTCGCGGTATCAAAATAGGTGCTGGCATCCCATGTTCCTACCAGTCTCGTATCCTTGTATTCGTTATGCGTTTCCGATGTCGTTTCGAGCGTGTTGGTATCCACCTGATCCTTGCGATCCGAGTAGACCATCTCCGGCTCCGGCTCATCCGGTCGCGAAGCTGTCAGCTTCACATCCTCAGACTCCTCGGACTCCTCATCCTCCGGACGTGCCTCGACAGCCTCCTCCGGTGCAGATGCTCCAACCTGACCATCCTCATAGGTATCCTTACCGCCGGAAAGCGTTTCCTCCGGCTCCTGATCGATGACATCCTCTGCCTTTATCTGAGTTTCCTCTTCCGCTTTGGCCTCTGCCTCCATGCGGGCTTTATTCTCTTCATTCACTTCAGCCTCGGCACGAGCCTTCGCTCTCTCCTCGGCCTCACGGCGAGCCTCTGCCGCCTCCGCTTCTGCCTTGGCTCTGGCCTCCTGCTCGATCCGACGGCGCTCTTCCTCAGCTTCCTCCTCGGCCTTCCGGCGAGCTTCTTCTTCCTCAGCCTTGCGACGGGCTTCCTCCTCAGCTCTCTGGCGCTCTTCCTCCTCGGCCTTGCGACGAGCTTCCTCTTCCTCAGCCTTGCGACGGGCTTCCTCCTCAGCTCTCTGACGCTCTTCTTCCTCAGCTTTCAGGCGGGCCTCCTCTTCGGCTTTCGCTGCTGCTTCCGCCGCCTCAGCCTCGGCGCGCGCCTGCGCAGCCTCCGGATGCTCTCTGTCATAGAGCCCCTGCAGATAGTCCTTCCACATGATGCGAGACAGGTCCGCGATACTCGCACCGCAGACACGACAATGCATCTGTGATATCAGGTTCATGACACCACAAGAGCACCACCACTTCGCCTTATCCGTAGCCGGCATGTAAAGCAGGTCCGCATCGCGGTCCGTCAGCTTCTGGTATTCCTTTCTGTAAACTTCAGCCAGCTCTTTTCCGAGCGCTTCTTCTGCTGTTTTTAAATCCATGAAACACAGTCTCCCTTTATTTTTATGATTCCTGAGTAAACTCTTGAAGTTCCTGCTCAACCCCTGTCAGATGCTCCTTGCACTTCGTAGCCAGGAGCACCCCCTCTTTGTATAGCTCGATGGACTTTGACAGCTCGAGTTTCCCCGCTGCCAGTTCTTCATTGATCTCGTCCATACGGGTCAGCGCAGCATCGATGTCAAAAACCTCCGCCTGCTCATCCGCCATGTTCGCTTCCTCCCGTCTCCGGACTCTCCACATCCAGTTTTCTGACCGATACGACCTTCGTCCGGATCTCTCCGTCGTGAACCCGTACCTCCAACTCTCCGTCCGGCTTGACCGCGTCCACCGTCGTGACCGGCTTGCCTTTTACGGAGATATATCCGAAGCCTCCCATCAGCTTCGCTGTCGGCGATAGCCCGTGCAGCCTGGTGATGATCACCTCGCATCGGTGCTTGCGCCCCTCCAGTGTCTCTTTTATGTTGCGGTCCAGGAGCTCTCTCGCCGCCGTCAGGTGGTCCTGCCTCTCCTCGACACACTCACGGATCTGCTGATCCAGGATTTCGATTGCCCGTGTCAGGCGCTCTTTATTTTTTTCCAGGACCACCGCCGGATTGAACTGCTCCAGCCGTTGTCTCTTGGCATCCAGCAACAACACTCTGCTCTTTAGCAGATTGACAATGCCGGTCCGGATCGCTCGTCGCTTTTGCTCGATCTCTCCAAGGATCTCCGTCAGCACCGGTACCGATCGCTCTGCCGCCGACGTCGGTGTCGTACAACCGAGGTCCGCCACGTCATCGATCAATGTGTGATCCGGCGCATGTCCGACTCCGGACACGATTGGCGTCTGTGCCTCGTACACCGTCCGGACGACTTGCTCATCGTTAAACGGTGACAGATCCACTGCGGCACCACCGCCTCGTCCGACGATGAGCAGGTCAAATCCCTGCTGATCCATCACCCGGATCCCCTTCACGATGGACTCCGGCGCTCCCGGCCCCTGCACCGTCACCGGATACAGCACCACCGCCACGTAGGGGTTTCTCTCATGTATCTTGTTCCAAATATCGGTCTTTACCGCACCCGATCCCGAGGTGACCACGCCGATCCTGCGCGGATACTTCGGTAATGGTTTTTTATGTTCCTCGTCAAAAATGCCCTCTTTGCGGAGCCTCTCCGTCAGCTCCCGCAGTCGGCGCTCCGCCTCTCCCTCACCCAGGTCCTCGATCGTATCGACGATCAGCTGGCTTTCGTTGCGGTTGCTGTAGTACTCGAGCTTACCGCTGATCCCGATATCCATCCCGTCCTGCAGGGAAATCCCCATCGACTCCAGCCGTCTCCGATCCCAACACTTGCAGGAGAGCTTGTACTCGATAGCCTTGACTCCCGACAGGAGAGCCTCAGGTGACTGATACACCTCTTTGATGTCAAAGTAAATATAGTTTCCGTATACCTTACAACCGGAGCACTCGCCCCGAACTTTGATCTGCTTGAAACGTTCGATCGTCCCGTAGAATTTTCGGATCCCCTCCGAAAGCTGTCTGATCGATAAAAACTCCTCCTCCGGCATCCGAAGCTCCTCCGATCCTATCCCTCTATCTCACCAAACACAAGAAATTGTGCTTGGGTAGAGCGCTCTCCCCAACACCTGTCAAACAGGCGTTTTTCCGCGCCACTCTCAATTAACTATTATACGACATTTCTCTTCATATGGCAAGTAAGATATGTAAAAATTTACCTAAAAAAATAGTGGCCGATCCACGAAAAATCGGCCACTATACAATTTTACTATACAGCTTGTTTTATGCGAGTGCCTGCTCGATATCTGCGATCAGATCCTCTTTATCCTCGAGTCCGAGTGACATACGGATCAGACCGGCCGGGATGCCCGCTGCCGCCAACTGCTCATCGGTCATCTGGCGATGCGTCGAGGTCGCCGGATTCAGGCAGCAGCTTCTCGCGTCGGCCACATGGGTCTCGATCGCAATGAGCTTCAGCTTCTTCATGACAGCCTCAGCGGTCTTGCGGCCGCCCTCAACCTCAAAGGAAACTACTCCACAACCACCGTTCGGCATATACTTCTTGGCAATCTCATAATACTTGTCTCCAGGCAATCCAGGATACGTAACTTTCGTTACTTTCGGATGCTTTGACAGGAACTCTGCCACTGCACATCCATTCTCTACATGCTTCGGCATACGCACGTGCAGAGACTCGATGCCGAGATTCAGGATAAATGCGTTCTGAGGAGACTGGATCGAGCCGAAATCCCTCATCAACTGAGCGGTACATTTGGTGATAAATGCGCCCTCTTTGCCAAACTTTTCAGCGTAAGTAATCCCGTGATAGGACTCATCCGGAGTGCACAATCCCGGGAATAAATCTGCGTGAGCCATCCAATCAAACTTTCCACTATCGATGATCGCGCCACCGACACCGGCGCCATGGCCATCCAGATACTTGGTCGTACTATGCGTAACGATGTCCGCACCCCACTCGATCGGTCGGCAGTTCACCGGCGTCGGGAAGGTATTGTCCACGATGAGCGGAACCCCATGTGCGTGTGCCGCCTTAGCAAAACGCTCAATATCAAACACTGTCAGGGCCGGATTGGCGATCGTCTCACCGAAAACCGCTCTGGTGTTGTCGCGGAATGCTGCCTCGAGTTCCTCGTCCGAGCAGTCCGGCGACACAAACGTCGTCTCGATGCCCATCTTCGCCATCGTTACGGCGATCAGGTTAAACGTACCTCCGTAGATCGAGGACGATGCTACGATGTGAGATCCGTTCTCACAGATGTTAAACAGCGCGAAAAAGTTTGCCGCCTGACCGGACGAGGTCAGCATACCGGCCGTCCCTCCCTCGAGCTCGGCGAGCTTCGCTGCTACATAGTCGTTGGTCGGGTTCTGCAGGCGCGTGTAAAAATAACCGGTCGCCTCCAGATCGAAAAGCTTGCCCATATCCTCGCTGGTGTCATACTTAAACGTCGTTGACTGGATGATCGGCACCTGTCTCGGCTCGCCGTTTGTCGGGCGATATCCGGACTGCACACACTGTGTGCCCTTTTTGAAATTTGCTGTGTCACTCATGGTTCTATGTCTCCTTTCAAATTAATCCGTTATGGAAAAGGGAAGGCCGGAGATCGCTCTCCGGCCACTAAAGGGATATATGATCAAAAAAAACTGATAAGCGA
This sequence comes from Eubacterium sp., assembly GCA_036343395.1. Classification (GTDB taxonomy): domain Bacteria; phylum Bacillota; class Clostridia; order Lachnospirales; family Lachnospiraceae; genus Eubacterium_F. Next base: position 80,670 of record JAZASH010000001.1, on the reverse strand, counting down.
GTTAACATGTGTCTCTTAATATGTACTAATACTAACATTTTTCGACAAACACGTCAACCGCAAATCTGTACAAAATCGACGATGAATTATGTCGTTCTTTGTATGTTTTTCACAAATTCCCTTTATTTGGCCACATGAAGGTGAAACTCGAAATCATAATCCTCGAGATGGATGTTTGACGGCCGGTTATTATCGTCAACCACGCGGATTCTCCCGTTCAGAATCTCGCCGCCCTCGTAGGTTTTTCCCTTGGTAAACTGATCCGAGTCCACCAGTGCGATCGCATAGTTTTTCAACTCGTTCGCGTACAGCGTCCCTGTCGATGAGTCAAAGCGTGCATCCTTTGACTCCTTTTTCACTCCGAGCTCTGCATTCAACTGATCCAACAGTTCCTTTTTCAAGTTATCATCCATAGCCTTACTCCTCCTATTTTTTGCTCTCAATATAATGCTTTTTATTTGCCACCTGCCTGGTGTTATTCTCAAATCCGCTGAGGATAAGCTGGATCGAATCCTCAAGGCACGAGCGCATAGTCATCACCGGTGCTGCCTTCCATACCTTATACGCCTTTACCGTCTTCGCGGTCGCATGCATCGCCACAGTGTACTTTTTCTTGGCCTTCAGCTTCGTCCCGGTGATCTTGACGGATTTGATACGCTTTCCTTTTTTCTTGGATGGTACATATTTGATCTCGGCGCCACAGACCTGGAGCACGTTCCGATCATTTTTCTTTTTCTTTTCCGCACGGAGCATGCGATCGATCGACTCCTCAAAAAGGCTCTTCAGCTGCTCCCCGGTCAGGGTCTTCAGCTCGATCATCTGATACGGTGACTTGATGATCTGCTTCACCTTTTTCGCCCGGACATCACCCTTTTTGATCGATCCCGTGATATCTCCGTTCGCGATCAGTGCGACGTCCGCTTCGGTCGTATACAGCATTCCCTGCGTTATGACACGTCCGAGCTTGGTCTCATAGGGTTGCCCTTTTTTCACGCTGCCGGACAGCTTGATCGGGGTGCTTCCCACCAGATCCTTGTCCGCATATCGATAATCGGTCGCCTGGCATCCAAACACAGGACCGCGCGTCTTTCCGAACAGATCCACCGCGTAGGAGTTCTTTGCGAATTTCGCCTTCACACCGGTCGATGTGTACGTCTTTCCGTCCTTCGAGATGCCGATGGTCCCGTCCTCCTCACGCCGGATATAGATACCTTTACGCTTGTGGACCGTCACGATATTTCCAAACAACGACTCTATGGGATACTCATCCGTTACCGTATCATATCCAAAAGGATAATCGGACATGAGATAGTCCACGTTATTGGAATAAAACAGTGCTCTCGCATCATCGTATACCGTATTGGTATCAGCAGCCACCTCACTCTCACTACTTTGGAGGAAACACCCATAGAGCTTGGCGCTCTCGCCGACTTCCATGAAGTCCCGATTGGCTCCGAAAGCCGTCGCGATCAACGTCAGATCCGTATCGCCATATACGATATAATCGCCGGTATCCCCTTCCGAAGAAGAGTACTGGTTGTTGTTGACAATCGTCGATGCAACGATCGTACACGGCGCTCCCTTCGCATATACGGCCGCACCGCGCTTCGCGATGTTACCGCTAAAATATGAGTTCAGGATCTCGGTATCGGTTCCATCGGCACAGATGGCCCCTCCGTTGGTCGCCTTACCTTCAAAGAACAGGGATTTTTCGACTTTTAGCTTTCCGCCCGTACTGTGGATCATCGCTCCGTCGCCGTCGTCCATCCGAATCTCACTAAACAGTGACTGGCGGACCGTCAGGGCTCCTCCCTGATTCTCGATCATCGGCACCTCTCTGGTCTCCCTGGAGGTCACACCGACACCGCGCAGCGTCAGATCTCCCTTCTCTTTCACTACAAAGAGAGGCTTTTTCTTGCTGATCACACTCAGTGACTGGACAAGCGGATGTTTTTTCACTGTATGGTATCCGTTGATGGAAACCTTTCCGTCTATCTCGATCGGTTTGTCTAAAACAAGCTGCGACCGATCTACCAAATCGGAAAACCGAACCGTCTTACCGGTACTCTGTGCATAGGCCACCGCCTCTCTGAGCGATACGCAGCTGTCATAGGGATCGACCACATCCTGTACGATATCGACAAGCGGATTCTCCACTTCCTCGATCTCCAGCGCTACCAGCTCACCGTAATACGCCGGCTCGCGGCCGTCCCATCCGAGGAAACCATCGATGGACTGCATCCCGGAGATCGACTTCCCCCATTTGGTCACCTTGATTGGCGCAGACTCCTCACCCTTTTTCAGCGTGAACTCCATCTCGGGCACAACTATTATCGGATCCTCACCAACGTCGAGGATCTGTGCGAAAAACTTACCCGATACGGTGGCATCCTCCGCCGTTGACTCATTGACCAGGCGAAAAACAATCTCCTCTCCCGGATTCAGTCCGGTCGCACCGCGTTTCATGCGACTCAGCTTCCCTGTCTCTTCCTTTACTGTGATCTTGCGATAGATGAGGTCATACTCCGGTGAAAGCACATACGCCGCCGGCTCACCCTCCTTGACGATCTTGAGTCGGAACTGGACCTTGGGTCCCCAACAGTTCAGCTCGACCTCCTTTTCCAGTGCGTGGTAGTTGTACTCCGTATCCTTCTTTTTCAAGACCGGATCGTAGTTCCCGACACCGGCTCCCTCGCCAAACTCGGTACTGCAAAAGGTAACCCAGTCCTTGCTCTCGCCTTCTTTATAGTAAGCCATCTCACCCCAGGCTTTCCAGCCGCTTTTCTTGATGGTTTTTTCTCCTGTATAGGACATGACCGCTTTGGTCGTCTCATTGTCTCCGAACTCACCGATCTTTGCCGAGACACCGATCCCGCTCACATCAAAGGTTCGCTCTCTCACCTCAAGCTCGGTCGTGTAGGAATTGTTTGTGAAGTAGGCTTCCTTTATATGCTTGCCGGGGTTCACCTCAACCGTCACCCGATAGGATCCGACCGGCAGAGGCTCGATCGTCTGATCCAGGACCATTTCCTGATACAATCGATTCTGTTTGTCAAAGTCAACCTGCGTGTCCAGCACCTGTACGACCTTCCCCGCCGCGTCGCGTACGGTCAGCCGCACCGGAAGCTTGGTTCTCAGCTCAACCTCACTGTTGTTGGTCATGCCCAACAACGTATGGATCTCCTCCCCGACCGCCACGATCGCTGCGTCATCCGTTTCCGGTCCTACATTATTAAAACGTAACCGGCTCGGGACAAAGTCCGCAGTTGTCGTTTTATTCTTTGTCGCTGCCGCATTTGACTCCGAAAACACCTGTCCCGGAGTTTTAAGGACCGTGATGCCGTTAAGCTCAAACCCGTAGTCTTTCAGATTCAGAACATCCACATTGACAAAATCTCCCTGCACCGCCTCCGTCCGGAGAAGTGTGTAGCTGTTCGGGTGGGTACGTCGATCGTCGACCGTCGACTTGTCATTATCCGAGTCCGCTACGATCAGTGCACAGTAATGGCGGAGATCGGATTTGTCATATTTATTATTGACCACATAACCGAACTCCGTGATCGCATGTCCGCCGCCTTCGTTAAACACGGTCAATCCGAGTGCATCGCCGGCAGCGAATCGTTTTTCCATTTCATTCATCATCAACAGGCTACCCGTCTCCGACCCGCCGGGCATGCTGTTAACATTGAGTTCCTCCGTCGCTGCATCAAATGCGTAATCCGGGAGATAACGCCCGCCGATGGGTGCAAGTGGATCGGTCGGCTGATCCTCCTCATCCAGTTCGCGGAGCCGCACCGCCGAATCCAGTCCATAGGACACGCCGTTAAAATACCAGGCAAACGCGTTGGGGATAAACCCGCCTTCATTATAAAAATACTTGGCAAACAGGTCATAGATATCGTCGCAGTCGTGTCCGGCCATACGCCCCCATCCCGCATAGTGCAGCATGTCGGCAGCCGCCCCTGCCCAGCAGAGTTCACTGTCACCGGACGCGTCGATCTGTGCCTTCTCGGTATCGATAAAGTCGAGCGAGGTAAAGGAAAAATCGCCGCCTTTTTTATATCCGTCGATCACCTCGTCGCGGACCTCTTCCATGTTTGCCTCGGTCAGTCCGGTCAGGTGGCAAACCTGCTTGGTCCCCGGGATCGAAAACTCGACCATGTAGTACCCGCCGTCGGTCAGCGTTCCGGAGGAGGCGAGCTGTTTGACCTCAAACACCTCTTTCTCTCCGAAATACATTTTATAGTTATTTCCATACCCAACTTTTTTCACCATTGACTTTGCGGATGCCTCCGGCGCCCCGATGCCGATCCCGACACCAAGTGTCAAAAAAAGAAGGCTGATCAACAGCTTTGTTCTAATCGTCTTCTGTTTTTTCATAAAACTCTCTCCCCTACTTCATCAGATACTTGTCCCGTCCGGACAAGCGTGCCATCGCGTGCGCCAGTGATGACGCCGTGATATGATACTCCACGATACTCTGCTTTTGCTGCAGCATCTCACGCGCCTTTTCCGCCTCTGCCTCCGCACGGAACTCATCGATCTCATCCGGGCGCTCCGCCGAGTACACGATCACGTCAACGCGATTTTTCTTGACCGTCAGCATCCCGTCTGAGATGATCGCGATATGCGTTTCCCCGTCAGGGGTCGTAAAGCGAAGGACGCCGATCTCGATCGTCGTCACCATCTGCTCATGGTTGGCCTGGATCGCCATCTCGCCGTCCTCGACCGGAAACACGAGAATCGTGGCCTCGCCCTCATAGAAGACGCGGTCACATGCGACTATTCTCAGATAAAAAGTATTCATCCGATGCCACCTTTCTTACGCGTACTGCTCGGCCTTTTTCTTTACATCATCGATCGTTCCGACATTGAAAAATGCGTTCTCCGGGATATCATCCAGCTCGCCGTCCAGAATCATGCGGAAGCCGCGCAGTGTCTCCTCCAGCGGGACAAACACACCCGGAACACCGGTAAAGTTCTCCGCTACATGGAACGGCTGTGACAAGAATCTCTGCAACTTTCTCGCACGGTATACAGTCAGCTTATCCTCCTCGGAGAGCTCCTCCATACCGAGAATAGCGATGATATCCTGCAGCTCTTTATATTTTTGCAGGATCTCCTGCACACGGCGCGCGATGTTGTAGTGCTTCTCACCAATCACGTCCGCCTCGAGAATACGCGAGGAAGACTCCAACGGATCCACAGCCGGATAGATACCCTGCTCGGCGATCTTACGCGAGAGCACCGTCGTCGCATCCAGGTGTGAGAAGGTCGTCGCCGGCGCCGGATCGGTAAAGTCGTCCGCCGGTACATAGACCGCCTGGACACTCGTTACGGAACCGTTCCTGGTCGATGCGATACGCTCCTGCAACTCACCGAGGTCATTGGACAGCGTCGGCTGATAACCGACCGCGGACGGCATACGTCCGAGCAACGCCGATACCTCTGAGCCCGCCTGGATAAAACGGAAAATATTATCGATAAAAAGCAACACGTCTCTGTTCTGAACATCACGGAAATATTCCGCCATCGTAAGACCCGTCTCAGCGACACGCATACGGGCTCCCGGCGGCTCATTCATCTGACCGAATACCAACGCCGTCTTCTCGATAACGCCGGACTCCGTCATCTCGGTCCACAGGTCGTTACCCTCACGCGAACGCTCGCCGACACCCGTAAAGATCGAGTATCCGCCGCTCTCGGTCGCAATGTTGTGGATCAGCTCCTGGATCAGCACCGTCTTTCCGACACCGGCTCCTCCAAAAAGACCGATCTTTCCGCCCTTCGCATACGGAGCGAGAAGATCGATGACCTTGATACCGGTCTCGAGGATCTCCACGACCGGACTCTGGTCCTCAAAGCTCGGCGGCTCTCGGTGGATCGACCATTTTTCCTCACTGACCACCGGCTCACCGTTATCGATCGGCTGTCCGAGCACGTTAAAGAGACGTCCCAATGTCGCCTCTCCGACCGGAACCGTGATCCCCTCATCATGGGATACCACTTGCATATCGCGGCAGAGTCCCTCACTGGCCGCCAGCATGATACAGCGCACCACATCATGACCGATGTGCTGTGCGACCTCCATCACACGCTCGTCCTTTACGGACCCCTCTCCGACCTCGACGGTCAGCGCCGAGCGGATCGGCGGAAGGTATCCGTCTCCGAACTCGACATCGACAACCGGTCCCGATACCTGTACTATCTTACCTGTATACTCCATTATGGCCTCCTGGTATTCTTAGACTTCTTTTTCTTCAGTGCCTTTGCACCGGCGATGACCTCTGTGATCTCCTGCGTGATGGCGGACTGTCTGGCGCGGTTGTACTGGATCGATAACTCACCCAGCATTTCCTTTGCGTTATCTGTCGCCGCCTGCATCGCCATCATACGCGCGTTCTCCTCGCTGGCTGACCCCTCGACCAGAACGCCGTAGACATAACCGGTGATATAATTGTATACCAACTTATCCAAAACCTTGCGCGCGTTAGGATAGATCATATACCAATCCTCCGCTTCGCGCTCGATCTGCTCGAGTGTTTTTCCACCCTGCTCATGCAGTGCCTGCTCGATCATCTCGTCCTTTAAAAAGGTATGCGACTTCAGCGGCAATAACCGCTCCATACGCACCACGGATTTCATTGTGTTGACCATCTGGGTGAAGATCACATAGACCTCATCCAGCTCTTTATTCTTATACTGCTCAATGATGTTTCCCGCAATCAATCTTGCTCTATGCATAGAAGGATTGTTCGCTGAGTAGAGAAACCCCGGCTCCACCGAATAGTCGATCGCTGCGAGCTCGTGGCGTCCCACCTCGCCCACGACAAAAAGTCTGTCATCGTGGTTGATGTGCAGTAACGCCTCTTTGATGACGTTGTGGTTATACGCGCCCGCCATCCCCTTATCGCCAACCACGATAAGAAAACCACGCTTCCGCTCACGGTCCTTGTCATCGTCCTCGTTGTTGTCGAAATACCGATCCTCCATGTCCGGGAGATGGAGAAGGATGTTGGAAATCTCCATCTGCAGGCTCTCGAAATACGGCTCGGTATTCTCCAGCTTGGTCCTCGCTTTTCTCAGCTTCATCGAGGAGATCATGTACATGGCGTTCGTGATCTTCATCGTATCGCGGATACTGCCTATTCGGTTTTGAAGTTCCTTCATATTAGGCATCTTTTTCCTCCAGATAGGTAGCCTTGAACTTCTCGCACGCTTCCTCGATCTGCTCTCTCAGCTCGTCCGAGAAATCCATATAGAACTCCAGTTTCGAAATAATCTTATCCTGTTCCTCATGGAAATGTGCCAACAGCTGTCGACGGAACTCCTGGATCTCCGATGCCGGGATGTCACTGAAGAGGTGACAGTTGGCTCCGATCAGGACGATAACCTGATCCGTCATCGAGAACGGATGTCCCAGTGGCTGCTTCAACAACTCCATCAGCGCACGTCCATGCTCTAACTGCTTTTTCGTCGCATCATCCAGATCCGAAGAGAACTGGGTGAAAACTTCCATCTCGCGGTACTGTGCGAGATCGATACGCACACTACCCGCTGCCTTTTTCATTGCCTTTCTCTGTGCGGCACCACCGACACGGGATACCGAAAGGCCGACGTTAACCGCCGGACGCTGTCCGGAGAAGAAAAGCTGCGACTCCAGATAGATCTGTCCGTCTGTGATCGAGATGACGTTTGTCGGGATATAGGCCGATACGTCGCCGGCCTGTGTCTCGATGATCGGCAGAGCCGTGATGGATCCGCCGCCCGCCTCCGGCGACAGTCGCGCCGAACGCTCCAAAAGACGTGAGTGAAGATAGAACACATCACCCGGATAGGCCTCGCGCCCCGGAGAGCGCTCCAGCAAAAGTGAGATGGCACGATAGGCCACCGCATGTTTGGAAAGATCATCATAAACGATCAGGACATCCTTGCCCTGATACATAAAGTACTCGGCCATCGCCGTACCGGAGTACGGAGCGATAAACTGCAACGGCGCCGGATCGGATGCCGTTGCGGAAACCACGATGGTGTAATCCATCGCGCCGGCTTTTTTCAAAGTGCTCACGAGCTTTGCAACCGTCGAAGCCTTCTGTCCAATCGCCACATAGATACAGATGGTATCCTTACCCTTTTGGTTCAGGATCGTATCCATCGCAATCGAGGTCTTACCTGTCTGACGGTCACCGATGATCAGCTCTCGCTGTCCGCGTCCGATCGGAAACATCGAGTCGATGGACAGGATACCCGTCTCCATTGGCACGGATACGGACTTACGATCCACGATACCCGGCGCCTTTGTCTCGATCGGGCGATAGGTGTCTGTGACGATCTCTGCCCCGCCGTCGAGCGGTGCACCGAGCGCATCCACGACGCGCCCCAAATACTCCTCACCGACCGGAACACCGGCCATCTTACCGGTACGGACCACGCGTGATCCCTCGTGGATCTCCGTGTCACGACCAAAAAGGACTACACCGATCTCGTCACGGCGTACGTCCTGTACCATTCCTTTTACTCCACAATCAAAGATAACAATCTCGCCGTAGTTTGCGTGGTCGATACCGTCTACGTTAACGATACCGTCACCCACCCAGTTGGCAACACCGATCTCCTTATCGGCTGCCGTCAGCTCGAACTCCTCGATGGTCGAGCGCAGGATCGAGATGATATTCATCTCCGAGTGCGTGTGTGCCTCTGAGACCGCACGGCTCAGTCTCTCTTCCAGCTGGCGGATACGTCCCGCCTCCGACCAGTCAAACTCCCTGGATCCGACCCGGATGATAAATCCGCTTTTCAGCGAATCATCCTGCTTGGTCGTCAGCTCAATATCGCGGTTGCCGAACTCCTTGCCGAGGAAGTCACGGATCCCGACCATCTGCTCATCCGTCGGCGGTGTTACGTAGATCAGCTCTCCGTATTTCTCCACCTCGCGCGGATTTTTCAGCTGTTCCCGGTATTCGTCCGCGATCTCATAAAAGGATCCAAACGCATTGTTATCACACAAAAGCTTGAGGAAGTTGCGCAGTCCCATCGGGAAGATCCGGTCGATCACCACGTGCTTAACGCTCACCGGTACCGTCGCATCCGCAAGCTCCTCGAACACAGCCGGGACCGCTTCACAGATGTCACGCGCCTCGGCTACCATTTCTCTCGCGTCAGGGATGTTCAACAACTCTGACGCATACTCTACCGTCGTCTGTGTCATGAATTATCCCCCGCATTTTTCGAAATAAACTCATCATACAAAGCACGGTCGAAATCCGCCCCTCCGGCTGTACCGGCAACCTTTCCGGCCGCCTCGACAACCATGTCGGCGATCTCGTCCTCCGCGCTCTTTAATATCTTCTTTCTCTGATTCTCCGCATCGAGCGTTGCCTGATCCGTGATATCCTTTGCCTGTGCCTCCGCACGATCGATGATGCGCTGGTACTCGCCGTCCGCACGACGTCTGGCCTCCAGCATAGCCTCGGCACGACCCTTCTCCAACTCCTCCAGAGACTCGTCGTACTTCTCCTTGACCGCATTAGCCTCTGCCTGCTTGGCCTTGGCATCGTCGTACTCACGGTTTGCCTCTGCCTGTCTCTCATCGAGAATCTTTCTCACCGGCTTGAAAAGGACAAACCACAGCCCGCCGAAAAGCACCAGGATATTGATCACGGTAAAAATCAGATTGAAATCAATCCGCAGCATACAGTAATCCTGCCTTTCTATGCATACTTAATCGCCACCGGTCCCCCGGTCGCTCTCGTCCCGGTAGTTACTTGCCAAGCAACATGATAATCAGCAACGCGATAACGAAACAGTAGATCGCTGTTGCCTCTGCCAGCGCACAACCAAGCACCAGGTTCTTCATGATCTTGGACTCTGCCTCAGGCTGTCTTGCGATCGACTCTACCGCCTTCGATGTAGCGATGCCGATTCCCAGTCCTGCGATGCAGGCTCCGAATACCGCTAATCCTGCTCCGATTGCTATTGATCCCATAGTTTGTTTACCTCCGTATATGTTTTTTTGTATTGTTACCGTTAACCTAAGCTCAGGCACTCTTCTGCTGATCCACCGGTGCCTTGAGTGCGACCACCTTGCGGTGTCGTCGTTTCTTTTTCCCGCCTTCTTCTTCCTCTTCTTCCTCGATGCCTTCTTTTATATAAAGCGAGGTCAGGAAGACAAATACATACGCCTGCAGTATCCCGTCAAACAGATCGAAGTAAATGCTGAACACCGCCGGCACCACCACCGGTACCACGGCCTCGAGCAGCTTCATGATGACGAACGCACCCAAGACGTTACCAAAAAGTCGCATACACAGCGACAGCGGTCTCGTCACAAGGTCCAGGATGTTAAACGGGGTGACCACGCCGATCGGCTGCGCAAAGTGCTTCAGCCAGCCCTTGAACCCTAGGTAATGTATCCCCGCCGCCTGCACCAGCACGATACTCATCACGGCCAGCGCGATCGTGACATTCAGATCCTTTGTTGGCGATTTGAAACCAAATATACCACAGATATTGGCCAGCGTAATGTAGATCAGGATCGTCACCAGATACGGTGCCACTCCCTTTCCCTTCTCACCGACCATGCCCTCTGTCAGATTGGTCAGCTTTACAACGATCGTCTCGATGATTGCCTGTCTGCGCGAGATATTGCGGACACGAAGTCGTCTGGTCATCAGGAAAGCGAAAAGCAGGATGGCCGCCATGATGATCCACGTCACCACTACGGACTCTGCCACCTCGATCCCGTCTCCGATCGGAATCGTAAAGACGGTCTCACACTCGAGCTCCTCGACCAGTTTCTCGGCTAAATCCAAGTTATCACCCCTTTCCCTAGAGATGCAAAGCCCGAAAACACGTGCTATATTGTGTCTCCGGAGCGGCCTTAAAAACCCACGGCCACTCTTCTATTTTATACTGTTTTCCCATTTTTGGCAAGGAGTTTTTGCCGGTCTTGACACCCGTAAATTTTCTTGATAGAATATAGGTTGGTTTTTTGCGACATTGGAGGACAACGACGAAGGAGGCATGCTATGAAACAGGGTCTTTTGGTTCTTCTTCCGGGCATCCGCTACAGCGTAGACTGCCCACTGTTATACTACACCCGTGTAGCATATTGCTATGCCGGTTATGACGTCATGCCGATCGAGAGCTATGATGTCAAGGACAGTGACGATCTGGGAGCCTATGCAGACAAGGCGGCTAAAAACCTGGTAAAGCGCCTGAAAGACGTACGTTTTGATGAGTATGAGCATGTCGTTTTCGCAGAAAAAAGTATCGGTACCGTGATCGGGATGATGCTGGAGGATGTGTTGAAGCTGGACAATGTTACTCATATTATCTACACACCGCTCGACGCTACCTTCTCGTATTTCTCACCGAGCCGTCGGATCGCCGGCGTCGCCGCCGGAACCGATGACAAGCACATCGAGATCAAGGCTCTCCGTGCCGCATGTAAGAAACTGGGGCTTCCACTGACAGAGATCAAGAACAGCGGGCACCGTCTGGAAGGTGGCAAGGATGTGACGAAAGATATCAGCGCCGTTGCGCAAGTCATTGCGTCGATCGCAGATCCTAAGATCATCGATGCTATGGCTAAAAAAGAGGCTGCTGAGAAGGCCGCCGCCGAAAAGAAAGCTGCTGAAGAGAAGGCTGCTGCTGAGAAAAAGGCTGCCGAGGAGAAAGCTGCCGCCGAGAAAAAGGCCGCCGCTGAAAAGAAGGCCGCCGATCGGGAAGCTGCCAAAAAGGCAGGCAAGTTTGTCCCGGCCGAGGTCTCTCATATTAGGAAGTTCGACTACTATGGCAAGGGCTCAGATAAGGCCCTTGACACTATGATGGAAATCTGGTTACAGTCCAATGTAAAGGAACAGAGTTTCATCGCCAAAAAATACTGGAGCAAGAACTTCAAGGAAGTCATGCGCGTGATGAGTCTGGCCTCTGTCTATATTTATGAAGAGGACGGACAGATCATGGGCTTTGCCGGATCGATGGAGGAGGCTATGGTTGCCATCGTGGTCGCTGAGGGCGAACGCGATCGTGGCATCGGATCACTCCTTCTCGACAAACTAAAGGATGAGATGGGAATCCTCGAGGTCTCCGTCTACACCAAGAACAAAGGCGCGCTGACATTTTTCCAGAAAAATGAGTTCAAGGCTACCGACATCCAGGTCGAGAGCACGACCGGCGAAGAGATCGTGCTGCTGAACTGGTAAAACGTCTGTTCTATCCTCTGAGCAGATAAAACACTATTCTATAAGGAAACCGGAAAGGAGTCTCCGCGAGGAGGCAACAAGCAAATGAAAGAGTTTTTAAAGAAAAAAGACATCGAAATCTCTCTGAAGCGCTACGGCATCGACGCCCTCGGCGCAATGGCACAGGGACTGTTCTGCTCCCTGCTGATCGGAACCATCATCAACACCATTGGAACCCAGTTTCATATCGGATTTCTGACGGCGCCTGTCGCCACGATCAACGAGGTCCCCTATACCGTCGGCGGTCTCGCTACCGCGATGAGCGGACCGGCTATGGCCGTCGCGATCGGATACGCGCTAAAGTGTCCGCCGCTGGTCCTGTTCTCGTTGATCACCGGTGGTTTTGCATCCAATGCACTGGGAGGAGCCGGCGGCCCGCTCGCCGTTCTCTTTGTCGCCATTATCACAGCTGAGATTGGAAAGCTTGTATCTAAGGAAACCAAGATTGATATTCTCGTCACCCCGCTCGTCACAGTCGGTGTCGGCATTGGGCTCTCTGCTCTGATCGCTCCGCCGCTCGGACGTGCTGCAATGTGGGTCGGCGATCTCGTTATGTGGGCAACTGAGCTGCAGCCGTTCCTGATGGGTATCCTGGTATCTGTCATCGTGGGTATCGCACTGACACTGCCGATCTCCTCGGCTGCCATCTGTGCCGCCCTGTCACTGACGGGTCTGGCCGGCGGTGCCGCCGTAGCCGGATGTTCCGCTCAGATGATCGGCTTCGCGGTTATGTCGTTTTCTGAGAACCGCTGGGGCGGTCTCATTTCACAGGGTATCGGAACCTCAATGCTCCAGATGCCGAACATCATCAAAAATCCCCGCGTCTGGATCGCTCCGATCCTGACATCGGCGATCACAGGACCGCTTGCCACCTGTCTTTTCCAGATGCAGATGAACGGCGCTCCGGTATCCTCCGGTATGGGTACCTGCGGTTTTGTCGGTCAGATCGGCGTTTACAGCGGCTGGGTAAACGATATCGCAGCCGGCACCAAAGCATCGATCACAGCGATGGATTGGATCGGTTTAGTTGCGATCTGTATCGTCCTTCCTGCGGTACTGACACCGCTCTTCCACATGATTGTAAAGAAGCTTGGCTGGGCCAAGACCGGCGATCTGAAGCTGCCGGAGTAATAAACAAAACATTTAATTCGGACATCAAAAAAACATCCTACGTGAGCATCTGCTCACTGTAGGATGTTTTTATATTGCTTACCTTATTGCTAGCGTATCAGCCTTTGACTGATCCAAGAGCAATACCTCGGATGATGTACTTAGACAAGCACAGGTACACGATGATCAGCGGCACGATGGCCAAGCCCAGCACCATATACACCTTACCAAGGTCGAAGTTGTCGTTCGCGGATGCGTTTAGGGCCGCTACCATAAGAGGCAAGGTTGCCGTCTTTGAGTTGGCCTGCATCAACAACTGTGGAAGGAAGTAGTTATTCCACGATGCAACGAACGAGAAAATCATCTGCACGGCTATCGCCGGCTTTAAGATCGGCATGACGACGAAGTTGAAAATGTAGAACTCGTGTCCACCGTCTATTCGTCCGGCCTCGACAATCTCCAGTGGCAGTGCACTCTCCATATACTGATGTATGAAGAAGAATACGCCCGGAGCAGCGATCGCCGGGAAGATGAGAGCCGGAAGAGCGTTGTCGTTCTCGAAGCCCCATCCCTTTACCATCTGTACGTAACCAAGAGCGGATACCTGAGTCGGTACCATCAGGATTACCATGATGAAAGTATACGCTGCTTTCTTGAGTTTGAACTCGTAAGCATACAGTCCATAGGCTGTCAGCGAAGATACATACACGTTGATCAAGCAGGTAAGTGCACCGATCAAAAGTGAGTTACCCATCGCACGGATAACGGCGATGTTCTTATCACCCAGGATACGTGAGAAGTTCTTGAAGAACGAAGTACCCGGGATCAGGTTAAACGCCTGTGACAGCTCCGTATGGCTCTTTGTCATGTTGATGATCAGTGTCAAAAATGGGAAGATACACAACAGACACATCACGATCAAAATGATATACGCTATGATACGGCGGATGATAAGAAAGACATGACCTCTTTTCTCTTCCGCTGTAAGGTTTGAATTGAAATCTTCAGTCATTCTTTATCACACCCCCTTCGCCATAGCCGCTTTACGCTCTGCCTTTTCGCGCTTTTTGTTCTTGCGCTTTTCCTTATCATCGTCACTTTCCATGGACTTGAAGAGGACAAATCCTATAATACCGGCAACAAAGAACAGGATAACCGACTCTGCTCCGGCCAGACCGATATCACCGGATCCACCGATACCGTTACTGATGTCCATAACGACTGTCTGGGCAACTTTCTGGGTACCACCCTGCTTAACCAACAGGTTCGGGATATCGAACATCTGCAAACCACCGATCATAGATGTGACAAGCACATACAACATGATAGGCTTCAACATAGGCATCGTAATTTTTCTAAACTGCTGTCCTGCTGTGGCGCCATCGATTGCACTGGCCTCGTACAGTGCCGGGTCGATACCCATGATACCGGCCATCAAAAGGATGGTCGTGTTACCGGTCCACATCAGGAAGTTAATCGCGGCTATCAACCCTCGGACGCCCCATGGATTTTGTAGCCAATCAATGCTCGTGCCCATAAGCTCATTGACAGGTCCTGTCAACGCAAATAATTTATTAAACAGCACGGCGATAGACGACGCCATCAACATGTTCGGAAGGTAAAGGATTACCTTCATCGCGCCGGTTCCTCTCAGCTTCAGGCGAATATCTGTAAACCATGAAGCGAAGAGCAACGAGAGCAACAACTGCGGAATAAATCCCAAAATCCAAAGTAAAAATGTGTTTCCAAAATGGTACAGAAAACCGGTCTCAGCGAACGGTTCTTTTGTAAACAGTTTTACGTAATTGTCAAATCCAACAAACTTCTCCACGGTCTTGATCGTTACCGGATCCTTGAAACGTGAGAAGAAGCTGTAATAAAAGGTTGTAATCAGCGGATAAAACGAAAAGAGGAAATACGCGATAAAAAACGGAAGGATAAAAATGATACCCCATTTCCCATATTTTAACTTGTTTTTCTTCTGTCTTACCGCGACCGTTGCACTATTGTTATTTGCCATAGCAACAAGCCCCCTCAGAACATTTTTGAGTTTAAAAATGGGGGCAGGACACGTCCTGCCCCCATTTTAGGTCTTTAAGTAATATCCCTTTTTCGGATTATACAGTCAAGTTCGGGAACTTAGCCTGTACGTCAGCCTGCCACTTCTTGATGCAGTCTTCCTTAGAGGACTTGCCAGAGAAGTAATCTGCGAAGTCACCCTCAGCAGACTCGATGCATGCCTGATCGTAGATGGTCAGGTTAGCCATGGAGATCTTCTCTGCAGACTCTTTAAGAGTTCCGATCATATCCTGATCGCCAAGGAACGGAGCGGTTACGCCGTCAGCAGAAAGCTTCTCACAAGCCTCCTTACCATTTACGTAATCCTGCTTATCCTTAGAAATGTTGTAAAGGATTGTCTGATCACAGGTCATCTTCAGCATGATATCCTTGATGAGTGCTGCGTTGTCAGTACCCTTTGCAGCCATGATCCAAGTACCACCCCAGTTGAACGGATTCGGTCCAAGGCAGAGACCCCAATCACCGTAGGAATCCTTACCATCCTCATGCTTGTAGGTACCGTCATCGTTCTTCTTAGCGCCTGAACCATCAGACATTGTGAAGGAGATGAACCATGCCGGTCCGAAGAATGCGAATACATGACCCTTAGCACCCATCTGCTTGGTCCAGTCCTCGCTCCACAGACCCATTGTCGGGTTCATTACATAACCTTCGTCGCAGTACTTCTTGGTGTTGTCAACCCACTGCTCAGATCCCGGAGTGAATGTAAGTGCATCACCGTCTACGAACTTAGTGGAGTCGTTGTTGGTGTAGATACGATGCATATCGTTCGGACCAGCCATCATGAAGTCCTTACCGTTTGACTTCTCTTTGATGGTCTTGCAGGCAGCCTCGAACTTATCCCAGTCAGATACCTGCTCCTGAACGGCAGCCGGATCATCAGAACCGAAATACTTCTTAGCCATTGAACGACGATAGATCATACCAGCCGGGCAAGCCTGCCATGAAACGCCCTTAAGGACACCGTTCTCATCGGTAGCTACCTGCTTGGTGTAATCATACATGTTGCTCATGTCAGCATCTGTAAGGCCAAGAGCCTTAACGTCTACAGCAACGTCTGCTGCTGCGGAAGAGTACTTAGCGATGTAGTCAGCCTCTGCCATGAACAGATCGACTTTCTCGTCTGCTGCAGCGCTCTCCTGCTTGCCAAGAGCCTCATCCAACTTATCCTGGTAGTTAGATCCCTCGTTCGGGTTGATGATGAACTTAACTTCTACATCGCCAACCTTACCATCCTTGTAATCCGGATAGTAAGCCTCGAATCTCTGCTGGAACTCGTCATTCCATGCATAGATGTTCAGGACCTTACCGCCGCCATCTTCGAGCAGATCAACTGACTCTTCCGGCTCTTCGGTCTCCGGTGCCGGTTCCTCTGTCTCAGGAGTGCTAGCCTCCTCAGTCTTTGCCGGCTCTTCCTTCTTGTCTTCTCCGCAACCGCTGAGCATTCCTACAGCCATAGCCATAGAAAGAGCAATTGCCAACCATTTTCTCTTCATAAATGAATTCCTCCCTGTAAAATGAAATTTGGTTGTTTGAAGATCGTTTGATCTTCAATGGTTGATATTTTTTGGGTATTCTTCCCGAAACCCATAGAGTATAATAACACACTTTTGTCACAGAATCAACACTTTTTTTTCTTTTTTTGTATATTTTTTACAAAAACCCCAATACAAATTTTCTTTTTTCTGCCCTTTTTTTATAAAGAAAGATGTGGTAAAATATGTATTACAACGTATTCTCAACAAAATCTTGCGTATTTTGTGAAAAATGCCCACAAGATGGGCACCTTGATATTTTTTAATGAAATCAAAAGCCAAACAGGGAGGACAATGCTATGAGATACGGTTTTTTTGACAACGTGAACCGCGAATACGTAATTCTTCGTCCGGACACGCCGACTCCATGGGCCAATTACCTCGGCTCACCGGAGTACGCGGCGCTGATTTCGAACAACGCCGGCGGCTACAGCTTCGCTAAATCCGGAGCTAAAGGACGTATTCTTCGCTACAACTTCAACAGTATGGATTTCCCGGGACGTTATATTTATATAAGAAACAACTCCTCCGGTGACTACTGGTCCGCTTCTTGGAAACCGGTGCGCAAGCCTTTTACAGAGGCTGCCGAGGCCGACGTGAATGCGATCGGCGCCGACGGGACCGGTGCTGCTGCCGATACGGGCAGTGAGTTCCGCAACATCGTACGCTACGGTACCGGCTACAGCCGCTTTATCACTGACTACGCCGGCATCCGCTCCGTAGCTACCTACTACGTACCGCTCGACAAGACCTATGAGGTCTGGGAGCTGGCGCTGACCAACACCTCCGGCGAGGAGAAAGAGCTCACGATCACCGGATACGCGGAGTTCACCAACGACCCGTACTACTCCAACGATATGGTAAACCTGCAGTATACGCAGTTCATCACACGGACTGCCTTCAAGGAAAACCGGATCCTCCAGGAGGTAAACGGTAACCTCGATATCATCTCGCAGAAATCCGAGGTAGACGACAAGGCCGTACGCCGTCGTTTCTTCGGTCTGACCGGAAGCCCTGTCAGCTCCTACTGCGGTGACCGCGCCGACTTCCTCGGAAACGGTCACGACTACTCCGATCCGATCGGTGTTACGAGCGGCAAGCTTTCCGACACGACCAACTACAACGCCAACAGCTGCGGCGCCCTGGCAACGATTATCAAACTCGCTCCGGGCGAGACAAAAACGATCGCCTTTATCCTCGGTGAGAGGGGTGATGCGGAGGCAGCTGAGATTCTTTCTTCCTATAATAATGTAGCTGCTGACTGCAAGGCAGATCTTGATACGCTGATCTCAGATTGGCACGCACGCTTCGACGCGCTGCAGATCCAGACGCCGAGCAACGAGTTCAACACGATGATGAATACGTGGCATGCGTACAACTGCTTCATGACCTTTATCTGGTCCCGTGCCGCTTCCTTTATCTACTGCGGCGAGCGAAACGGCTTCGGCTACCGCGATACGGTCCAGGATATCCAGGGTGTGATCCATCTGCGTCCGGATATGGCAAAGCAGATGATCGTTTTCATGCTGTCCGCTCAGGTACATCATGGCGGTGGTCTGCCGCTCGTAAAGTACACGCACAATCCGGGACACGAGGACACACCGGAGGATGATTCTTATGTAAAAGAAACCGGGCATCCGGCTTACCGCGCGGATGATGCGCTGTGGCTGTTCCCGACGATTTGGAAATATGTTTCCGAGACCGGCGACATCGCTTTTTTGGATGAAGTAATCCCCTTTGCCAACAAGGACGAGGGCACGGTGTACGAACATCTGAAACGTGCCATTCAGTTTTCGGATGACCACCTCGGTGCGCACGGACTGCCGGCCGGCCTCCACGCCGACTGGAACGACTGCCTGCGTCTCGGTGCCATGGGCGAGTCCTCCTTCGTCGCTGAGCAGTATTATTACGCGCTCACCATCCTGGGACGCTTTGCCGATCTCAAAGGAGATTCTTCCTATAAAAATGAACTCGAGGCAAAGCAGAAGGACTTCGGAGATCTGGTACAGAAGCTCTGCTGGAACGAGGATCGATTCCTCCGTGGTTATAAGGATACCGGCGAGCGCATCGGTGACCGCAACGATCCGGAGGCCAATATGTGGCTGAACCCACAGAGCTGGGGCGTGATCAGTGGTCTGGCTTCCAAAGAGCAGGCAGAAGCCTCTATGCAGAACGTTTTTGATAAACTGAACACCAACTACGGTGCGGTCCTGATGGATCCGCCGTATCATGCACACGCCTTTGACGGCGCGCTGGCTGTCCTCTTTAACCCGGGGACAAAGGAAAACGCCGGGATCTTTTCCCAGTCACAGGGCTGGCTGATCCTCGCCGAGGCGCTGCTCGGTCATGGTAACCGTGCTTTTCAGTATTTCATGGAGAACAACCCGGCCGCACAGAACGATACCGCCGAGGTCCGCACGATCGAGCCGTACTGCTTCGGTCAGTTTACCGAGGGTAAGGCAAGTCTGAACCACGGTCGCTCGCATGTGCACTGGCTGACCGGTACCGCCTCCACCATCATGGTAGGCTGTGTCGAGGGTATCCTGGGTCTGCGTCCGGATCCGAAGGGTCTGCGACTCGCACCGTCGATCCCGTCCGAGTGGAAATCGTTTACCATGGACAAGACCTTCCGCGGTAAAAAGCTGCACATCACGGTCAAGAACCCGGATGGTCACGAAACCGGCTTTGCATCACTGACGCTGAACGGCGAGACGCTTGCAGATAACTATATCGCAGCCGATAAGCTGGCCGATGATAATCAGATCGTCCTGACGATCTGATCGCAGATCGCGTAACCGCGCGACAAACAATGATTAAAAATAACAGCAAAGAGGTCCTGCCGTCAGGCAGGACCTCTTTTTTATGTCAGTCATCCGACTTATACTTCGCAAAATCACTGATTTTCCTTTTCTCTCCCGAGTCCTGTTCCTCCGCCCCGGTTAACGAAACCTGTTTATCCTCCTCGCTTGACGAGTCATCATCAGGTACCCCGTCCGCAGTCGGCGACGCCTCCGAAGAGACGCCGTCGCCCGCCGGCGCCTTAAAGTAAGACACCAAAGCGTAAACGACAAAGCCGACCGCCAGTACGAGGAAGAGGATGCCGAAAATCAGAAAAGCGATATTCGGATCACCTAAGTATCCTTTCACCAGCATCACACCCATAAAACCGATGTAAGCGGCTACTACGATACGTAGGGTCATTTTGACCAGACGCTGTTTTTTTTCGTCCGGTTGCATCATGACTTACCTGTCTTATGGTTCGAAACGACATCGAATACCACGGCGATGAGGAGCACGAGACCTTTGACCACGTACTGCCACATATCCGGCAAGCCATAGATGGACATACCCTGGTTGATAACACCGAGCAGGATCGCGCCGACCATGACGCCCGGAACTGTACCGGAACCACCATATGCCGAAGCACCACCGATGAAGCAGGATGCGATCGCGTCCATCTCGTAAGTATTACCCATGTTACCATCGACAGAACCGATACGGGCACCTACCAGAAGACCTGACAGACCAGCCAGGAAGCTCATCAGGAAGTAAGCCCAGAAATAAACCTTACGCGGATCGATACCGGAAAGCTTGGTTGCTTTCTCGTTACCACCGACTGCATAGAAGTAACGACCGAAAACAGTCGAACTTGTGATGAATGCAAAGATGCACACAACAGCCAGGATCCACAGTACCATAACCGGAATACCCTTGTAATTCATCAGGCACATCGAGTACAGTACGATGAGAACGGCGATGATGATCATACGGATCATCTTGCCGAGTGAAGAACCAACATCATAACCACGTGCCTTTTTACGGCCGATGCTGATGAAGGTCCATGCCACCAGGACTACCGCTACGATGATACCGATGATCAACGCGGACAGATACTGTCCGTCCTTATCGATACCGGGGATGCTGATGTAGCTGGTAAAAATGTCGGTAAAGCTCTCATACTTGGTCAGCGGAAGCGTCTTGGAATCCAGAACGACACGCGCTAAGCCTCGGAACAAAAACATACCGGCCAGCGTACAGATAAACGGTGGGATATGAACATAACCGATCAAATATCCCTGGAAAATACCGATAACAGCACCGATTACCAGCGGAACTAAAATTGCAACAATCACAGGCAGATCCATACTGAGCAGCTTCGCTGCCAGGGCGCCTGTCAAGCACAATGTGGAACCGATCGAAAGATCGACGTTACCACCTGTGAGGATACACAACAACATACCACAGGCCATGATCAAAACGTAAGCATTCTGTAGCAACAGGTTTGAAATATTCTGTGCCGCTACCATCTTACCTTCGGTCAGTATCGTAAAGAAGACAAATACAACGACCAGAGCAATGACCATGGTATACTTTTTCAGTAATGCTGACACTTTCATGCCGAAACCTCCTTATTCGATTTGTCAGAGGAAAGGATCGCACTCATGATCTTCTCCTGCGTTGCCTCCTCGGCCGTAAACTCACCGACCATCTTACCCTCGTTCATAACGTAGATACGGTCGCACATACCGAGAAGCTCCGGCAGCTCAGAAGAGATCATAACAACAGCCTTACCCTCTGCTACCATTTTATTCATGATCGTGTAAATCTCATACTTTGCACCAACGTCGATACCACGTGTCGGCTCGTCAAGGAACAGAACCTCCGGCTCTGCAAACAGCCACTTGGAAAGGAGCACCTTCTGCTGGTTTCCACCAGAAAGATTTCCGACCAACTGCTGTACGCTCGGCGTTTTCGTGTTCATGGCTTCCTTATACGCTTCGGCCTCTTTATTCTCTTTTGCCACATCGATCACTCCGAAAGGTCCATGGCTAACCTTCTCCATACGAGCCATCGTCGTGTTCCACGCGATGGAATCCTCGAGAACCAGACCGTTGGTCTTGCGGTCCTCCGTCGCATACGCAAGTCCGTGATTGATCGCGTCGCGCTCATTTTTGAGGTTAACCTCCTGGCCCTTGATATACTCGTGACCGGAGATATGACTTCCGTAATTCTTGCCGAACAGAGACATCGCAAGCTCAGTACGTCCTGCACCCTGCAGTCCGGAGAAACCTACGATCTCGCCTTTTCTTACATAAAAATTAACATGGTCATCCACACATTTTTCTGTGTAAACCGGGTGATACACGGTCCAGTCCTTGGCCTCAAAGAGAACCTCGTCACTGACATTGTGCTCACGCTCCGGATAACGGTTGGTCAACTCACGACCTACCATTCCTTTGATGATACGCTCCTCATCGATGTTGTGCTCCGGGTTCTCCATCGTCTCGATGGTCGATCCGTCACGCACGACCGTGATCTTGTCCGCGCAGTAGGCAACCTCGTTCAACTTATGTGTGATAATGATCGAAGTAAGACCTTCCTTCTTGAACTCGAGAAGCATATCCAGCAGCATTTTGGAATCCTCCTCATTCAGAGATGAGGTCGGCTCGTCGAGGATCAAAAGCTTAACGTTTTTCGCAAGCGCCTTTGCGATCTCGACCAGCTGCTGCTTACCGGTTCCGATGTCCTTGATCAGAACCGTTGATTTTTCTTTCAGACCAACTCGCTTCATGCTGGCGGTCGCCTTCTGATGCGTCTCCGCCCAGTTGATCTTACCCATTCCGTTTGCCTGCTCATTGCCGAGGAACATGTTCTCGGCGATGGTCAGCTCGGGAATCAAAGCCAATTCCTGATGGATGATAACAATACCTTCTTTTTCGCTGTCCTGAATATTCTTAAACGTACACTCCTTACCGTTATAGATGATCTGGCCTGTGTACTCACCGTGCGGAATCGTACCGGACAGAACATTCATCAATGTGGACTTGCCGGCACCGTTCTCGCCGACAAGCGCGTGGATCTCTCCGCGCTCCACCTGGAGGTTCACGTTATCCAGTGCCTTGACACCGGGATACAGCTTGGTGATATTTTTCATCTCAAGGATTATATCAGCCAAAAAAACACCTCCTCACTATGATTCATAACGAAAGGCGGGCGAGGATCGCTCGCTCGCCTTTCCAGGATTACAGGTTATGTGAATTCATCGGATATTCATCAACCTACCGGATGCGGATATCCTGCGTCATCCATCGTGTAGTATCCGGTATCAACAAGCTCTTTCTGGATGTTGTCCTTGGTTACTACAGTCGGTACCAGAAGGTATGACGGGATCACACCGGTTCCATTGTCATAGGAAGAAGTGTCATAAGTACATTCGAAGTCCCAACCGGATTCTTTGATCAGTTCCTCAGCCGGCTTACCACCGGAAAGGATCTTAACGCCGAGATCCAGTGTTACCTTTGCCTCGTTGGCAACGGCCTTGTATACGGTCATCGTCTGCTTACCGTCAACGATGTTAGCGAGGTTAGCCTCGTCACCGTCCTGACCGGTTACGATAACCTTAGACTTGTCACCCTTGTAGTCAGACTCGATAGCCTGAGTTACACCAAGTGCGGTAGAGTCGTTCGAGCAAAGTGCTACGTCGAGCTGCTTGTCAGCGTAGTTAGAACCAAGGATGTTCTGGAAACGTGTCAGAGCCTTGGAAGTATCCCACTGCTGTGTTGCAACCTGATCGAATGCAGTCTGTCCGGACTGTACTACGAGCTTACCAGCGTCGATGTAGCTCTTCAGAGCGTCAAATGCGCCGTTGAAGAAGAAGCCTGCATTGTTGTCGGCCGGGTCACCAGCGGTGAACTCGATGTTGAACGGTCCTGCTGCATTGTCAAGATCCAACTTATCTCTTACGAACTCACCCTGCAACTTACCTACTGTGTAGTTATCAAATGATACATAGTAGCTGATTGCATCTGTGTTCATGATCAGACGGTCATAAGAGATGACCGGTACGTTCTGCTCTTTTGCCTGAGCGAGAACCTGTGAGAGTGACTCACCATCGATAGCAGCTACGACAAGAAGGTTAACGCCATCTGCGAGAAGGCCCTCGATATCCTTTACCTGCTGATCGATCTTGTTGTCCGAGAACGTAAGCTTTACTTCATAGCCAGCGCTCTTGAACTGCTCCTCGAGGAAGGATCCGTCACGGTTCCATCTCTCCAGAGACTTGGTCGGCATTGCAATTCCGACTTTGCCGCCACCATTCGACTCGTTGTTAGCCTCTTTTGTTGCATCATTGCTTGTGTTGCTTCCACTGTTGTCACCACATGCTACCAGAGCAAACGCCATAACAACTGACAGAAGCACTGCCAAAAGTTTCTTTGCTTTCATAATTCGACATCCTCCTTTTTAATTTGTTTTTTTATAAAAGCAACTTTGATGACCGTCAGCCCGACGTGTCATCGTTTTAACTTGTGTCAATTATAAGCCTAAAATTTTTACGTGTCAACACAAATAGTGTGTTTTTTTTTGAAAAAGTGTGTTTTTTTTGGCGAAAATCCGAAACTTTTACGAAACTGTACGAAACTGTACGAAAACTGTCGAAACTTCTCGAAACTTTTCGCGAAGTTTATTTTGAACGACGTTTTGAGAATAAAGTTCTTGTAATTCCCTCTGTTTTTCTGTATAATGAATGTAAGCGTGCGGTCTTCGGAAACGTAAACCTGTCGAGGCCGTCGCAATCATTTTTTTAAGGGAGGTACACCTATGAAATTCGGCCACTTTGATGATGCCAACAAGGAATACGTCATCACCACACCAAAGACTCCGCTTCCTTGGATCAACTACCTGGGTAGCAACTCTTTCTTCTCGCTGATCTCAAACACGGCGGGAGGCTACAGCTTCTATAAGGATGCGAAGCTCCTGCGTCTGACTCGTTATCGTTATAACAATATCCCGAACGACGAGGGCGGCCGTTACTATTATATTAAGGAAGGAAACGATGTGTGGTCACCCGGTTGGCAGCCGGTAAGAGCCGATCTCGACTCCTACGAGTGCCGTCACGGTATGGGCTATACACGCATTACCGGATGCAAAAATGATCTCGAGGCTCAGGTGCTTGCCTTCGTACCGGTTAATGACACCTGCGAGATTAACCGCATCACCCTGACAAACAAGGGATCTTCGGATAAAGATTTCAAACTCTTTTCCTATATAGAGTTCTGTACCTGGAACGCCATGGACGACATGACGAACTTCCAGAGAAACCTGAGCACCGGTGAGGTTGAGGTGATCGGATCGACGATCTATCACAAGACCGAGTACCGTGAGCGCCGCAATCACTATGCGGTCTACTCTGTAAACGCTGACATTGCCGGTTTTGACACCAGCCGCGATGAGTTCCTCGGTGCTTACCGCCCGACCTCGGATCCGCAGGTTGTCGAGGAAGGACAGTCTCACAATTCTGTAGCCTCCGGATGGTATCCGATCGGATCCCACCAGCTGAATATCAAGCTCGCTCCGGGCGAGTCAAAGACCTTCATCTTTGTTCTCGGCTATTGCGAGAATCCGGTAGACGACAAGTTCGAGGCGCCGAATGTAGTCAATAAAAAGCCGGCCAAGGCTCTGCTCGATAAGTACAACACCGATGCCGGTGTGGACGCCGCTTTCAAAGAGCTGAACGATACCTGGGATGCTCTCCTCGCGAAGTTCACCGTGAAGTCTTCGGACGACAAGCTGGATCGTATGGTCAATATCTGGAACCAGTATCAGTGTATGGTAACCTTTAACATGTCTCGTTCCGCTTCTTATTATGAGTCGGGTATCGGACGTGGTATGGGCTTCCGTGATTCATGCCAGGATCTGCTGGGCTTCGTTCACCTGATCCCGGATCGTGCACGCGAGCGTATCATCGATATCGCTTCCACCCAGTTTGAGGATGGTAGCGCTTATCATCAGTACCAGCCGCTGACCAAGAAAGGAAACTCCGACATCGGTTCCGGCTTTAACGATGATCCGCTGTGGCTCATCGCCGGCACCAGCGCGTACCTGCGCGAGACCGGAGATTACTCCATCCTGGATGAGAGTGTTCCTTATGATAATGATGAGAGCAAAGCAACCTCTCTTTTCGAGCATCTGACCAGATCGTTCGACTACATCGTAAACCACAAGGGTCCGCATGATCTGCCGCTGATCGGCCGTGCTGACTGGAACGACTGTCTGAACCTGAACTGCTTCTCCAAGGAGCCGGGTGAGTCCTTCCAGACCTTCGGTCCGAGTGAGGGACCGGTTGCCGAGTCGGTATTCATCGCCGGAATGTTTGTGAAGTACGGAAATGAATACGCTGACATCTGCGATGCTCTGGGTAAGGCTGACGAAGCCAAGAGAGCGCGTGATGAAGTTGCAAAAATGACCGCAGCCATCGAAAAGGACGGCTGGGATGGTGCCTGGTTCGTACGTGCGTACGATGCTGAGGGCAAGAAGGTCGGCTCCAAAGAGTGTGAAGAGGGCCAGATCTACATCGAGCCGCAGGGCTTCTGCGTACTGGCCGGTGTCGGTGTTGACAACGGTCTTGCTGAGAAGGCTCTTGACTCTGTCAAGGAGAAGCTGGATACCAAGTACGGTATCGTGATCCTGCAGCCGGCCTATACCAAATACATGCTGAACCTCGGAGAGATCTCCTCTTATCCGCCGGGATATAAAGAGAACGCCGGTATTTTCTGCCACAACAATCCGTGGGTTTCCTGTGCGGAAACCGTGATCGGACGTGGTGATCGTGCTTTCGAGATCTATAAGAAGACCTGTCCGGCTTATCTTGAGGATATCTCAGAGATCCATGCAACCGAGCCGTATGTTTACTCACAGATGATCGCCGGTAAGGACGCGAAGTTCTTTGGCCAGGCGAAGAACAGCTGGCTGACCGGTACTGCCGCATGGACCTTTACCAATGTGTCACAGTACATCCTCGGTGTATATCCGACACTGAACGGCTTATCCGTAAATCCGTGTGTACCGAAGGGCTTCGGCGATATCGCCATCAGTCGTGAGTACCGCGGTGTGACTTACAAGATCACCGTGAAGAATCCGAACGGGGTTGAGAAGGGTGTACAGAGCCTTGTCGTTGACGGCGAGACACTGACCGGCACCACCGTAATTCCGTATGATGGATCCAAGAAAGAAGTTGACGTTATCGTTAACATGGGATGATAGTAAATAAGCCCCGCGCCGTAGGCGCGGGGCTTATTTTTTTCTTATTGTTTTTAGAAGAAATCGAGCTTCGGCAGCTCAAATGAACTTGCGGATTTCTGTGTCCTCTTGATCAACTCCAGACACATACGTGTGTTGTGATACGGGCATTTCCAGATGCCGACTAACGGAAGTGAGGATACCGGCTGGTTCAGTACGTCAACCTCCTGGATCCACTCACCGCCGACACGATTATCGATCAGGTGCTCCTTGATGAAGTTCCAGATATCCTCGACTGCCTGCAGGTACTCAACCCTTGTCTCGTCCTTTTGATAGGCATTGTAAAATCCTACCATCGCCTCGCACTGAGCCCACCATGTGCGGTTTTTGCGGATCATGCCATTTTCACTCTCCATATATACCGAGCTGTGGATGGGATCCATCGCCTCGTCGTAGATCCCCTGTACGAGATCCTTTACGATCGGAGCCATCTTTGACTCGTAGGTGATGTTATTGAGAACCTCTAATCCGTGATCGATCAGCCAGCTGCACTCGATATCGTGACCGAAACTGTGCAGATCGATGATCGGTGTAAATGTGTCATCAAAGAATACATCCAGACGATGACGATCCGGATTGTAAATCTTATCGGAAAACAGATCATACAGCTCGCAGATCCGATCGCCCACCTGCGGATATCCGCTCACACGATACAGCTCGACATAAGCCTCGTATACGTGGAGGTTTGTGTTCATCGTCTTGGCCGCCTCGACGCCGTTTTCGGATAATTTTTCGTTTTCCGCCCAACGGAAGTCTCGGGTAAACGACTCCTTGTAGCCGTACTCATCATGCATCTCGTTTTCGAGAACATCATAAATATCCATCGCGCGCATCAGCGCCTTATCATCACCGGAAGCATCGTAATACGATGCGATCGCGTACAGTGACATCGCCTGGCAGTAGCCGTGCTTCAGATCCTCAGCCGGCTTACCGTCTGCGGTCACGGTCCAGTACACACCGCCGTTCTGATCATCCCAGAGCGGTCCGGTCAAAAAGCGGTACGCGTGCTCAGCGTACTTCAGATAGGACTCGTCCTTGAGGACTTTGTAGGCATTAGAAAATGCCCACAGGATACGAGCGTGCAGAATGCCGCCCTTTACTGCGTCCTTGCGAAGCGTACCGTCGTACTCCATGCGCCCATAGAATCCGCCGTACACCTCATCGATCAGTCCCTCCCAGAAGGGAAGAATGTGTCCGGTCAGCTCTTCACGAACCTCCTGTACCACATCTTCAATCATAGCAAACCCCTTTCCTTTGCACCCACATATACACGAACTACCGTTTCTGATTTATTCACTGTAGATCTGGATGGAATAATCCTCCAGATTCCATATCATACCATGCTTTTTCAACGTCGCTGTGATCGTATCCGCCATACCCTTTCCGCTGGGATCATCTTCCCACTGATACAGATACAACTGCTCGTAGATCTCCTGCTCACAGGACACATAGATCTCGATCGTATCATCGAGTGCAAGCATGTCCTTATAGGTCAGGTATTTCTCATCGTTCGGATCGACATCCTCGACACACGCTTCATCAAACTTTGCCAGGACGGCCGACGCATCTTCTGCCATTTCTGCTGAAAAAATATACCCATTCATCTGGCGATAATCCACATGTACATCATCGAAGTAGAGGTTCAATCCAAAGCCCCATCGTCGTTCCCAGAGATAGGGTGCCATCGCAACCGCTAACTCACGCACAATCTCCAGCTTTTCGTCCTTTGATCGATTTCCCATGCATTCCTCCGCGCCATATTCGTGGCAGAATTCACTAACATTACTATTATACTAAAAAAATCGGCTTCTGTCAACAAGCCATACGGCTTAATCCGGGGTCGCCGGATCCTTATTTTTCGTTAACCTTCCATCCTCCATCGGCTTTTCCAGGATGCCTCCGTCGGGCTGTCATTTGTTTCTGTAATGATCTCGCCGTTATAGGTGAACGTGGTCGTTACATCGCCACGGGTAAGCGTTGCTTTTTGCTTGTCTGAGGAGAACTTGGCGTAGAATTCTTCCTCCGTGATCTCGCCATCCTCCTCATACTCCGTGTAATCCCAACGCCACATGCCGGTGATCCCTTTTCTCGTAACCTTCTCAATAATAAAGCATACCGGATCACCGTCTGCGCCATATGGATAGTAGTATCCCGTTTCCCAGTCACATGGATTCAGCTTACCGTTTTCACGGTTAACAATAAACGTCACGTTCTCTTTTTCGTATTTATTGAGCGAGCTCTCGTTGAATTTCTCTGCGGCGACGGTCGGCGTATACCAGGACTTACCACCGAAAAACTGTTTTAAGTCGTCCTTGCCAAAAATAAACCCATGTCGTGCGTAGATCTCGTTTCTGGCAAGACGTAATTCATTTTTGGTCATGCCGGCAAGGTCATCGTCGGTGATATACGCGGAGTCGCTGGTCGGGAGCACATAGGTATCATCGAGCAGCGGCTGCGGCTCCTCCGTCTTCTGAGGTGTTTCGGTCGGTGTTGCTTCCGGCTCCTGGGTCGGTGCAGCGGTCTCGACGGCCGCGCCGGTCGCCACGTCCGCCACCTGCTCTTCGCCATCGGAGCCAAAGTGGATCACGCCGGTCACGAGCAGGACGAGCAACAGGACCAGTACGGCTCCCACGCCACTGCAGATACCGATGATCAGAGGCTTGTTGCTCTGCTTTTCCTCCGGTGGCTGCTGGGCATACGGCTGCTGTTGCTGTGGCTGAGTGTACGTCTGTTGCAGTTGCTGTGGCTGCTGGGCATACGGCTGCTGTTGCTGTGGCTGAGTGTACGTCTGTTGCAGTTGCTGTGGCTGCTGGGCATACGGCTGCTGTTGCTGCGGCTGTGAATATGCCTGTTGCGGCTGCTGGGCATACGACTGCTGCGGCTGCGGCTGTGAATATGCCTGTTGCGGCTGCTGTGGCTGTGGCTGCGGGGCATACGCCTGTTGTTGCGGCTGGGCGCCTCCCGACTCGGCTATCAGCTGATCGACTTTTCCGATGAGGATATCCTCAAGATCGACGGCCTCTCCGCACACCGGACATACGGTAGCGGAATCTTCCATCTGCGCGCCGCAATCTTCGCAAAACTTCATCTGGCTATACCTCCTTTTCCACCCTGTCTACGCTTGTTTCGTCTCTATTGTTCTACCTTTGTTCCGCACTTCGCACAGAACTTCTTACCCATTTTAATTTGGTTCCCGCAGTTCTTACAGGTGATAAACTCTACAACCGGTGCCGGTTCTGGTGCCGGTGCAAGCGCAGGCTCAGGTGCTGGTGCCGGTGCTGGCTCGGGCTCCGGTGCAGGCACAGGTGCAGGTGCAGGTTCTGGTGCTGATACAGGTTCTGGTGCAGGTGCAGGCTCAGGTGCTGGCTCGGGTTCTGGTACCGGCTCGGGTTCTGGTACCGGCTCGGGCTCAGGTGCTGGCTCGGGTTCTGGTACCGGCTCGGGCTCTGGTGCTGGCACTGGCGCAGGCTCCGGTGCGGGTGCCTCTTCGGCTTTCTTCTTGCCGAACTTACCAGCCAGGCCGCCGGCTTTTCCGGCCAGGCCACCCAACTTGCCTTCCTTTTTCTCCGGCTTTGGTTCTTCCTCAACGACAGGTGCCGGCTCTTCTGCTACCGGCTCAGGTGCTGGTTCTGCTGCCACCTCCGGTGCCGGAGCGGTTTCAGGCTCTGCTGCCACCTCCGGTGCGGGTGCGGGTTCAGTCTCTGCTGCCACTTCCGGTGCCGGTGTGGGTTCTGGCTCTGCTACCGGCTCCGGCTCAACTACAGGATCTGCTACCGGCTCCGGTGCAGGTGCCTCCTCGGCCTTCTTCTTTCCGAACTTACCGCCCAGACCTCCGGCCTTACCTGCCAATCCACCGGCGAGACCGCCTAACTTACTCTCCGTCTTGGGTGCCTCCGCTGCCGGGACTGCCTCTGCTGTCGGGGCTTCTGCTGTGGGTGCAGGCTCAGCATCCTTCTTGCCGAACTTACCTGCCAGGCCGCCCAGCTTGCTTTCTGTCTTCGGTGCCTCCGCTGCCGGGGCTGCCTCTGCCGCCGGGGCTTCTGCTGCGGGTGCAAGCTCAGCATCCTTCTTGCCAAACTTACCTGCCAGGCCACCGGCTTTGCCACCCAGGCCTCCGGCCTTTCCTGCCAGTCCGCCGGCAAGTCCGCTCACCTTACCACCGACATCCGCCGGCTTCATGGATGAGATCGCACCGGCCTTATCCGCTGCCATAAGACTCATCTTATTGAGTGCATCATTGCCGCGGATCACCTCGATCTCATAGCTCTCCAACGGCTGATAACTTCCCTTTTTCAGGAAATCCAAAATCTGGCTGAGTACTCTCGCATACTCCTCGCTTCGCTTTCCGTGAACCGCAGTAACCACCGTACTCTTTCCGTTCACCTTGATCGAAACCGTCTGAGTCACAACCTTATTGGTCACTACAAAGCACTCGATATCCGAAAGCGGGATTGCCTTCAACTTATGCTTACCGTATGTGATAAACTTATCCTCTGTAATAATATACCCGGTCTTCTCCTCGGCAACACCGGCCACCAGCGGGATCTCCCAATAGTTGATCTCCACGCCGTCGTCCGCACCGTCACCCTGGACCTTATTCAAAAGACCACCGGCAGCACCCATGGATGTGCTCTGAGCTTTCTTAAGGAGGCCCTTGGCTCCGCCACCCTTACCGGACTCCTCAGCCGCATCCGATCCTGCCGCCTGTGCGCCGGCCTGGACTTTTTTCATAAATCCACCGAGCACGTCTGCATCCTTCGCTACCCCGGCATACGACATCAGACTCTCCGCGATCTGTCTGCGTCTCCGATCACTCATATCGCCAAAGCACGGTGACTCCAATCCGGATGCCTCGATAATCTCACGGATCGTACTGAGTTTATCCTCAACCTTAACACGGTTAAGCTCTCTCAGCCGCTCCTCAACACGGATCAGATACTTCCTTGTATACCGACTCGGATATACACTGTCAAGAAGCGTCTTGCGCATCTCAATAGCCGCTTCTTCTGACAGCGACTCGATATCGCCGGTCATCGCATCGAGATCTGCGATTGCCAGCGAGCGCACACGCTCCTCCAACTTCTCCTCGGCCTCGACCGAGCATCCCCACGGGAAAGCCAACAGCTCGTCCTGACGCTCCGCTGCCAGTGCAAGCGGCATCTCCTCCGCTCCCTCAGCCAGAGCCTTGGTCTGCTCGGACAACGCTGCCTTCTCCTCGTCAGCCAGATCCTCGATCCCTGCTAACGAGTCATCCTGCTCGCATACAAAAACAAAGAAGCTCTTGTACTCCTCGATATTCTCCTCCGAGGTTTTTAATACCAGATAATCCTTTGCATCTTCCTTATCAAAGTGGAGCACAATCTCGCCCTTGCTGCGTCCGGACGGCTCCTTAAATGTCACATCCTTGAGCAGGCGGGCCGACACCTTTTCACGCTCAGCAAACGCCTTACCGGCCTGCGGAAGATTATACCAGTACTCATTGGTAAGCAGGATCGTATCGCCTCCGCGTCCGAAGCTGAACTTGCCTTTTTCCTTGCGCCCCCGGATCATAAGGATCGGAATCTCGATCGCATCCGGTTTCTCTGCCGACTCCTCGACGGCTTTCTCAAACGCTTCTTTAAACTCATCGCTCTCATCGTTAAAAAGAATCTCGTGCTCGGTCTCCTCATCAAAAAGAGCACGCTCCCCACAGTAATCGGAGAGGATCTGAATAGCACTCCGCTGCTCATCCCGCATCTCTCCCGGAAGCCGACGGCGATCGGTCTTACGAGCGGTTACAAACTCATCGTAATCAAAAGCCGCTACCACTTCCTCCTCATCATGTCGGGTAAGGAAGATCAGATCGGAGAGCATATCCGAAATCTTATTAAACTCAGGGATCAGCTTGAAGTCCACATGACGGACCTCGTTATTTTTTAATCCCAACTCGATGTAGTTGGTATTTCCTTTGGTAACACCACGATACTCCACAATATCCGAAAGCTCGGCTCTGTCGATCTGCTTACCGCGCAGATAGAGCGCACGGTTTGTCAGTACGATACCGACGGATCCCGCACGACGCTTAGACCCGTTATAGAAAAATACGATCTTCTCACCGGCTCCTGCCGAGAAAAAGGTTTCTCTCGCATTGATCATCCACTTGTTATTCTTCTTTTCGTACTCCGACTGACGCCAATATGAAAGCTTCTTGATCAGCTTGCGCTCCGGTGCGTAGTTGACATAGGAGCGATTGATATTGGTAACGAGATCGAGCTCCTCGGTCTCTGTCGGAAGTCCTTCTTTTTCACGTACAAACTTCAGCGCCATATTGGCAACGCGGAGGGCAAACACACTGTGACGTGCCGCTGCCGGATTCTGTGAGATCTTAAATAACGGAACCGTTTTAGGATCACGCGCGGTCTGGACGATCATATCCAACTCATCTGCATCGTCCCGATTATACTCAAACCGCAGTACATTTTTCAGATCAAAAGTATCTGTTTTTTCAACGTAGGTAAGGTCTCTGACGACATATACCTTTTCTTTGGTAAAGAACGTTGCAGAGCTGCCTGCGTTCAGTAAAAATAACACCGCGTCGCTCTCAAGCGGCGGACATTTTTCACAATAATAATTGATAAGATCCGTGAAGGACTGATCATAATGCTCCAGTAATAAAAACTGTGAAAGCTGATTCTTGCAGTTGATCCCGACATGAGAAAGAAGATAGAAGGTAAACTCCTTATCAAAATCCTCCATATAGGTATCGGCTTCATAACTGTACTTGCCACTCGGCTCTGCCACCTCTGCCTTGCCGGAGAAGCTGTGAATGATTTCATTTAATAAAGCCTGCAGTGATACGATATCATCCGTACTCTCATCGACGATGGTATACGTGATCCCTTCGTAATCAAGAAGAATATTTCCGTCCTTAATATAGACATCGGTATCGCCCAAATCCTTCAGCGGAATACGCAAGCCGTTAGCGGTAAAAAGAATCTCTGTCGACGTGAATACAACATAATCCTCATCGGCTCTCGTCCAACATACGGGGATGATTTCTTCGTCTTTTTCCTGGAGAACAACAAACCGTCTGAGGATGTTATTTAATGCTAAAATACAAGCCGGATCATGCTCATTAAATACCGTTATATTTCTCTCGACACGCCACATGTCCTGACGATGTTCCTTGAGAATATCCAGTACCTTGGCACGCTGATCCTCGCCCTCGTTGAGCGCGTAGCCGATCCCGAGGACCTCCTTGAGATTGCCTGTGGAAAAGCTGTTGAAAAAAGCAACCAGATCCGTTAAAAAGGACTTGAGTTTTTCCGTATCCATATCCGGCTGATCATAACTCAGACGGATTGAATCGTTCAGGATAACCTTGTCTTCCGTAACATCAATCTGATAAATCTTTGAGTAACTGAGTTTCTTTTCACGGCCGAAATAAAAACCATCTCTGGCACTGAAAAGAATGGTAGAATAGTTTTCTGTATTTCCGGTCAACGCAAACCAGACACCATGCGGCAGATCGTCCGGTCCGACGATACGCGGTGTCGGTGTGTCGTAGTATTTTTCGAAGATTTCACGCGCACCCAGACGCATATCTTTCATGCTCTGAGTGATCGCTGTCATGATCGATTTTTTATTCGAGGAATCCGTCAGATACAATGCCGTATCCGAATCCAGCAAACGGTCATAGACGTAGTTATTAAAATCAACTTTTTCACGAAGTACGGCTTTCTTTTTCGGGATGTTTGTCATGCCGTAGTAATCCGCTTTTTCCGAAAGCTTTTTCAGCATTTCCTCTGCCGAGGACATCTCGCTGAAAACAAACATCTCTGCGTAATCATGCAGGAGCGATGTCTTAACCGTATCGATATCCACGTGGAAAAACTCAGCGATCGCCTGCAGCTCGCCGTTTTCATCTCCGTAGTTACGGATCAGGTCTGCATAATGCTCAGGATCGTATGGCTCCAGTGACAGGGTAGCCACCGCCATTTTTTCTTCGATTTCACGATCCGGCAGGGCCAGATTAATATTGTTCGTGATCGCCTGCGCCGTGCGTCTGTCCGAGATGCGATAACGCGGGATCGTCTTGCCTGTCCGCTCCTCGATCAGATCGAGATACGCGTGATGAACATCCAGCGCACTGACCCACATCGCACTGAGGAACTCCGGAAGGGTATTCGGATTGCTAAAGATTTCCTGCTCTTCGTTGTTCGCCCACCAGTCGGTGATCATGTTTCCGATCTTATTGACCGCTGTGTGTGCCAGCCAGGATGCCGCATCATAGAGAAGAGAAATACCGACTGCCTCGATCATGCCGGACAGACCAAAGCCTCCGACGATCAGTCCGCCGCGGTTCTCTCTGCGGAGGCGACGGTATTCTTTTTCCGCCTCACGCTCATCCTCAATCTCGCCATAGATACCGGCATACTTGTTACAAACCTGGGCGATCGGCAAATACGGTTTACAGAAACCGTCAATAAACATGTCGCTGTCCACGTCATAAATTCCCTGCGGAAGCATCGCGCGGATCGCTTCGGTAACGGGGATCATCAGTGCGTCATGCGCCTGCATTTTACTGTTGTTTACGAGAGATTGTAACGAATAGTTTTCTGCTAAATAACGGTTTTCAAATCGCTCCGAAGCCTGATCGGCATAGCCGACATAGGTATAGCGAAGCGCATTGTATTCTTCCAGTTCGTCCGATACTTCTAAGACCTGATCGCCGAGTTTGAATTCTTTAGCCATTGAATCCTCCTTGTGGATTATGCCCAGGGAGCTGTCCAGGTTACCGTCCGGCTCCATCCGGTGTAGTATTTTTTACCACCTACTGTTTTGAACGCTCTGACCTTTGCCTTCAGCTTTGATACCGATGAAAAGGCGGTCGAATACTTCGTCGATTTTGTCGTCGTTGTATTCATGTACCATTCGCCTTCGTACTCACCGGCGCTGATCTCGTATCCGGACGCTCCGGATACCGAGCCCCAGCTGACGGTCATCTCGACACCGTCGAAGTTTCCTTGAGAGGTGTCATGCCACGGATTGATCGAAACGCTCTTGCTTGTGAATAATCCGATGTCACATTTGTTGATGTAGGACTTGGATTTTTTATACCCACCCAATGACTTGAATACGCTTTTTGCATTTGTATAGGATTTGCTGTTGTACAGGGATTCGCCCTGACGATAGCGGGACTCCTTGTACTGCTCTGCGGAATCTTTGAAGCTGCCGAGCTTCTTAAACAGGCTTGCGGCCTTATTATAGTTTCCGCCGTTCAGTGCCCTTACTGCTTTATCGTAGTTTTCTTCCTCGGGAGACTTGGTCGGCTCCGGTGTCGGTGTTGGCTCCTCGGTCGGCTCAGCTGTTGCCTCAGCCGGCTCGGTGGTTACTGCTGCTGGTTCCTCGGTTGCCGCTGCCGGTTCGTCCGCTGCGGGCTGTGCAGGTTCCGCTGCCGGCTCCTCCGCCTGCTTCGGCTCCGGTGTTGTCTCCATAACGGTCGTCGGGGGTTCTGACTCACTGCCGCCGCTAACCGCGATCACGATGATCACAGCGATTACGGCTACCAGCGCCACGGCGCCACCGATGATCAGGAAAAATGGCTTCTTCCGGCCAGGCTCCTCGTCCTCCTGCACGGGCTTGGGTGCCGGCACGGGTACTGGTTCGGGTTCCGGCACTGGCTCGGGCTCCGGCTCTGGTTCGGGTTCCGGCACTGGCTCGGGCTCCGGTTCGGGCACTGGTTCGGGTTCCGGCTCCGGCTCCGGTTCCGGTTCCGGCACTGGTTCCGGCACTGGCTCGGGCTCCGGTTCCGGCACTGGCTCGGGTTCCGGCTCCGGTTCCGGCACGGGTGCCGCCACCAGCTCCTCCAGTTTTATTCCACACTCATCGCAGAAGACGGCGTCATCGTCCAGCTCCGCTCCGCATGCTCCACATATCTTCATCCCTTGTCTCCGTTCTGATCAAATACTCTCGTTTACTATTTGACTGTCACGTCGCAGTAAAGAACCTGCGTCGATAGTTTTTTTGATTTCGGCCTGTAGTATTTTACGGTTATTTTTATCGTCGCCGTTCCGGCTTTATTTGCCGTAATCATCCCCGCCCAACTGGAGGAAACGATACTGCTATTACTTGATGAAAACGTATACTTACTGATCATCACACCGTTGGCCGATTTAATATGAATTTTTTTCGTACCGGCTTTGGATAGACTCATCTCAGCGCCACTGGGCGAAACATAACGTTTGGCTCCGATCGTATTACCGTCCGCATACTGACACTTGGCACTCTTTGACAAACCGGCATCTAACATTTTTTTACGTACTTTTTTCGCGTAACTATCACTACCGGATACGCGTACAACCGCTTTCTTAGACACACCCTTAAAGGCTGCCTTTCCGACCTTGGATATCTTCTTAGATCGGACGCGGATCGTTTTCAATCCGGAGTCACCGTTAAATGCATTGGCTCCGATCGACTGGATATTCGCCCCGATCGTCAGTGACTTTACGGATTTCATCCCTTTGAGCGCTCCCGCGCCGATCGCATTTATACTCAGACTCTCATCGTCAAAAGCGAGCTTGTCCGGGATCACAACCGTCGATCCCGAAGCTTTTATGGCATTTAAGGTCAGTTTGGAGTTATTTCCTCTTGTATATTTAAATACGCGCTTCGACGTATCGGTCACCTGATAGCTAACCTTTCCGTCCGTATCCATGGTGATCAGGATTTCGCTACCATCCTCTGCCATCGTCGACTCCGGCGTCGGTGTCGGCTCTGACGGGGTCTCACTCGGCGTGGCCGTCGGCGCTACCGTCGGAGTGGCCTTCGGTGTGGCAGTCGGCGTAGCCTTGGGTGTCGCCGTAGGAGTTGCTTTCGGTGTGGCTGTAGCCTTCGGCGTTGCCGTGGCCTTAGGTGTCGCCGTCACTCTCGGTGTCACCGTGGGCGTAACGGTCGGTGTGGCCTGTCCTCTCGCCACCACCGTTATGATACAAGAGCCTACTACGGTGTCATTCGCTCCGAACACCTTCACCGTTGCTGTCCCAACAGCTCTTCCCACCATCTTAATGCGGAAAGCACCATCCCAGAAACCTCGATCTATTACGGTTACCGCAATCCCATCCCCGTCAACCGTTATCATCCCATTAGTCGTGTTACTTGGATTTTTATAGACTGCAATTACCGTCTCTTCTCCCACTTGGATATTCATGTTCCCCTCGAACGAAGCACTCGTCGGATATGTCATGACCGGTTCGATAAAATGTCCATCGGAGGAAACAGATATCATGACTCCTCCGATACCGCTCCCTTTATAATAACATGCTAATACTCCGACCCCATCTTCCTGTCCGGCTGTAACCGTAAAGGTAAAGGTTGTATTACTTGTTTTCGTCTTCACTACCGAAAAAACCTGAACGGCTCCATTACCATATGCTTTACCATCGGAAAACGTGATGTCGCTACTATCCTCACCATTTCCGAGAACAGCGTCAACCGTAATCGTCTCTCCGTATCTCAAACATATATTACCCTCAGGCGTGATACGATCACTGGAGAATCTCGCATAAATCTCCGCCGCACTCGCCTCTGTCTGCACCGCGGATACCGATACCAGTTGCAGTATCAGGGCCAATATAACCAGAATAGAAATCTTCTTACCAGTCTTCATTCTCGGACACTTCCTCTCTTTCCTCCAGCGCGGTCAGGTCTGTCATCGACAGGATGGCGACGTGATCGTTATTGGATAACAATACATGCTTGGCACTGGTGAATATCCGACGGGTTACGACGCCGTTTGATATCGAAACTTCATAGGTTACAATGGCTCCCTCTTTTTCGCGGAGCTTCGCTATGTTTTCATCTACGATCGCCACGTTCTCATCATCGAACTCATTGCGAATATCCATAGCCGTAACCGTGCCTTTATAGCCGGCCAGATTTACCATCTCGAGCGCTCTTTCATTGATCATCAGGATCTCATTATCATCGAGACGCATCGCGATCGTCCCGGCGGGTTGCGCTTTCATGATCTCATAAAACATCTCGTTCTGGTTGGCCATAATATCGTTTAATTCGTAAACAGCCTGTGCCACACGCCCGAACTCATCCTCGCGCTTCATATATTTTTCGATCTTATGACCGTGAGAAAAATCCCCTTCCTTGAGTCGTTCAACCTCGCGGCTGATCGCTCGCAACGGTCGCATCACCGCCTTGATACTGAGCATGACCACCACGATCATAACGAGAACCGCCAGTACTCCGGCCGCGATCAGGATCGTCCTCACCGTCCCAATGACACCGAATACCTCATGCTTGCGATCGCGGATCGCAAACACCCAGTTGCGATTCTGCATATAGTGACAGGATACGACTTCGCTGCTGTTACTGTAACTGTAATCCCCACCGTAATCCAGATCCTCACTTGCCTTTTTCACGGCATCCAGGATATCGTCATCCTTGCACTCGGTACCGACCAGTGACTCATCGTTATCAAAAATGTATGTGTTTGTCACTATGTTGATCAGGGAATAATCCACGCCGGTTTTCCCCTGTCGTTCCAGCGAGTTTAATCGCTTACTGAGACCGTCTGTATAGAATGCAGCTCCGACAAATCCGATCATCTCACCGCGGGTATTTTTCACGGGTGCATAGACCGGGATCACCATTTTTTTCGTCACCGGCGCCTGCACGATGCCGGTACAAAACGGTGCGTCTACCTTTCGGATACGCTTCTCCAGTTCTTTTGCCTCATCCGGCTCGCGGAATGTCTTGTCCATCGAGTCGGGATTGATATGAGCCAGCACATAGGTGTCCCACTGCGCCACATAGAGCCCCTCGATACTATCCTGATGCTCTGCCATCTGTGTGGTAATCTCGCGGATCGCCTTCAGCGCATCGGCATCCTTTGGATTCTCCAATGCCACGCGTACCTCCGTAGAATGGCTGTACACATCGATAAAGTTGCAACATCCTTGGATATACGTCTCGACGAGCTCCGCCCGATCATTGGCGATCACGCTCATGTCGCCGACTGCCTTTTCCTTTATCTTTGACGTCGAATAATAATCCAACGCCAGAAACAGCATGACCATACAGATGACCGAAACGGCTCCGATCACCACTGTGAGTCTGACTACTACATGCTTTTTCATGCGATTCGTTTCCTTCCTACATCAAACCCGTTTTCTATTATATCAGTTATCCATCATCTTTGTGTATACTGTCAGCATAAATACCAGAGGAGAATTCCAGTAAACGCAAACCTCGTTGGTCGAGTAACTCTGATCGACATCCGCATACACTCTTGCGAGCGGTGTATCCTTCAGCACGTTCTGTGTGTACGGGTCGTCGAGACCGCTGTCCACACCACCGACAAGCATACCCGGCTGCGCCTTCTTTTTCACCTGTGACGGACGGTGATGCGGGCTCTTCGGCGACTTGGTACCAAAGCCGGTCACAAAGCAGTAGCCGGTCGGGTTCTTACCCAAGAGATAATCCAGCTGATTCTGTGCGTAATCGGTGTAGGATGTCTCGCCCTTTCCGGCGATGATATCCGCCATGAGGAACATCATACCGTCGTTGGCGATACCCATGTTGGAGCCCCACTCGTATTCGTCGGTACGGTTGATCCCGTACGGTGCAGAATCACAGGTAGCTGCCGCCTCATCCACGATCGCTTTAAAACCGGTTTCGATCTTGGTATAGGTAGAGGCTGCCTGCTTTTTCAGGTTTTTATTCATCAACGCAGCATAGGTTCCGTAGCATCCACAATCCAGCCAGCCGAGTCCCTTCAGGTTTCTCTGCGAGTCGGCATACTCATCCATAAAGGAGATCAGAGATTTATCTCCGGTCGTACGGTACAGCTCGGATGCCGCCCAGAAACGCTCATCGCGGTCCTCGGTATCCGGATACTCACCGGTCACGATCTCCGGCGGATTGGCATGGTTCTTTACCTTCGGATTCTCGGCCAGATACTTCCAGGATTTCTTCGCTGCCTTGAGGTATTTCTTTGCTGCCTTTTTCAGTGTTGCATTTTTGGTCTTTCCGAAAATACGGGAAGCCAGACTCATAACGGCAACAAAGTCTGCTGTCGCCGGTGTCGAGGTATAAGAGATCACGAGAGGCTCGGTCTCCTCCTCCGGCATCACCGTTCCCGGGAAATTCAAGCACGTTACTTTGTGATAAACCAGTCCGTTTTTCGACTGCATTTTTAACAGCCAGTCAAGCTCATATTTTGCTTCCTGTAACAGGTCATCAACGCCGTCTCCGCTCTGCGGTGTTCCGACATTATCGATGATCTTTTTATCCTTATAATTGTCGTATGCAAGCAGGAGATCCGCTGCCGCTTTAGCGCCGGAAACAACGTATCTTCCGTAGTCACCGGCATCGTGCCAGCCACCGCTCACATCGATCTTAGTATCCTCATCCCAGTATAAATAAGCCTTTTCGGTATGGCATTTTTTATGGGCATATTTACCACCGTATTTCTTATCCAGTGCACATCCGCAACGAGCCATGTAAAGCATCTTAACCGTGCTCTTGATCAGCTTGTCATAGACGTTATCACCGATGGTAAATACCGGGCTCTCCGTACCGTCCTCGGCAACCAGTTTGTACTTGCCGTTTCTCGGCAGCTCAGACATCGAGGTGAAGTCAACCGGCAGATCGGTCTCACCGGCATAGTCGTTGGTGATCGGAGACACATCATCCCCGAGGGTAATCTCCTTTTCCCCGCCGGTCTTGAGCTGTACCAGCTTGATGGTCTTGGAGTCGGTCGCCACATCGGCAAGGACCGCTTTCATAAAGGTGTTCGGAAGATAGCCGACCTGGTTGACACGGATTCCGGTCTTGTCCTCATCCTCGGCCGCTGCCACGGCGCCGGAGTCATCCTTGACAATCAGCTTCATATTATCAAAGTAGATTTCGTTGTCGGTATAGCGCTTGCCGTCGGCATCCTGCATACCCACGTTGAAACACATACGCGGTGCCGGATCGGAAGCCTCTTTCATCTTGAAGGTAAACGAATAGTTTTTCATTTCTGTCGTCAGACCGACATGCTCCTCAAAGTACGCATGGTAGTCGCTGCCGTTGATCTGGATACGGGCTGCGATCGTACGCTCGACGTTGGAACGTGCATCAAAGGAGAACTCATACTCGGTTCCCTCAGTCATGGAAAAGCCGTCGTAATAGGTCTGGACACCGTGCTCTACATCGCCGGTATCGCGGACCGATACACGCATCTCACCGTCCTCGATCGAAGTTGAACCGCTACCGCCGTTCGTCGAGAAGACAGCCCACGCAGTACCCTTATCAAAGCCGCCATCCTCGATCAGATTGCCGTCATCTACCGGCTCCTCGGTCGCTTCCGGTGTCGGCTCGACTGCCGCCTCACTCACAGCACCCCCGCTCGCCGCAGCCCCACTCGCTGCCCCCGAGTTATCCTCTTTTTTCCCACATCCACTTGCGGAAAAGATCAAACTCATAACCAACAATCCCGCAATAATCTTCCTTAAATACAAATGCTTCATACCATCCTCCTAATTAATCAAAGTGTATTCCAATTTACGAGCGCCAGCGGCAGGAGTTTTCTCGCAGCGAGTCAGCCATGCTGCGAGTCGTGAGAAAAGCTCCGACCGCGCTGGCGCCCAATTAATTACTTAATCACGGTTTTTCTCCGCGACTTCTTCGCATCATACAACCCCTGATCCGCGGCCTTCAATATCGTCGGCAAATCGATCTCCTCGCCCATCGCAAACTCAAAGCACCCGATCGACACCCCGATATAATACGGTCGTCCGCCGGTCTCATTCACCTCATCGCAAAAGACCTTCACACGCCTTCGAAACGCATGCATCTCCGCCTCCGCGTCCGAGCTGCACTCAAACAGACAGGTAAACTCATCGCCACCGGTACGCCCGAGCGGCGCCCCCTCCGGCAACGCAGCCGCCAGCGCCTTCGCCGCCGTGCAGATCGCATCGTCGCCGGCATCGTGGCCAAACGTATCATTGATCTGCTTCAGATGATCGAGATCCGCCATCACCGCGATAAAATGCGACCCGATCCGATACTCGTGCATATACGCAAAGGACTCCGCCATCACGCCGGCACGATTCAGATACCCGGTCAGCGGATCGTGACTCGCCGTGTAATCGAGAATCTGGTTCTTCTCGCTGAGCACCAGCAACGTCCGTTTCTGATCCAGTGCGAGATAGAGATACCGCAGCGCGCTCCCGATCTCCAGTGACAACGTATAGTAAAACAGCATCTGACTGGTTTCCAACTCCACACAGAAAACCCCATAGTGGATATCCCCGTAGAAGAGTAAAAAGGTCGCCATCTGTGTTTTCTCTTCGTCGGTATTATACGCCGCCAGATCACCCGGATAGATGACCGGCGCGTCCTCCTCATCGTAGGAAACGATCGAGACGCCCTTTTGATACAGGTGCATGTACATCGTCTCCGGTGTGTACATCTTGTCACGCTCTTCCATTTTTCTCGGTTCACCGAGCAGACAGATATAGGAGCGTTTCGTATTCAGCAGCGCCAACTGACGTCCCATGTTTTCGAAAAATCCACTCATCGAGATATCCTCGGTAAAGAGGTTACGGATGAGCAGCGAGCTCATGATATTATCGACTTTGAGATTATCGATGAAGCGCTGTCCCTCGACCTTATCGGAAAACGGATTTGCCTGCTCCTCCTCGTCATTTTTCTCCGGCATCTGACAGCCGCAGGACTGACGCGCGAGGAACCGCGCCGGCAGGGTACAGGTCTTAAAATCGCCATCCTTCGAGAAAAATGACAGCACCTTTTCCACCGCTGTTTTCGACACCTCACGGAAGTTCTGATAGACCGTCGCCAGTGGCGGATC
This sequence comes from Eubacterium sp., assembly GCA_036343395.1. Classification (GTDB taxonomy): domain Bacteria; phylum Bacillota; class Clostridia; order Lachnospirales; family Lachnospiraceae; genus Eubacterium_F. The sequence goes on along the minus strand of JAZASH010000001.1, from coordinate 36,775 downwards.
CATATACGCGGAGGTCGGGATATTATCAAAGCCGGTCACCGCGATATCGACACCCGGTGTTTTTCCGCAGGACTTTACCACGCGGTAAACCGCCTTGGCCATATCGTCGTTGGCACAGGCGATAGCCTCGGGCATCCCGCCCTGCTCGATCGCCTCCTCCACCAGGTGCGTGACATTCTCCGTGAAGTCACCGAAGATCACTCGCTCCTCCCGCACCGGGATTCCGTGCTCGGCCATCACATCCTGAAACGCACGCAGACGCACACAGGCATCCGGTACGCCCTTCGGCCCGGACACAAAAAGGATGTCACGATAGTGGTGCACATCGATCAGGTGCTCCACACACGCTTTCATCCCCTGGTAGTTGTCTATGGTTACATGGATCCCATTTGGGATATCCGTATCGTCCTCTAAAAGCACCACCGGCACATCCGGAAGGCGCGATAAAAAATCCTGCAGTGACAGCGGATCCGTCACCGCGGATATGGTTCCAAATGAAATAATCAGGATATCCGGCTCGTCGAATTTACTATAGCCGAACAAAGAATAATAATGATAATCGAATCCTTTATCCAGATACACGCCGGCATCCAGATAACGCTTGGCATCCAACCCCTGATAGAGCCGGACATCAACATCTTTTTTTTCAAAAAACTCACTGATAGCAGAACTGATCTTACTTGAGTTTTCCGTATGCAAGCTTCCCGTCATGATCCCCACGACAGGTCGACGTTTCTTCACGTCGTCCGCCGGTATACTCATATCCCTATCTCCCCAAATCAATTCTTTTAATAGATTTAAGGGAAACACGGCACGCGGCCGCGCTTCCCCTAGTATTCTATAAATCGGAACACGGATCTGTCTCGCGGACCCTACACGTTCCTACACGATCAGAGCTTGAAGAACTCGAGATCCTCATTCAACTTCTCAGCAACCTCACTCAGGCTCTTCGCCGACTCACTCAGCGTAGAGATGGTTGCCTCCAGTTCGTGCATCGAAGCCGAAGTCTGCTCGGTCGATGCGGCATTTTCCTCAGACAGGGATGACAGTGAAGTCATCGCATCAACAATCTCAATCTTGGAAGCATCGCAATCAACGGTAAGTCTCGAGATGGTCTCGACACCGCTGACCGCATCGCCCACATTTTCGATCAGAGCATTGATCTTCTCAACTGTATTCTCCAAAACTTCGTTAACGTTGGTACGGATCTCGGAAACCTCATTGGTCTTTTCGATCGCAGCCTGTGCCTGACGAAGAAGATTCTCCATCTCCTCACGGATCTCAGCCGCTGTCGTAGCCGACTGCGTAGCCAGCTGTCCGATCTCCTCGGCAACGACTGCGAAGCCCTTGCCTGCCTCTCCGGCACGTGCTGCCTCGATCGAAGCATTCAGTGCGAGAAGATTGGTCTGGGAGGCGATCGATGTGATGCCGTCTACCTTCTCATTTACGTTCTGAACGGCAGCGTTCGTCGCCGTCATGGTCTCGGTAATATCTGCCACCGAGCTCTCCATCGTCGTCATGTTACCGGCCAACTGACGGAGTGCCTCAGCCGAAGACTGGCTGGCTTCGTTCATATCCTTGGCCTCGGTCGCAAGGCTCTCCGCGTTGTCCGCCACATTCTGGATCGCAGTGGAAAGCGCTCCGATATTCTCGCTGGCACTCTCGACGGTACCCGCCTGATTCGTTGCTCCCTGTGCGATATCGGAAACAGCGTTTGCCATCTCCTGTGTCGTCGCGGCAATCTGCGTCGATGTCTCAGACAGATCTCCGGACTGCTGCGTTACCGTCAGCGAAGCATCCTTGATATTCTCGACCACGCTTGTCAGTTTCGCGATCAACTGATTGATATTACGAACAATATCACCAAACTCATCCTTACGTCTCAGAAGCTTCCTATCCTCCAGCGCCTCGAATTCACCAACCGCCAGATGGTTGATCGACTCATTCACCGCCAGGATCGGCTTGGTGAAGGAGAATGCCAGAAGTACCGCAATCAGAACTGCAGCTACCAGCATAACCACACCGATAATCACGATGATGAGAAGCATCTTGTTGGCATTTGCCAACGCCTCACTCTTATCTGTCGCAATAACCGTTGTCCACCCGGTCACTTCCTCACGGGCATACGAGATACACCAGTCACCACCGTTGAACTCCGAATCGTAGGTTCCGGTTGCAGTCGCATTGTCTCGGGAAGCCGTATACCACTGCTGCGAAGCAAAGTTGGTTGCCTCTCCGGTATTCAGATCCATCGAGGTATGAGCCATTACATCACCGTTGTTATCCCCGACGAAGATATCCTGCTTTTCACCGGTCTTCTCGCCCTTAACGATATCTGTCAGATAATCCAGTGTGTAGTTACGCTGCACCGTACCGATAAAGGTCTTCTCGTCGTCATCAAAGACCGGATAGATAAAGGTACAGATTCGTTTTCCGTTAGATTTAGAAATGTTCTGTTCCGATATGAAGAATTTTCCCGTCTCCTTCGCCTTCTGGAAATACTCACGGTCACCGACGTTTACAAGGTCACCCTCAGACTTGGCGATCTGCTCACCGTTGACATCAGCGATGGCGAGCACATTGCCGTCACCCACTTCCTCATCGGTCCTCTTCAGCCACGCGTTCACACTTTCCACATCAAGCTCGCCCTTAAGGACTTTTCTCGCCGATACGGAGTTTGCTGTTGTCTGCAGTACCTGTTTGTTCTGCATGACAATGGAGTTGAGGTTCTGACATACAAGTTTAGCCTGCTCCGCGTTCATCTCCAGCATGTTATCAACTGCCGAAGAATGAGATGTGAAATAACTGATCAGGATCGTTGAGATCAGAGGCACAGCCATGATCAGAACGACGATCAGCATCAGTCGAAACTTGACACTCTGAAACATTCCCTTCTTCGTTTTCTTTGCTTTCGTATCCTTTGCCATTTATTTGTCCTCCTTGTAATCATATTCCAGCACGATGGTTGTTAGCGGTGCCAGATAGAGTTCTATCTCATAGCCGTCGATCTCTCTGCCCTTGCTGTCCTTGACACGGGCTTTCTCGGCTGTAATCGGGGTGGAATTAATGCGTCCCTGTCCTCCGAAGCGTTCCTCATCGGAATTCAGGATCTCCTTAAACTTACCTCTGCAAGGAGCCTTGCATCGATACTTGGTATGGGCTACCGGAGTGAAGTTTACGATGAAAAGCAACTGCTTTCTCGCTGACTTTCCTCGTCGGATGAAGGAAACCGTACTGGTCTGCGGTCTCTGACAATCCATCCACTCGAAGCCCATCACATCATAATCGTTGTAATACAGCGCATCATGTCCGGTATAAAGTTTGTTCAACTCACGCACATAATCCTGCATTTTTTTATGTCTTTCATCCTCAAGCAGGAACCAGTCCAGACTTCTGAACTCTGCCCACTCGCGACGCTGCGCGAACTCCTGTCCCATGAAGAGGAGCTTCTTTCCGGGGTGTCCGTACATGTATCCGTAGGACGCTCGGAGTGCAGCGAACTTATCACCCTCGAGTCCCGGCATTTTTCCCCACATCGAGCACTTCCCGTGGACCACCTCGTCGTGAGACAGTACCAGGATGTACCGCTCAGACAGATAGTACGCGATCGAGAAGCATAACTGATCGTGGTGGAACTGCTTGAAATACGGGTCGAGCTTGATGTACTCGAGGAAGTCGTTCATCCAACCCATATTCCACTTATAGGAGAAGCCCAGGCCCTTGTCCTTCACCGGCGCCGTGACGCCCGCCCATGCGGTACTCTCCTCGGCGATGATGTAGGCACCCGGATGCTCCTCATCCATTAACGCATTCAGATCCTGTAAAAACTCTACGGCATCGTAGTTCTCATTGCCGCCGTCTTTATTTGCGATCCACTCGCCGTCGCGCTTGCCGTAATCCAGATACAGCATCGATGCCACCGCATCCACACGCAGTCCGTCGATGTGGAACTTCTCTACCCAGAACATCGCGTTAGCGACGAGGAAATTTTTAACCTCTTTGCGTCCGTAGTCAAAAATGTAGGTGCCCCAGTCGGGGTGCTCACCCTTGCGCGGGTCCGGATGCTCGTAGAGTGCCTGCCCGTCGAACTTACCCAGGCAATGCTCGTCTCGCGGGAAGTGGGCCGGTACCCAGTCCAGGATGACCTGGATGCCACGCTTATGCATCTCATCGACAAAGTACATGAAGTCGGTCGGTGTCCCGTAGCGGCTGGTCGGTGAATAGTAGCAGCCGACCTGATAACCCCAGGATCCGTCAAACGGATACTCGGCGATGCCCATCAGCTCCAGGTGGGTGTAGCCCATGTCCACCAGGTAGTCCCCGAGCATATCCGCCAACTCACGATAACTGAAGTTGCCGTCATCGTCGTCCTCGACCTTTTTCTTCCAGGAGGCCAGATGTGCCTCGTAGATCGTCATCGGCTCGCGCTCACGCTGCTCACGTGTTTTGGCATCACGCTTTTTCATATACGCAGCGTCGTTCCACTTATAGGTATCGAGTCTGGCGATCCGGGATGCATTCCCCGGACGCAGCTCACAGTAATTTCCGTAAGGATCGGTCTTATAGAGGCGCTCGCCCATGCGGGTTACGATCTCGTATTTGTAGACCGCGCCCTCCCAGGCTCCCGGTATGAAGAGTTCAAAAATACCGCTCTCTCCGTGCAGCTGCATATGATGCAGACGCTCATCCCACATATTAAACTCGCCGACCACGCTGACCGATCGCGCATCCGGTGCCCACACCGCAAAGTGTGTTCCCTCGACGCCGTCCAGTGTCATCATATGTGCACCGAGCTTATCAAAAATGCGATGATGCTTGCCTTCACCAAAGACATAGCAATCAAAATCGGTGATCTGTTTTTCGAATGCGTACGGATCGTCGATCTCGACGAAATCATCATCTCCGTACTGTACGCGGAAACGGTACTTTTTCAGATAGTCCTTTTTCTTTCCGATCGCAAAACCGAAGAGATCCTCGATGCCATCGATACGGATCATCTCTCCGATCTCGTTCCCCTCGCCGTCCAAAAGCCAGACATGCCATGCGCACGGACGGTACGCGGTGATGATCTGCGTCTTTTTCTCCACGTACTCGTGACATCCGAGGAGATCCTGCGGGGCGTTGATCGTGCCCTCACCCAGCTCGCGGATCAGTGCTTCGTTTGCCCACTCGTTCAAGATTTCAATCATGCTGCTTTCCTCATTTCCGATGACCCTGCGGCCCTCTTTTCATATATCCACCGGTCCCCTTATCCGGTTGGGATCGATCCGCACCTGCTTACCCGAGTGTGTCGAGTAAAGCCTTTACCTGAGCTCCCAGCTCCTCGCTCTTTTTCTCTGCGTCCGCACTGTCGCTGCCGACCACGCCGTAGTAAAGCTTGATCTTCGGCTCGGTACCGGACGGTCTGACAGCCAGCCACGCGTCGTCCTCCATCTCGTAGTAGAGAACATTGGACTTCGGAATACCGGTCGGCTTTTTCTCACCGGTAGCCAGATCGCAGATCACATCCTCCTGATAGTCGCGGGTGACAAGAACCTTATAGTCACCGAACTGCTTCGGCGGGTTGGCACGGAGTGTATCCATGATCGACTTGATCTTGGCCAGTCCCTCGATACCCTTATGCGTGATTGCGATCACGTTGTCCTTATAGTAACCGTACTTTTCGTACATATCCAGCATCGCATCCCAGAGGGTTTTGCCCTGGGCTTTGAAAAATGCCGCGGCCTCGCACAGCGCCATCGATGCGACGATACCGTCCTTGTCGCGGGCGTGTGTGCCGATCAGGCATCCGTAGCTCTCCTCAAATCCGAAGAGGTACTGTCCCTTACCGCTGGTCTCCATACGGAGGATCTCCTTACCGATCCACTTGAATCCGGTCAGACACTCCGTAACCTTAACACCGTAGTGCTTGGCGATGGCATCGACCATGTTGGTCGTTACGATCGTCTTTATCATCTCACCGTCTGCCGGCAGGCTTCCCTCGACGGCCTTTTTCTGTCCGATCTCATAATCACAGAGAAGGCTTCCGGACATGTTTCCTGTCAGGCAGTGGTACTCGCCGGTCTGTCCGTCCTTAACATAGACACCCAGGCGGTCGGCATCCGGATCGGTTGCCAGTACCAGGTCAGCGTTCTTTTCTTTGGCCAGCTTCAATGCCAGCTCGAAGGCCTCTGCAGCCTCCGGGTTCGGATAGCTGACGGTCGGGAACTCGCCATCCGGGAGCTCCTGCTCCGGTACGACAAATACCTTCTCAAATCCCAGCTCCTTTAAGACACGGCGTACCGGGAGATTTCCCGTGCCGTGGAGCGGTGTGTATACGATCGTGAGATCCTTGGCAGTCTGTGCGATTGCCTCCGGGTGGAGAACATTTTTCTTCAGTGCCTCGATGTACGGATCGTCGATCGCCTGTCCGATCTTCTCGTAGAGTCCCTGTGCCTTGGCGTCCTCAACGGACATGGTCTTTACGGTGGCGTAGTCGGTGACAGCCTTGACCTCGTCCATGATGCCCTTGTCATGAGGCGGTGTAATCTGCGCACCGTCCTCCCAATATACCTTGTAGCCGTTGTACTCCGGCGGATTGTGGCTGGCGGTGATGTTGATACCGGAGATACAGCCGAGCTCACGTACGGCAAAGGACAACTCCGGTGTCGGTCTCAGTGACTCAAACACATAAGCCTTGATGCCGTTAGCTGCCAGACAGCAGGCTGCCTCATCTGCAAACTCCGGTGACATCCGGCGGGAGTCAAAAGCGATCGCTACGCCCTTGCTCTGGCCGTTATTTTTAACGATGTAGTTCGCGAGGCCCTGTGTTGCCTTGCGCACCGTGTACATGTTCATACGGTTGGTGCCGGCGCCGATCACGCCGCGCAGTCCTGCGGTACCGAACTCCAGGTCCGCGTAAAAACGATCCTTGATCTCCGCATCGTCATCCGCGATGGCGCGAAGCTCGTCCTTTGTCTCCTCGTCGAAGTACGGATTGTCAAGCCATGACTGGTACATCTCCTTGTAGTCCATCTGTATTGTCCTCCTCATTATGTATTCGCTTTTAAATCCGGGAAGCTGAGCGTCGTATCCTGGCTGTCGTCGATGATCTCCATCGCGTAGCTTTTGGTCTCATATCCCTCTTTTTGCAATGTTAATGTGATCTTGCCGATGCACTTGGTAAACGAGCAGGGTGCCACGCCCTTATACGCGCCGTTGATATAGACGGCCGCACCGTCCGGTGCACTGACTGTGATCTTGTGATCGACATCGTAATCGGCGATGTCCGGGTTCTGCACGGTTCCGTCGTCCGTCGTCACCGAGGACTGCGAACTGTCGTTGCCCGTCGCGGTGTCCTTGTCCTCGACCGTCGCGACCTCCTCCGACAAATCGATACGGAAGGTCGGCTCCGGATCCTGGACACGGATCGTACCCTGATAGGTGTTATATCCCTCGAGCACCACCTGGATGGTGTGCATCCCGTAGTAGAGCGATACCGGCTTGGAGTAGTCGACCATGGAGCCGTTGATGTAGAGCTCCGCGCCCTCGGGATGGATGTGGAACGATACGCGCGCCGTCTCCGGCACCTGCGTCATCGACTCTTTCATGTTCAGCTTGGCGACCTTGCCACGCTCGACCTGCAGCTCACCTTTTGAGGTCAGGTCACCGTTTTTCATTGAGACGGTCTGATGTCCCTCCGGTACCGTGAGGAGCATCCCCTCGGTCACGGGCAGGATCGTCTCGCCCTCGACATAGAGCGTACCGCCGACGAAGTCCGCATACTCGACCGGCTCGATGTAGCCGTGGCCTCTGGTCACGACAACCGAATACGCCTTGCCGCGGATCCCGCGGAAGGTCACGCGGTCCATGTCCGTTATCTCCATAGGATCGATCTCGGTGCCGTCCGATAACGTCACCAGATGATCCGAATACTCATACTTGATCCCGTCCACGGTAAGCTTACCATTGTCCGGGTCGACCGACATCGTCGTGGACTCCTCCTCGATCAGATCCGCGGTCATTTTCATCTGTGAGAGGTTCGCGCTACCCGCGCCCTCGACGTAGAGGTCGTAGACCTCACCCGGCTGTACCTCCGCCATCGACATCTCGGCGCCGCTCTTGGTCTGGATCGACGTCGCGCTGCTGTACATGAAGGTCTCTTCGCTCTCGAGAACCGGATTATAGAAGGTCACGGCCTGATTCTCCGTGTCGACCTCCTTTACCACGCCGGTCAGATCGGAGCCCTTTTCGTAGGTGACCTCACTGTTCGGTGACGGTGTCGTCGCTGCCTTTTTCTTTCCGCACCCCGTCAGTGCCGCCAGGACGCATATGCCCAGCGCCGTCCGCACCAGTATGGCGCGTAATACGCCGCTCTTTTTCATATGCTGCCTGCTCTCAACCTCACACATAATGAACCTCTTTTGGTGGTTTTCCGGTGCCGGTCCGCGGTGCAGACCCACACATGAGACATTTTACCATATTTTTCAGAAAAATACCACCCCTTTTTATGGTATTTTTCTATCTTTTTGCCCTATTCCTTGATGTACCTGACGATTTTTCGAAACGCCTGTGTTTCATACAGCCACCACTGACCGTCGCTGTAGTGAAAAATGCTCCGAATGTGCCGTTTTCCGGTCATTTGTTTGAGTTCCGGATTCTCGTCCTCGTCCACCACGGTCGAGAAGGCCGTGAAAGGAACTGTCGTGTCGACGCGGAGCGCGTAGCAGTTGTCCGAGGAGACCGTCGAGCGGACCTTGGATTTAAAGTTACCGAACTCGACGAAGGCCAAGTGCGTCTTGGCATCGATATGCTCTTTGGCGATCGCCTCATACTGGCTCCGGTACCCTTCCCGGGTCGAGGCCTCGACAGCGACCTCGCGCAGGAAAAAGTCATACGAGCGGCGCTGCAACAGAGTTTCGTAGAGTCTCGGGATGATCCGTGCGACCAGCTTTTTCACGATGTTGCGGCTCTCGGCATCCGGCGATAACTGATTGGTCGCCACCTTTGCCACCGGCTTGGCAAGGTAATCCTTGCCCTCGAGGGTAAAGGTGCCCTGATAGGTATCGAAGCCGTCGAGCACCGCCTCGAAACGATGCTCACCGATGAACATGTCACCCAGCTCGTAGTCGACGGTCGTCTCCGTCTTTTTGTGGATCTGATCCTCGGTGATCGACACGCCGTCGACGCGGAGTGATGCTCCGGCCGGGACGCGGATCGCGACACGTGAGGCCACCAGATCCGTGCTGTCGATGACCCATTTTTTGAAAAAGAACAGATAGGGCTCGTCAGTCTGCTTCAACGTCAGTACCTGAGAAAACGGACTCTCGAGGCGCCCCATCATGTAGTTGACCTTGTAGGTAACCTTGCCCTCCTCCTCGGACTCCTTGACCAGGGAGTAGGCCGTGATCTTGTCGTAGTCCGCGATGGACTCGAGCAGGGTGTCCAGCGTGTCCGGCGTGACAAACCGGGTGTTTTTGAGATTCAGGGTACGGAAAATACGGGACGGGCTTTTTGCCATAAACCCGCTCACATACTCGTCTACTACGGCTGTTGGTGAATTGTTGACCCTTGCGTAGAAATATATCCCGATAAATAAAAGAACCGCCAGAACCCCTAGTGTGAAGAAAAACTTCACGAGAGTACTGACGTCCTTTACCTGTTCAGTCTTGTACTTTTTGGATGCCATCACTGTTCGTCCGCGTGTTTTTTGATAATTTCCTCATAACGGCGGTTTGATGCGCTCATCTCCATCGCCTCGTCCAGGCCCTCGATCTCGAGCTCGCCGGCCAAAGCATCCGGATCGCCACCCAAAAGATTGTTTAAATCGTCATCTGATAAAAATTCTTCCATACTGTCCCTCGCAATCTACCTGCTGACTTTTCGTTACCCTTCGGTGCGGGCCGGCCCATCGTGGCTGCCCTCACACGAAGTGTATTCTATCACAATTCTAATCAAAAGTCAATGCCCGGGGCACACGCAGGCACTGCGCCCGGCTATTGTCTGTGTCACAGCTCACGCCCGTGGGTGTCTGCGGCATGGCTCATACCGGCAGGTGTGTCTCATCCAACAGCTGCTCCCGCGTGTTGAGCGACGGATCCTCCATGACGAGGTCGAGCAGGCGGGCCAGCTCGGCACCGATCGCCGGGCCGGGTTGATAGCCCTTTTCGTCGATCAGATCGCGCCCCGTGATCGCGAGCTCGCTGATCGTCACCGCATCCTGTGCCTCACAGATCTCGCGGTAGCAGCGCTCGCCGGCCGCGAGGACCTGCTGCTTTTCGTCTCGTTTATGATCGCTCTGCGCGCAGATATCTGCTCGCTGGAGCAGGAATAAAAATGGCATCGTGTCACGTCCGGCGCGGTTCATCAGACGGCGCATCGACTTGCGACCCTTCGGCGAGTAGCGCAGTTCGAGAGGTTTCACGTCGCCCTCCCCCATCGCATCGGTGTCCGGATACTCCACACAGGCTTTGTAGCGGACGTCGTGCCAGCGGACGAGCGTCTTTACCAGGCGGATCGTGTCGTTGTCGAACTTCAGGCGACGCAGGATCTGTCCGGCCATCTCCTCGCCCTTCACATCATGGCCGTGGAAGTGGTCAATGCCCTCCTCGTCCGTCGTCTTACAGACCGGCTTCGCCACGTCATGCAACAGTGCTGCGAAGGCCAGCGCGATGTGCTGCTTGCGGTCAACCGGCACGCCATCCGCCCCGGCTGCCTCTCGGCCGATGTCCCCGTCCAAACCTGTCCGCTCGCCATCTGCCACATAGCTGTTGACCGCGGCGATCGCAGCCAGCGTGTGCTCGCCGACATCGTAACAGTGGTGCGGGTTAGCCTGCGGGCAGCGCATCATCGCATCAAACTCGGGCAGGAAATACGGCGTCAGCCCAGTCTCGTAGGCCAGCCGCAGCCGATCCGATCCGGCGGAGATCAAAAGCTTGGTCAGCTCCACGCGGATACGCTCGGCACTGATATTGACGAGCGTCGGCGCGAGCTCACGGATCGCTGCCAGCGTACTCTCCTCGATCTCAAAAAGCAACTGCCCGGCAAAGCGAATCCCGCGGAGCATCCGGAGCGCATCCTCGTCGAAACGCTGCATCGGATCACCGACGCAGCGGATGATCCCGCGCTCCAAGTCCTCCTGGCCACCGAACAGATCCACCAGTCCGTCTTTTTCATTATACGCCATCGCGTTGATCGTAAAGTCGCGACGCTTTAAATCCTCCTCGAGATTCGGCGTAAAAGTCACCTCGGTCGGATGCCGATGATCCTCATAGATCCCGTCCGTCCGGTACGTCGTCACCTCATACCCCTCGTCACCGATCAGCACCGTCACCGTCCCGTGCTCGATCCCGGTGTCCACTGTCCGGCGGAAAATCCGTTTCACCTGATCCGGCTCCGCGGACGTCGTGATGTCCCAGTCCTCTGGCACCCGATCGATGAGCATATCGCGCACGCAACCACCCACGATATAAGCCTCATAACCGTGGTGCTCCAGTGCCTCTATGATCTGTCTTGCTCCCGAGGGTATCTCCATAACGACTCCTATATGTCAGAAAAAGCAGAGTCGCTCTGCTTTTTCTGTTATATACTATTAACCTGTTTCTGCCCGGTCGGCACAGTGCGCTGCCCGAGCCATCCTGAGTCAGCGATCGAGCCGCTGCCTGCGCTTATTTATTCAGCGATACGCGATCGTGGAACCGCTTAAACAGTCCCTTCTTTTTCTCCTCCGGCTGCTCGAGCACACCACGGCCGATCACGCCCATGATATAAATACCGCTGAGCTTAACCTTGATGTTTTTCTTTACCGGCAGCACCGGAAAAATCTTCTCATCGCACATCAGCGTCATGATCTTTGGTCCGATCTTCGCCTTGACCACAGGGATCTTCGATCGCCGCAGATACTTCGGCGTATTTTCATACACCACTGACGGGAGACCAGCCTCCTTTATCTTCATCCTGGCCTTGTCGATCACGAGGATCGTCGCCACCTGGGATGCTGCCTCCATCTGTACCTGGCTCTCTTCCTGTCTCTTCTGCAGTTTCTTTCCGACGAAATAGAGCACTATAACGCCGACAAGAAGAACAGCAATGATCACCAGCATTACGATCAATAATACTTTCATCCTTCTATCTCCTTTGCTTTATTATACATTTCCTGGATCACACCTCGCGTATACTCGCCGATGTGTTTTTTCTGCTCGGGCTCCAGCTGATCCGGATAGATCGGATCCCCGAACTCGATACGGATCTTGCCCCGATGGATCCACGGCAGATGCTTTTCGAGGATCTCCTCGGTCCCGGTAAAGACGACCGGCACGATCGGCACCTTACCCTTGGTCGCGATCTTCATACTGCCCTCGTGGAAAGGCAACAGCTCATCCGTCGCGTTGCGCGTCCCCTCCGGCGCAATATAAACCGAGTAATTATTCTTGACCAGTTCGATCGCTTTTAGTATCGTCTGCAGGTTTTGTTTGATATCCCCGCGGTCCATAAACAGACAGTTTAAAAAGTACATCCACTGCGCGATGCAAACAAACTTTTTCATCTCTATTTTTGCGATAAAAGCTGTTTGATTAGGTACCGCTGTATACATCAAAATAATATCATAAAAACTACGATGATTGGCCGCATACATAACAGCGGTATCCATCGGTACACGCTCTCTGCCGACGATCTCTCTTTTACAACCCGAGATCAGCATACACAGGCGGAAGGCCAACCATACGATCTTCTGGGAGAACACCGCCGCCGCCCGTTCATTGATCGCCCGGACGAGCAGCAGGGCCAGGAGAAACGGGATGGAAAGGATGCATATGATCAGATAAACCAGTACCATTATTATGCTTCTCACAGATCGTTCCTCCACTCCTTGTTTTCTTTGTTCATACTTACGTTATAAAACTCCTCCAACGTAAGTTTATTTTTATATAAATATTCCGCTGTTTTTAATCCGACATAACGCAGATGCCAGGGTTCATAATTGTACCCGGTGATCTTCTGTTTGCCCTTTGGATAGCGGACTACAAATCCATATTTATAACTGTTTTTTTCAACCCACTTACCGGCCTTGGTATCGGCGAATTTTTCCTCTAATACATTTGCAATCTCCGGTGTCGATACATCGATCGCCAGTCCGGTCTGATGCTCACTCGAGCCCGGGATCGCACAGTACTTATCCGCGTGCTCCTTGCCGTGGTCGATGGCACTCTGCTCAAACACCGACTTCTGTCTCACGTAGGAGCGATACCCCGATACCCCGACGATTTTGATCTTCTTTTTCTTCGCCGCCTTGACCATTTTTTCCAGTTGCAGAGCCGCCTCACTGCGGAGGTTGTTTTTCTCCGTAACGATCGTCGTGTCAAACGGGATCTTGACCTTTTTCAGCGCCTCCGGGATATAATCCTCGGGGAGCAGAAAGGCGCGGTTCACTAGTACCGTGATACTCTCCGGTATCGTGTCGAGCGGTACGGACTTACTCGGGTCGAGGATCTGCGTGATATCACGCGGTAGCAACTCCGTTGCCGACTCGGATGCCGCCGAGCCTGATACAGCCTCTCCCGACGCTGCCTCCACGCCAAAGGGAAGCGGGCGGTTGCTGTCCTCAAATGCCTCCGGCTTCGACCAGTCGGTAACCCAATAATACCCGATCACACCGAGCAGAATAAGGATTATAACGGTCAGAGTAATCCGGTTCATTCCTTTGGTGTTCCTCCCTCGTTGTCACGTCCGGGCGTGATCGCCGATCGGATCGGGATCAGGATAAATAATAGCGCGAGCCCCAGCACGCCGCAGGCGATCACCTCGCCGGCGCCGACGGTCGCCATCATATAAGGGATACCGTCCGGTACGTCATACGCAAAGCGCAGCACCCACGGTACGATCAACATGTTTGCCAGGATCGGCGGGATCGGTACTAAAAACTTATACTTGCGGAGCGCATACGAGCCCAGTGCTCCGATCAGCGTCGCCAGTGTGCCGAAAAGAATATCCGGCAGTACACAGCCTGTTAACCAGTTTGACAACAGGCATCCGATCGCCAGTCCCGGGATCGCTGCCGGTGTGAAAAACGGCAGGATCGTCAATGCCTCCGAAATGCGGACCTGGATCACACCGCTCGCCAGCCCAAACGCATTGGACACAAAGGTAAGTACCACGTAGAGCGCCGCGATCATCGCCGCCAGGGTTATGTTATATACTTTTTTTGAAACGTGTTCCATCCGTCAGTCCTTCCTCTCCTCGCCCCAGAAAAACAGTGCCACGGTACCCGGGCCTGAGTGCGAGCCGATCGTCGCTCCGATCGGAAAAATCTGGATCGGCAGGGAAATCTTCGGGAATTTTTTCTCGATCATGTCTGCCAAAACCTTAGCGTCGTCCTCGGACAGCGCATGACTGATGAATACGCGACCGTTGTACTCGGTCCCGTTCTCCGCATACTGCACCATCTTTTCCAGCGTACGACGAAGGACCTTTTTCTTGGTCCGTACCTTTTCACGCGGGATCAGATGTCCCTCAAAATCAACATTCAAAAGCGGGCAGATATTCAGCATCGTGCCGATCGCTCCGGCCGTCTTGGACACGCGACCGCCACGGATATAGTAGGTCAGATCCGTGGAGAAGAACCAGTGATGCAGACGAAGCTTGTTTGCCTCGCCCCACTCGTAAACCGCATCGATATCGATACCGGCATCACGCATGTCCGCCAGCTTATCCACAAAAAGACCAAACCCACTGCTCGCTGCCAGCGAATCGATCACATAGATTTTACGATCCGGATACTCCTCCTCTACGATCTCCTTGGCGATCATCGCCGAGTTATATGTGCCGGACAGTCCACTGGATAACGTCACGTGCAGGAGATCTCTCCCCTCCGACAGAGTCGCACGGAAAAACTCCGTGTACTCGCCGATCGACACCTGGGATGTCTTGGTCTGCGCACCGGCATCCATCCGTCGGAACAGCTCCTGCGGTGGGATCGTGTGCCCGAGGTCATCCATAAAATCCTCGCCGTCGATCTCGAAGTGGAAGCAAAGGTAGATGATATCTCTCTCCTTGAAATACGCCTCCGACAGATCTGCCGCCGAGCAGCAGCTCAACTGAAACTCCGCCATACAAAATCCTCCAACCTAGAATTTCCTTGTTATTTGGTTCTTTCCCGTGGTCTTTGCCAGGAACAGAAGATCGTCCACCTGCCGTAACGCGTACCGCGGTCGCATGCCGTTGCATCGGTCCACACCGCCGCTGATCGTCACACGAAACTCCGGGTTCTCGTAGAAACGGAGTTCCTCCACCTTTTGACGTACCTTCTCGGCACGCGCATAGGAGGTCTCGAAATCTGCATCATGGAAAACAGCCACGAACTCCTCGCCGCCATATCTGGCCGCGATCTCGCCCTCTTCGATGGTCTGCATCTCCTCCTGAAGACATCTCGCCACCTCACAGAGCACCTTATCTCCAAAAACATGCCCATACGTATCGTTGGCATGCTTAAAATCGTCCACATCAAAAATAAACATACAGTACAGGTCATCCGCAGATGCCCGCATCACGTCCTCCTCGAGGACGCGGAACAGCTCACGTCGGTTAAACACACCGGTCAGCTCATCGTGAACCGTCATCGATTCGAGTTTTTTAACCAGTTCTTCGTTCGCCGCTGCCTGCTCATGATACGCCTGCACCGTCAGCGAAGACACCAGATAGATACATAATGCATTCAGAATAAAGGACGCGATCACATCGATCCGCCATGCCTGATCCGACACCGGCGTTACCCACTCCGGGAACACCACATACGCCACCTCAAAGGTCGCTGATAGCATCAGCGCGGAGAGAATATAGACGATCAATCGGGTTTTACGATTGGTCACCGTCGGCACGACGATGTAAAGCGCTGTCAAAAAATACAGCATCATCCCGCTGCGGATCCCCCCGCAATAGAAAAACGCCACGGGAAGCAAAACAAAGTTCAGTACCAGGCAGAGCAAGACATGACACAGCGCCTCTTTATCAAAGACAAACGCCAGGATCATCAGACCGATCAGCATCAAAAGACAGGCCAGCGTCGACAACGACGCACCGGGACCCAGCCCCTCTATGATCGTGAAGATCGCAGACAAAAGTGCCGTCAGAGATCCTGCCACCAGGACGATCATAAAAACACGACTATCCAGCGGCTTCGATGCCATATATTCTTTGTGCTTACCAAGCAATGCCATTGGCGATCGACTCCCTTCCCGTCTTTCCTGCACCCTGCAAAAGCAAGGACGAGAGCCCACCCGTGCCCGGACAACACCTGTCAGGCGTCACCCGGGCACGCAGCGAGCACTATCTGTCCTAAAAAATCTGTGTAATTACAGCTGCGGTCCAGCTGCTACCAAAGCCTTACCGGCATCGTTTCCGGTATACTTCGCAAAGTTCTTGATAAAGCGGCCTGCCAGATCCTCCGCCTTCTTATCCCACTCGGAGGCATCCGCATAGGTATCACGCGGATCGAGAATGCCGGTATCCACACCCGGAAGTGCGGTCGGAACCTCAAAGTTGAAGATCGGAATCGTCTTGGTTTCAGCCTTCAACACGTCACCGCTCAGGATCGCATCGATGATACCACGAGTATCCTTGATGGAGATACGCTTACCGGTGCCGTTCCATCCGGTGTTAACGAGGTATGCCTTTGCACCGCTCTGCTTCATTCTCTTTACCAGCTCCTCACCGTATTTGGTCGGATGGAGCTCCAGGAATGCCTGACCGAAGCAAGCCGAGAAGGTCGGTGTCGGCTCGGTGATACCACGCTCGGTACCGGCAAGCTTTGCGGTAAATCCGCTCAGGAAGTAGTACTGGGTCTGCTCCGGAGTCAGGATCGATACCGGCGGAAGTACGCCGAACGCATCAGCGGAAAGAAAGATGACATTATCCGCTGCCGGTCCTGCTGAAACCGGATTTACATTGAGCGCGATCTTCTCGATATGATCGATCGGATAGGAAACACGTGTGTTCTCGGTTACGCTCTTATCAGCAAAGTCGATCTTGCCGTTGGCATCTACGGTTACGTTCTCGAGAAGCGCATTTCTCTTGATCGCGTTGTAGATATCCGGCTCCGACTCCTTATCCAGATTGATAACCTTAGCATAGCAACCACCCTCGAAGTTGAAGACGCCGTTGTCGTCCCAACCATGCTCGTCATCACCGATGAGCAAACGCTTCGGATCGGTAGAAAGTGTGGTCTTACCGGTACCTGACAGACCAAAGAAGATCGCGGTGTTCTTACCCTGCATATCGGTGTTAGCCGAGCAGTGCATAGCTGCGATGCCCTTCAGCGGCAGGTAGTAGTTCATCATGGAGAAGATTCCCTTTTTCATCTCACCACCGTACCAGGTGTTAATGATAACCTGCTCGCGGGAGGTGATGTTAAATACGACAGCTGTTTCGGAATTCAGCCCCAACTCTTTGTAATTCTCAACCTTTGCCTTGGAAGCGTTGTATACAACGAAATCCGGCTCGTAAGTCTCCAGTTCCTCAGCGGTCGGCTGGATGAACATGTTCTTGATGAAGTGTGCCTGCCAAGCCACCTCCATAATGAAGCGGACTGCCATGCGGGTGTCTTTGTTTGCGCCGCAGTAAGCATCTACGACATAGAGCTTTTTGCCGGAGAGCTCTTTCTTTGCGATCTCCTTTACAGCCTCCCAGCACTCCTGAGATGCTACGTGGTTGTCGTTCGGATACTCATCGGAGGTCCACCATACGGTGTCCTTGGAGTTCTCATCCATAACGATGAACTTATCCTTCGGAGAACGTCCGGTGTAAATACCGGTCATAACGTTAACCGCACCCAGCTCGGTCTCCACACCCTTGTCAAAACCCGTGAGAGACGGGTCCATCTCATCCTTGTAAAGATCCTCATACGACGGGTTGCGCACAATCTCCGTCACGTCTGTAATTCCGTACTTACTTAAATCAACTGCCATACCTTTATACCTCGCCTTTCTTAATAATATATAGTTAAATCTGAAAAATAAACCATTCTACATTATAGTAGAAACCACGTCCTTTGTCAACCTTCCAACAGTTTTTTTCGCTTCATTATGTAGAAAACGTTGATCGGGATGTACGTGATGAGCGGCAGCCCGAATCCAACAAACAATATATATATTTTACTCTAAAAATGGCTGTTTTTCAAGAATTCTTTTGATCCGGGCCGGTTTCTGCGCCTCGTGAAGTCATTGACAGCCTCCCGCAGATAGAGTAAAATAGTGAATCGGAGGGACTTGAAAGGATGCAACTTACCGACTCATCCGCGCCGGACGATGTCCTGTACCGGCGCTACCGAGAGGGCGATACCGCCTCCGGGGATGCACTGATGCTGCGGTATGCGGACGTACTGACCACCTATCTGAACTCACTTCTTGATAATGTCCATGACGCCGAGGATCTGATGTTGGAGACCTTTGCCGTGATCTTGATCGATAAACCGAAGATCCGGGAAGGGTGCTTTCGTGCGTATTTGTTCAAGGTCGCCCGCAATAAGGCCAACCGCCTATGGAAAACCAAGATCCGTCGGGGAGAGTTCAGCCTGTCCGAGGAGATCCTCGCGGAGGATAAGCCGGAGCAGGAGGTGCTGTCTGGCGAGTTGGCGACTGTGATCCACCACTGTCTGAACCGGATCGCTGCCCAGTACCGCGAGGCACTGTGGCTCGTCTACATCATGGAACTCAGCTATGAGCAGGCGGCAGAGGTGCTGAAATGCGGGAAAAAGAGGATCGACAACCTCCTCCTGAACGGAAAAAAAGCGATGCGTATCGAGTTGGAAAAGGAAGGGATCACGGATTCGAAGTTCGCGTGATCGAAAGGGTGTGTATGATAGAAAGTATCGAGAATATCGTCCAATGCGTCGTCCTGTTTAGCTGTCTTGCGATCGCCCTGTATCGTGGCTTTGGCAAGGATCGGACCGGGGGATGGACATGTCTGACGTTCTTTTTCGGAAGCCGCCTGCTGGGAGATATCTACTGGCAGATGTGCCTTTTTTATTATGGAGAAACGCCGGAGATCGCACTGATTTCAGATCTCAGCTGGTATGCGTCGATCCTGTTTCTCTATCTGCTGATCCGCATGGAGATCAGCGGGAGGACGGCCTCCCGAGACGGTGATACGCCGTCTGACAGGGCTCTATGGCGCAGAGCGATCCCGGTCCTGGGACCGATCTTTACCTTTGCCATGGCCGTCTTTTATATGCAATGGGGTGCCTATGTCAGCAACGTAATCTACGCGGCGCTGATGGGGCTGGTGCTCTATACCTCGCTCCGGGGACTCCTGGAGAAAAACCATACGAACCGATGGATCTGTATGATGGCATGCTTCTTTTGTCTGATGGAGTACGGGGCCTGGACAGCGTCGTGCTTCTCGGATATCGACTTTTTCCAGTATGCGTATTACGGTTGTGACACGCTGATCACCATCAGCTGTCCGTTTTATATCCCCATCATATCCAAGGAGGTGATCGCAGTCTATGACGTACATTGAGAACACCTATGTCTGCCTGGCGGCGCCTCTTTTGATCGCGATCCTGTATTTGCGCGGAGTCTGGCGGCGGGCTCTGATCTTCCTTTTAGCCGGTATGACGTGCTGCGTCCTGGCGGCCTACGTCAACAGCTTTCTCGCTATGACCTTCCGGATCGATGCGTCCTCGATGTCCTATGAGATCATCCCGGCCATCGAGGAGATCCTCAAGTTTTTACCGGTGCTCTTTTATCTGCTCGTTTTTGATCCGAAAAAGAGCAACTCCATCAACGGTATCGTCGTGATCGCCGTAGGTTTTGCGACCTTCGAGAATGTCTGCTTTATGACCTCGTACGGGACGTCGGAGATCCTTCGCCTTTTGATCCGTGGCTTCGGTACCGGCGCGATGCACGTAGTGTGCGGTATGATGATAGCCATCGGGCTGTATTATCTGTGGGAGCGGACCTGGCTGCGCGCCGTCGGCGTATTTGCTGTACTGTGCTCCGCGATCACATTTCATGCGATATTCAATATCCTGATTAAGGAAGAGGGCGTGAGCCTCTGGGTGGGCAGTGCCATCCCGATCGTGATCCTGCTCACCTCCCTCATCTTCTACCAGAGAAAGCAGGCAAAAATGCTTCTTCTCACGGAAAAGAAACCGGATTGAAAAAAAATAAAATTTTACTTAGGACTTTTATGTGAAACGTGACACTATATAAATGAACACCTAAAGAGGAGATGTTTCACATAGATGAGTAGTACCGAAGGGGGCATGGCTATGACCAACGAGGAGAGAGTCGCAAGGCTCCATCAGAAGATGCGAGTCCGGCGACAGATGAAAGAACGTCGAAAGACCAGGCTATACGGTGCAGCGAGTTGCGCATTACTGATGTGTCTGGTCGCGCTGGTTGTACTCCAGGGTGGAGTTCATCAGGGGACGACAGCGAGCCTGTATGCCGGAGCTACGATGCTGTTTGAGGACGTGGGCGGCTATGTGCTGTTAGCGATCGTAGCATTTATGGCCGGTGTATGTGTCACTGTGGTCTGCATGCGGATGAAGCATCATGACAATGACTCAGGCGACAGGCCTGATACCGATATCGTAGAGGATGCCAAAACACACGAGATCGGGTAGTGCATCGGACAGCCGATGACAGAGGGGAAGAAAGAGTACGTATACAACAAAAAAACCACTGCAACGCAGTGGTTTTTTTGTATGGTTTATGGATGAGATCGGGGTTCCGATCACTCTGTCACGGCCTTACTCTTTCTCGCATGACCCTGCGGCCGCTGTCTCGATAACAGCATGGTTACCAAAACCAGTGCAACGAGGAAGCCGCCCTCGATCAGCATACACACACCGACATCACCGAGATCACCGGACTGCGCACCACAGAGGATGTCGTTGGCCTTCTCATACCAGTAAGCCGGCAGGAACCTCGCTGCTGCGAGTACACCGTCGCCCAACAATGACTGCGGTACAAACACACCGCACAGAAAACACATCCCGAGTCCCACACTCTGCGTGATCATGTTGACGACATTCTCACTGGGGCAGAAGGTCGACACGATGATCGCGATGGCTGCGGAAATCATGGCAAAGATCACGGAGTTCGCAACGGCGATCCAGCAGTTGGTACCCTGGAAAACACCACCGTACATGATCATACTGCCGATCATCACGAACAACCAGATCGCACCTCCCAGAACGGCGCTGGCGCCGAAAATCTGAGCGGAAAAACTGGACATCTTCGTACTTGAACAGTTCATCCGGAAACGCTGATCCTTTTTCTTCATCACGATCAGGATCGGACAGAGAACATTGATAAATACCGCGATGAAAATGTACGGCATATATCGGAATACGAAAGCATAACTCTGTGTATAGTTTTCGTCGACGACCGTCTTCTCATCAAAATCGACAAGATCAACCTCCGCCTCGACTCCGATCTGCTTTTCTGTCTTATCGATGGCAGCACTCAGTTCATTGCCACCCGCGACATAGGAGCGTACCGTGCGGACATACTCATCCAGATACTGCTCCATCATCGCTGTCGCATAGCTGTCATGCAGATGGAAGGTTTCAAACAGAGCATCCTTTGTGTCCGTCTCGTCGGTCTTTTTCAGATTCTCCGCATATCCTTTCTTGATGGAAAGCGTATAGTCCACCTGTCCATAGTACATCGCGTCAAGGATCAGTTCCTGATCGTTTTTCAGTTCCTTGATCTTATGTTTTTTCCCGATATCTTCGATCAGTCTCTGACTCTCCGGTGTCTTGTCCTCGTCAAAAACAACGACGGAAATCCGGGTCTCCTCAAAGGACGTCTTCTCGGCAGAAATCTTTGACATAGGGAAGCAAACGGCGAAGAATACGATCATATAGATCAAACCGCTCGGAAGCTTGCTCTTGGCGATCTTAAAAAACAGATTAAAGACTTGCATAGCGTCTCCTCCTTGTCATAAATAGTCCGCCGATGGCAAATACCATCGCATATCCCACTATCATCAGGATCCTCATGAAAAATCTGCTCAGATCCGCATCGACGTTCAGGTAGTAGAACGAATCCGCAACGAGCGCTGCCGGATTTAAGTCGTTTACGATCGGCGCGTGGATCTCTAAGATCGCCTTGATATCCCCGAACATCAGCCCGCTTAAGAAACACATGACCATCGACACACTCATCACCACGCCGACCTTGAATCCCTCTGACCAGGTCGATATGGATCCGACGAAAAATCCGATCGAAACACCCATCACGCCGCCGAGGATCCCGCCCAGATACACCAGCGGGAGTCGCGTGCCGTAGTCGACACCGAGTACCAGCGCCTGGAATGTTACACAGATGACGACGCAGACTGCCTGTGCCAGGTAGCTTCCCAGCAGTCCCGTTACCACCGTGATAATCTTCGGTGTCGGTGCACAGTTCCGTCTCGCACCGAGCTGCGACAGATTGGCCTGATTAGCAACCGCGATATGCAGTCCCGTAACCGATCCGAACATCGCCACCATCGCGATCAGGTTGTACATATATGTGACGAAAGGATCGGTATTTCCGTCCGTCATCGGGCGGTCCTCCTTTATCGTCATATCCTGAGACAGCACCTTCACCACGGTCTCCAGCTGCATCGGATTGGTCGCTACCGTATTGAGGATGATCGACTCCTGTGCCATATATCGCTCAGCAAACTTCTTCAGGATCGTCTGCTCGTAACCCGAGTTTTTGATCTTGAGTGTCACTTTATCACTGACAAACAGGATCCCTTTGACCTCGTCATTCTCGAGCGCCTTCATCGCATCCGATTCGCTCAAATAAGAGACCTTTAAAAGCGGATTGTCACCCTTTTCCATCTCATCGATGACCGAGTGAAAGACTTCATTTTTGGTATCCTCAACAACCGCGGTCGGGATGGTATCAAAGAGGGTGTCCTTTTCATAGATACTGCCGAAGGCGATCTTGAAAAATGCTCCCAGAACCACCGGAAAGATCATCATCCACATGATCAGGTCCCGGACGCGGATCGTGGTCAGAACCTCGTATTTCAGATTATGCCAAAACATAGCTTATCCCTCCTCGTGTTCATCCTTGTCTCGGAGTTCCTTACCTGTGATCTCCAGGAAGACGTCGTTCAGTGTCGGGAGTTCCGTATAAACACGTCCGAAGTGAACATCCGCATCCTGCAAAACCGCAAGGATTCTTGTCAGGTTATGCTTACCGCCGGAGCAGCGTATCTCGAGACGATGATCGCGGCGGGTACCGCCCTCGTATTCGTCACGGGAGACACCATAGGTCACCTCGTATACATGCGGAAGCTCGCGCATCTTCGCGATGATCTCCTCCGGAAGATCCGGCACCTCGATGGTGACCGTCTCCGTATTTTTGATCATACGCTTGAGCTCGTCCTTGGTGCCCTCGGCGATCTTTTTACCCTTATCCAGGATGGCGATCCGTGAACAGATCTGCTCCACCTCTTCCATATAATGGGTGGTGTAGATGATCGTCGCACCCTGTTTGTTCAGCTCCAAGATTCCCTCGAGGATCTTGTTTCTGCTCTGCGGATCGACTGCCACTGTCGGCTCATCGAGGATGATCAGCTTCGGCTTGTGTGCGATTCCGCAAGCGATATTCAGTCGACGCAGGAGACCGCCGGAAAGCTTTTTCGGACGGAACTTTTTGAAGTCCTGCAGACCGACAAACTCGATCGCTTCTTCTACGTACTTTTTTCTCTGTTCCTTGTCTGTGATGTACAGACCGCAGAAGCAGTCGATGTTCTCGTACACGGACAGTTCGTCAAACACGGCCACGTTCTGCATGATGATTCCGATGTCCCTCTTCGAGTCGTAGCTCGTCGGTGTCATCGGCTTACCAAAGACCTCGATCTCGCCCTTGTCATAAGCCAGCAGCGAGAGCAGGCAGCTGATCGTCGTCGTCTTGCCGCAGCCGTTGGGGCCGAGCAGACCGAAGACCTCACCCTCCTTGATCTCCAGACTGAGATGATCGAGTGCGATCAGCTCCGAGTAACGCTTGACCAGATTGTCGATTTTTACCACTGTGTTTTCCATAGCGCACCTCCCAAGGTTAACTTTCTGAACTCATTATAAAAAAAGGCACCTGCTTTCGCAAGTGCCCTCTGTCAGTACTTGATATGACATTTGTCACGCGATGAACCTGATATCTGTCAACGCGCACTGATCGCCCGTGACAGCGACGCGGATATCCTCCGTCCAGTCCTCCGTGTAGATCGTACTCTTTACGTCGATGCCGGCGTTCTCCGTATGCATCAGGATACGGTTGTTGTTCCGGCGAAGCGTAACCTTACATTCAAAGCCTTTTTTATTGTATTCTTTCCATTTATCCCAGCTCTCGAAGTCCTCCCCGCGGCGGGTCTCCGTCGTGCTCCTCGCGCGTCCACCGGTCTCGATGCTCTCACCGTCCAGACGGACGAGGACGAGCTCATCGTAGTTCGGCCCGTACATCCGATGATCATCCGACTTGAAAAATACGAGGAACGGGCAGTTCCACACCAGATTGGCGCCCGGCAGTGTCATCGTATGGAAAACGATCTCCATACCGTTGGAGACACTCATCCCCTCCGTCGAGGCAGAACAGTAGCTGTCCACCTGGATGTTCGGCACGTCACCCACCATACGATCGATATAGGTGACCTCATCGACGATACGCGGGATGTCGCCCTCCTTCAGGGAGATACCGACCGGATCGTTCTGGATATTCGAGATGTGGCAGTTCTCCCCTGTGATCGAGACAAAGAGTCCACCGGAGCTGTCCGGCAGAGCTACGATCACCTCGGATTGCAGGCCGGCTCCGATCATGCTCACGCGGGCGTGATCGCGCACACGGACCACCTCAACCCGGTACAGATCATCCTCTATCGCACATTCTTTCGTTTTTATTTTCATATTGCGTGCTCTGGTGCAGATCATATGACCGTCAAACCAGACCTCGCCGTATTCCATATAATGGTTAATCTTGATCGAGCTTTCCCTGGTATGGGTACGTCCATCCATCGCGTCAAAAATTATGATGGACGGTGCGGCAAACTCACCCTCTGCCAGCTCCTTAGGCTCGAAGCGGAAGGATATCTTGCCGATCTCCTCCGTGACGGGGATCCCGTTGGAGCACTTACTCCGGTACGCATCACAAGTCAACTCGTCCTCGAGTCCCTCGACCTCCTGTGCGTGATGCTCACGCAACTGATAATCCTTATCATCATCGATCATCGAGAGCATCGCCTTGGCATACGTCGGATCAAAATGCTTACCGGATTCCTTGATGATCTCCTCGCGGATCACCTGCTGCGGGAACGGCTCCCGATCCTCACGGATTGACGTCATATCGTCGTAGGCATCCGCCAACGCAACGAGTCTCGCCATATCCGGGATCTCCTTGCCGGCGTACTTCCCGGGATATCCGG
Source organism: Eubacterium sp. (assembly GCA_036343395.1). GTDB lineage: Bacteria > Bacillota > Clostridia > Lachnospirales > Lachnospiraceae > Eubacterium_F. Next base: position 11,380 of record JAZASH010000001.1, on the reverse strand, counting down.
TCCCGTCATACCACTCGTGGTGATAACCGGCGGCATCCTTCAGATACGGAAACTCGGTGATATTTTTCAGGATCTCCTGTCCTCGTTTTACATGCTCATTGAAAAGCTGACTCTCCTTCTCCGTCATCTTTCCTTTCTTTTTGACGATCTTATCCGGAAGTGTGATCTTGCCGACATCGTGCAGCAGCGCAGAAAAATACGCCGCCTGGCACTCCTCCTCCGTCTTGCCGGTGATCTCTGCCAGCCGTCTCGCATAGCCGGCCACACGCGCGGCGTGTCCCTTGCGGTTGACATCCTTGGCATCGACCGCGCCGACAAAGGCGGTGACGATCTGCTCGAAAAGCGCAAACTCCTCCTCGCCTTCCTTTTTCAGAATCTCGATCTCCTTTTTCCGCGTATCCTCGACGGTGGAGTTGATGTCCACCAACGCAAAGACATACAGCACGATCGACATACTCGCGATCGCCATGTCGGTCAACAGGATACCGAAGACGATCATCTGGACACATCCGGCCACGATCGGGACGATCGGGAAAAGGATCAGGGAGATTCGCACACCCTTGTGGAGCTTTTTATACTCCTGAAGGATGAAAGAAAGCTGGATCACGGGGACCAGCAACGGGAATAAATAGCAGATGAGGAAGCCCGGTGCACGCTGGTACGTGTTGCTCGCATCAAACGAATAATACAGGTCGATAAACTGCGAGATCACGACCATACCGCAGCCGACGAGCGCCAGGACCTTGGACACCTTCAGGCGGTCCGGGACGCCGAAAAACTCCTTGTCATTGCTGAAAATATCCTCCAGATACAGGTTAAACAGATAGATCACGCCGATCGTGAGGAAAAATACCACGAAGTTGCAGATCCTCACCATCCAGAAACCGACCACGGACGGATCTCCGTCAAAGGTGGACGCAGCGCGCTCAAAGATCAAAAGGATCATCGAGCCGAGTTCCATTAACAGGAGTGACTGCTTTTTTTTCGGCGAGAACGTGTGCGTCATGTACACGAAAAAGGCACAGATACCGCAGGCTCCTGCCAGTGCAAGCATGATATTCAGTTGTTGCTCACGGATCATATCGATCATAGGCTCTCTCCCTGCGGGTTCGGTTGACGGGTTTCTCTATCTTATCTTACTCACTCGGATGCGTCATATGCTTGGCAAAAAAGGTCTCAAGGTTATGGACCAGATCGGCACGCTCGATCGTTTTTAAGAAATACCCCTCGGGCTTTAACGCGACGACCGCCATGACGCTTTCCTTGTCACTTTTTCCGGTCAGGAACACGACCGGGATATCCTTGGTCTCGTCATCGCTTCGGAGCATTTCGAGCACCTGCGGTCCGCTCGTCACCGGCATCTCGTGATCCAAGAGGATCAGGTCGACTTTATTTTTACCGAGATACTTGATCGCCTGCAGACCGGAGTTCGCCATGGTAACCTTATACTTATCCTTCAGCCAGTCACGGACCAGGGTTAAGTAGTTGGGATCGTCGTCCACGACCAGGATACTTTTACGAAAGGTACCCTCCTCGACCTTCTGGAAAAAATCCTTGATCGTTTCCACATACTCGGCGTTATCGATCGGGCGCTCAAAGCTGCGGTAGATCACCTCCGGCGGGATCTGTTTATGCACCTGCTGGAGGTCATTTTTCTCCCCGACGAGGATCAGCAGTTTTCCCTCATCCATCATGTGATCGGTCAAAAAATGCGCGGTCTTATCCGTCGGGCGCTCACCGTCATCCATGTAGACGGTGACGAGCTCGACCTCGCCGATCCGTTTGCCGAGCTGGTTCACACTCCACGGCACGAAAAACGCATCAATCCCGGCGTCCTGGAGCTTTTTCACCAGGACACGGACAAGAAACGACTCATTTTCCGATGTTACGATAGTCTTGCATTTTTCCTCCATAGCTCCCTCCGTATCATCCAATCAACATTTCCATTGCTTCCCAATCAAAGTTTTTCAGGTGTGCTGTCAGTTCTTCGCATTTTTTCTTATCTTCCTCCGGCAGACGGTAACTCTTCAGCTGGTCCAGGATCATCTCCACGGCATCATAGTCCATCTGCGGGATCACTTCCTTTAGCGCCTGATAGGCACCGGTGAGCTCGCTCTCCGGGATCTCCTCACGATCGTCCTGTCCATCGGCGGCACGCAGTGGTGCGAGCTTCTCTTTAAAGGCCAGCAGGTCGCTGAGGAGCTGGTCCGTTTTGTCATCGATCATGCTCCAATCCTCGTTGTTTCCAGCCTTCTCGAGGGCCTCGGCATCCTTGGCCAGTGGGCCGGCTCCGATGATCCTCGCGGAGCTCTTTAACGCGTGTACCTTGACAGTATACATGCGAATATCCTTGTCATCGTAGGCTTTACGGATCACGTTCTCACTCGGCTCGATCGTGTCGAGGAAGGTATTCAGCGAGGAGATATACGACTCGACACCGCCGGAGGCACGGATACCGTCATCGACGTTGATGCCGTCTACCTCCTTCACCCAGTTCATCTCCTCAGGCAGCTCGGTGAGAGCGTTCATTGCGGCGTCCTCGGCCGGCTTCTGCATGATCTCCTCCGGGAGATGCTTCATGATCGCACGCTCCATCATTTTGCTGTCCACCGGCTTTGTGAGATAACCGGTAAAGCCTTTGGACAGATAGAACTCGGCACCGGTTGTCGCGTTGGCAGTCAGCGCGTAGACCGGCAGATCCGGATGTGTCTCGCGGATTTTTTCCAGCGTTTCGACACCGTCCATGCCGGGCATCATATGATCGAGAAGCACGACGTCAAAGTTGCCGTACTTGATTTTTTCCAGCGCGTCCTCACCGCTTTCAGAGGTGGTGACAAAAACTCGCGTCGCCTTTAACAGATTACGCACCACCTGGAGGTTCATCACGTTATCATCGACAACGAGTACCTCCGCCTCCGGCGCGATAAACTGCGGGATGTACGGACCCTGGGACATCTCTTCATCGTGTTCCTGGAACTCTCCGATCGGCTCCTCGTCAACAACCTTCTGCGTGATCTCAAGGATGAACTCAGAGCCTTCGCCGTACTCACTCTCACACCAGAGTTTGCCGTCCATCAGGTCGACAAAGCGTCGCGAGATGTCGAGACCGAGGCCGGTTCCCTGGATGCCGTTATTTTTCTCCTCATCCAGTCGCTCATAGGCGACAAAAAGCTTCTCGAGGTCCTCCGACTTGATACCGATACCGGTATCCTTGACGGAGATGTGGAGTGCACAGGTTTCCCCGTCGATACTGTCTACGTTGACCGACAGGGTGAAGCCTCCCACACTCGTGTATTTCAAGGCGTTTGTCAAAAGGTTCAGCACAATCTGTTTGATCTTCGAGGCGTCACCGCAGAGAGTCTTTGGCAGGCTCTCATCGACAAAGACATCAAAGGTAAGCTCTTTTTGCTCGCTTCGGGTCCGGATCATCGTGATGACCGAGCGGAGCAGCTCGACGGTATCGTAGTCCTGCTCGACCAGATGCATCTTTCCGGACTCAATCTTGGAGATATCGAGGATATCGTTGATCAGGCCAAGGAGCGTCTCCGACGCGGTACGGATATCGAGTGCGTAGTTGATCACGGAGGTAAAGTATTCCTTCGGGACACCCTCCGGCTCCTCACGTAGGAGCATCTCGTCCATACCCATGATCGTATTGATCGGGGTGCGGATCTCGTGAGACATATTGGCGAGGAATCGGGACTTCGCCATGTTGGCCTGCTCGGCTTCTTCCTTTGCCTGCATGATCTCCTGATACTGTCGGCGGACGACCGTACTGGTCATAATCCTCCAGACAAAGAAAATCGCGATCAGGATCAGTACCGTGATACCGAGGATCTGCACAACGGACATCTCCATGAAGCTCGGACTTTTGTAGATGCGGACCTGTTCCTCCTGGAGCACGGCCTCGCTCGCCGGATCGATCACCTGCATATGGAGGGTATAGTTTCCGTATCGTAAGCCCGTGTATTCGAGCGTTGACAGGTCCTTTTGCTGGACCGTGATGCCCTCATCCGTGCTTCCATCCAGATAAACCTTGATCGTCGGATTGGACATCGTATAGTCAAGTGCTGCGACATTGATCTGGATACGTCCGACATCCTTGGGGATGCGGTAGATACCGGTTTCCACCGCCTCGATCGCTTTGCCGTCGCAGACGAGTGACTTGATGCCCAGATGGATCGAGGTCTCATGCTCGTACATGCTGTTTGTATCCATCCGGCACACACCGGATCGCTCAGCGACGTACAGGACACCCTCCTCGGTCAGCTCGCTGAACGAGTTCGCCGTCGGCACACCGGGCAGTCCGTTGGCCAGGGTGTAGAGCTGGTAATCCTTGACGTGGTTCGCCAGCATCTCCTCGCCCTTCATGCGGTAGATACCGCAGGACGCCAGGATCCAGATGGTATCGTTATTGCCGAAAAAGATATCAAAGTTGTTGTTATAGGGGAAAGACGTAACCGTCTTTACCTCGCCGTTTCGGATATACTGGATCGAGTTGGAGGTCAGCAGCCAGTCGACGTTTCTCTCGCTGTCGTGCTTGATGCGCAGCACGACCTCACTCGAGACACCCTCGTCGCGAGAGAGCTCTGTGAGCTTGTCGCCGTCGATCACGTGGATGCCGTTTCCGTCCGAGGCCGCATAGATCCGTCCGTCACAGCCCTCGGCCACAGAGAGGATAAAGGTGTTGTTCATCCCCTCGGACTCGCCGATATTTTTCACGATCACACCGTCTTTGATGATGGATACACCGCCGTTTGTCCCGACGACGACCGATCCGTCGGAGGTGACCGTGGCGCAACGCGTTTCGTTGTTGATCAGGCCGTTATCCGTGGTATAGTGGATCATCCGCTCGTCCGGTGTGTAGCAGATCAGACCCTTGTCATCCGCATAGGCGCAGATCCACAGATTATCATGCGTGTCCTTGGTGATCGCGCGGATACGCGTCGTCCCAATGTATTTGGTCAACTCATTTTCCACGGGGAGCTTGTCACTTTTGAGAATCCTCAGGCCGTTATCTCCACCGATAAACAGCATATTATCACGCATACAGGTCGCGTTGACCACCATCGATGACAGGGAGGCCTGGCTCATCACATCGCTGAAGGATGAACTGACCACCTTCATGATACCCTGTCGCGAGGACGCATACCAGAGGTTCCCCTGGTAATCCTCTGTGAGCATCTCGATGGAGTTGTTCAGCGGGATATTTTTCAGGATATGATATCGGTTGTTCTTATCAAGATAACCGGTATGAGACGGCATATTGATCCAGATCCGGCCGCAGGCGGACGTGATGCAGGTGATCTCTTCCGGATCCGTACCCAGCTTAATCTCCTCCATCTCGGCTTTGCTCTGACCGAGCTGTCCGTAATATACCTTTCCTTCCAGGGTTCCGAAATACAGCTTCTCCGGCAGGCTCGGATTGGGGAAAACGTAGGATACCGTACCGATATCCAACAACGCTGCGCGACAGCTCGCGGTTACAGCGCCGTTCTCAATCACGAGGATATCACCGGATTTGGTCGTGGCGTAGATTTTTCCACGTCCGTCGTTGACCATGTGCATGATGTACTGGTTTTCCGATACCTTATCATCAAGGACCGTGACCTTCATATCCTGATCCACACGAACGACACCGCTCGCGGTACCGGCCACGATGGTTCCGTCCCCGCACTGGCAGATCCCTCGGATCGAGGAAGCCGGCAGGCCGTCTTTATACGTGATCCGGGTTGCCTTCAGCGGATCCATACTGTCCATGACGACGATACCGTTGTCATTGGTTCCGATCCACATACGGTCCTTATCATCCTGGAAGATCACACGACCGCTGGTCAGACCGTTGGTCGAGTCGAAACGCTCAAACGTCATCCCGTCGTAACGGAAGATACCACTGTAGCCACCGACCCAGAGGTAGCCGTCCTTCGCCGAGAAAACACAGTTGGCATCCGAGGTCGGCAGGCCGTTTTCGGCATCGTACAGCTCCGTCGCGTAGCCGACACCTTCGACCTGACCCGTGACGGCATAGCCACCGCCGGAGGTTTCATCACTGCTCGTGACCGATGTCGATATGCTTTCACTCTCGGCCCTCGCCACGTCTCCCGTCATCGGGCACACGACGAGACTGCACGCCAGCACCGCTGCCGTGCATAGAGTCAGAAATCCTCTTACATGGTTTCGTTTCATGATCATCCTCCGTTTAAACACCATTGTATTTTTTCAGGATAACCTTTACTTCTGTCAGGGAGTCAAAGAAGGCCTCTACACACTTCGGATCAAACTGCGTACCGGAGCCCTCCTGGATAATCCTTAATGCCTCCTCCGGCGGAAATGCCGGCTTGTATACTCGCTTGGACGTCAGCGCGTCAAAGACATCCGCTACCGCCATGACACGCGCAGACAGAGGGATCACTTCTCCGTGAAGTCCCTCCGGATAGCCCTTGCCGTCCCAGCGCTCGTGGTGGTACGCTGCCATGTTTCTCGCTTCTTTTAAGTAGTTCTCCCCGTGGACGGTATCGATCGCACGCTCGATGATCTCGCGGCCCGCCGTCGTATGGGTTTTGATGATAGCGTATTCCTCATCGGTGAGCTTACCCGGCTTGTTGAGCACCGCGTCGGGGACGTTGATCTTTCCGACATCGTGGAGTGGCGCCGAGATCACGGCATCTGACATGTACTTCGGTGTCAGCTTCTCCGCGTAGTAGCCTTTCTTTTTCAGCCCCTCGAGGATGATCTTGACATAGGCGGCCGTTTTCTGGATATGTGCACCGGTATCCGAATCACGACTCTCGACCATGTCCGCCATTGTGATGATCAGACCGTTCTGCATCTGCGCGGTCGCCTCGGTATAGTGACGGAGATCTCGCATCTGCTCGGCCACGGCCGTCATCATTCGACAGAGCGCATCGTACATAAACTCGACCTCGTCACCGGTTTTGACGCGGATCTCACGGAAATTTTTAACCTTTTGATCGAGGGTTTTCTGGTCGACCTCGGTCACGGCGAAGTCATCCATGCTGATGGCGATCGCGTTGATCGGCTGCACCAGGAAAAACTTCGTCAGCCACAGACCACAGCTCAGGAGCAGTAAAAAGAATCCGAGAAGGATGATCAGGATACGGAAAATATAGCTCCCCGAATACGCGTCCAGACTCGCGTAAGCGATATCTGCACCCGCGTATGCCACGCACGTCCCCTCTGAGTCAAAAATCGGCGTATAGGATGTCAACAAATGACCATATCGGTCATTGCTCTCGATGATCGGGATCTCCTTTCCGGCCAGAAGGTCTGCCTTGTACGGCTCGAAGGACGGATCTATATCGATATGCTGATTGACATGGGTGTCCTTTTCCTCCGGATCCACATCGAATACGATATACACACCATCGTCCTTAATCTTGTAGACGTAGATGTATTTCATGTTGTTCATATTTCTGCAGGCGTTCTCCAGTGTTCGACGCGTCTGCTGGTAACCGCGTCGGTTACACCCACCCAGTGTCTGACCGGATTTCAGATACTCCTCCACCATATCGCCGTCCACGCAGGCGGCAACGAACTTTGACGCCTTTTCTACACTTGTTTTATACTCGTCGTAGATATTCTCCTCGTAGATTTTCATCGAGATGATACTCTGCACCGTCACCAGAAGGATCGCCGTCGCCAAGAGCATAAAGAAAATCCGTCGGTTCAGCTGCGTCTTTCTCGCTTTGGTACGCTTTTTCTGGTCCCGCATCTCCTCTGCGGTCAGCGGACGCTGCATCCAGCTGTTATTCCACATACGGACACGTACGCGCTTCGGCAACGCGTGTGCCAGCAAAAATGCCAGCCCGACCGAGAGACCTTTATCCACGAGATCCAAGCCGATACTGATCAGGATGCACAGCATCGTATACCCGACCGTCCCCTCTCCGGCGACAGCCGCTGCCACCTCTGAGACGTCGGAGTAGTACGGTCCTCCCGTCAGCGCCCACTGGATCGCCGTGCCGAGTCCGCCTCCGATCAGAGCCAGGAGGAAGATAAGGAGCGGGATAAAGCGCTTTTTCTGGAGCTTCGGTGCATGCATAAAGAAAGCGGTGAGCAGTGCGATAAAAACACTGACACTCGTATAGTACAGAGAGATCGGTTGATAGATAGAACAGAGCACATTGGTCGTCACGGCCGCCGTCGCACCATACAGGTACCCGGACACGGCAGAAACGGCAATGGTTCCGATGGTATCGAGATAGAGCGGCAGGTCGAGACGATACATAATATAGTTTGCCACCACGTTGATCGCGATACCGATCGCCATGACAAACAAACGCTGCAGATTGATCTGAAATTGGGTTCCGGTTCTTTTTGCCTTTCTTCCTGCCTTTAACGAACGGCTTATCCGGCCGACAGCCATTTTTTTCATTACGATACCCCCGTCTTGATCATAGACAAATCCGCGATATATCATACCATATTTTGCCTGTATGGTCAATACTTTCGGTGGTTTATGCACATTTTCAGCGTGTTCCACAGACTTCGATTGACAGGTTTTTAATAAATTGCTATAATAATGAAGATTGGGGACTTGGGGACATTGGTTATGCCGGAGGGCTGATAGATGGATTATATGCAATCATACCAACTGGATATTATGCTGGTTTTGACTGGTATCTGCGGCCTTATGCTGTTCTTTTCCGTCATGATCCGAAACCTCTCATCGGTAAGCCGGACTGCCTTTATCCTGATCAACGCCAATGCGACCATCCTGCTGATCGCCGACCGGTTTGCCTACCTCTATCGAGGCGATCCGTCCACGGTTGGATACTGGATGGTAAGGATCACCAACTTCCTGACATTTTTCTGTATTATCGGTATTCTGTTTTTCTATAATATGCTCATCAAACACATGCTCGTCGAGGGTGGGATCGTCCCCGAGCGACCAAAGCGTCTGGTCGCCGCTGATTTTCTCATGATCGCCGATGCCTTTATGCTTGTCGTGTCCCAGTTCACGGGGCTTTACTATACCTTTGACGAGACCAACCACTACCAGCGCGCACCGCTGAATTTCATCAGTTTTATCATCCCGCTGGTCGTTATGATCATACAGCTGACGGTCGTCATCCAGTACCGGCATTCATTCCGCAAATCCCTACGGGTCATCCTGATCCTGTTTGATGTGATCCCGATCATCTCCAGTATTCTGCAGCTTTTTATCTACGGACTGTCCATCACGAACATCACAGCCTCTATCGTCGTTATCGTTCTCTACATCACCGCGTTGCGAGATATGAACGAGCGTGCCGAGCACGCCGATACGCTGGAGATGGACCATCTGCGCAAGCTCCAGCAGAGCTCCGAGCGACTGCTCAACCAGACCGCGACGGCGCTGATCGATGCCCTCGATGCCAAGGAGACCTATACGCAGGGGCACTCGGTCCGCGTGGCGAAATACGCCAAACAGCTCGCCGAGGCCGCCGGCAAGGACGAAAAGGAACAAACCGAGATCTACTACGCAGCACTGCTGCACGATATCGGCAAGATCGCCATCCCCGATGAGATCATCAATAAAAAGGGAGCGCTGACGGCCGAGGAGTATGCGATTATGAAACAGCATCCGGTCATCGGAAGACAGATCCTGGCCGGTATCGAAAAGATGCCTTACCTGAGTATCGGCGCCAACTTCCACCACGAACGCTACGACGGCACCGGTTATCCGGAGGGCCTGAAGGGAGAAGAGATCCCGGAGCTCGGTCGTATCCTCGCTGTTGCCGATGCCTACGACGCGATGTCCTCACAGAGGAGCTACCGCGATGCGATCCCACAGCAAAAAATCCGCGAGGAGTTCATCAAAAATTCCGGCACCCAGTTCGATCCCAAATACGCCAAGCTGATGCAGCACCTGATCGATCTGGATTCCGAGTTCCAGATGAAGGAGATGACCGACACCAAGGAGCATGCGGAGAAGACTTCTCTGATCTGCGGCGCGCTGCGTGACGAGGTCACCGACGGTGTCCTTATCACGAGTAATCCGACCACGATCCGGTTGACCTGTGTGCCGGATGACTACCCGGGCATCCCGTCCTTCATTCTATTTGACTCGCTGGACGGCCTGTACCACGAGGAGTCCGCTCTCGGCGAAGAACTCAACTACTTTGAATACGCGTCGATCCGCTTTGACGGCGAGACCACCGACGACGGTGTCCGAAAGCTGGAAACACAGATCACGCTTTCCGAGGACGACGATACGCTCGATGACCGCATCGACGACAACAACGATGACGGAGACGATGAGAACTCCGGGATCGACTATGAGATCGTCGCTGTCCGGTATAAGGATCACGCCTTATTTACGATCAAGTCCGCGATCCGGACGGTGCAGGTGACACTGGCCCTTCCGGACAACACGCGGTTTATGTACGCCGGTATCACCGGTGAAAACTGCCAGATCCACGGCATTACGATCCAGAAATCCGAGAACCCGATCGGGGAAAACTACATCACCCGTATCGCAGAGGAGATCAGCTATATCAAAGGACCTGCCGGCGATGTGCCGAATGTCCAGATCGACGGTTACCGCACGGATGCCTCGGAGGGCATCCCGCTGCGAGATGGCTTAGAACTCCACTTCCACACGATGAGCCTGCCGACCGCGCGCCTGATCTGGCATACCGCCTTCATCGATATCTATACCTCGGATAACAAGCAGGTGAACGGACCGAACCATAAAGAGTTCGCCCTGATCCGTCTCGACGGTGAGTTCTGGGAGGACAGCGGCGGTCTCGCCGATAACCAGATGGAGATCACAAGAACGGATGACTTTACCGACTGGGATGACTGGAAGGACCTGAACAAAAAGGGAATGGATGTCGTGATCCGATTTAAGATCCGGGATAACCAGGTAACCACCATGACGGAAAATGCCGGTATACGGATTAACAATGTAACGACGATCAACACGAAAACACAGGGGCTGTTTGTCACCCTGACCGGTGATCAGGTGGCTCTCACACAGATACATGTTAAGGAGGGGACAAAACATGCAAATCGAACTGAAGAATGACACGTTGACCGCCATTTTTGACACGCACGGCGCCGAGCTGAAAAGCCTGGTAAAGGACGGACGGGAGTATATGTGGAACGCGGATCCTGCCTACTGGAACCGCACCTCACCGATCCTGTTTCCCTTTGTCGGAGCACTAAAGGGCGATGTTTACCGCTACAATGGCTATGAGTACCCGATGAGCCAGCACGGCTTCGCGAGAGATCGCGAGTTCGAGATCGCGGGCCAGACCGAGGCTTCCGTCTCCTTCCGGCTGAACTCCGACGCAGAAAGCCTCAAGGTATATCCGTTCGCGTTTGAGCTGACAATCATCTATGCGCTGAATAAAAATGAACTGAAGACAACCTG